>NZ_JAHKQX010000004.1:0-340103 GCF_019345515.1 Shewanella sp. NKUCC06_TVS | reverse complement strand
AGCCGTTCGAGACTAGGACGTTGATAGGCATGGTGTGTAAGCGTTGTGAGGCGTTGAGCTAACATGTACTAATGACTCGAGAGGCTTAACCATACAACCCAGATGGGTTTTACTGAAAATGTTCCAGACATTTTCTAGCACTTCCTCCTTCCATGGAGGTCGTACGAAAAGCCTTAGACTGGATACAGATACTTGATAAAGTTAAAGACTCAACAGAAAATCAGCTTTCCGAATTATTATTAACGTGGTCCAGAGATGGACACGGTAATAAACAGAATTTGCTTGGTGACAATAGCCTTGTGGAACCACCTGATCCCATCCCGAACTCAGAAGTGAAACGCAAACGCGCCGATGGTAGTGTGGGGTCTCCCCATGTGAGAGTAGGTCATCGCCAAGCGCCTAATTTAAATAATCTTAATTGATTAGTATAGAATTGCTGATATGGCTCAGTCGGTAGAGCGCATCCTTGGTAAGGATGAGGTCCCCAGTTCGATTCTGGGTATCAGCACCATTACAATCTAGTGTTTAATCCTAGAATAAAGAATTTGCTTGGTGACAATAGCCTTGTGGAACCACCTGATCCCATCCCGAACTCAGAAGTGAAACGCAAACGCGCCGATGGTAGTGTGGGGTCTCCCCATGTGAGAGTAGGTCATCGCCAAGCGCCTAATTATCTCATTGAGATGTAACAAAGCCAGCTGAATAAGCTGGCTTTTTTGCGTCTGTAATCTGAACATTCTTTGCACTAATAGCAATGCTGCCGACTGTAAGTATTGCTATTAGCTTTGTTGGCGAGTCTTTTCTTCCCCTTAATACACAAGCTTTACTTCCAGATTCTTGCACTATTCATCGATAAAAAAAGCAGCCAGAAGGCTGCTTTGAGGTGGTGCTTTTGCATTACTTTCGCATTAGGTTGCTTAAGCTTCTTTAAGCCACTGGGCAGCACGTTTAGCGAAGTAAGTTAAAATACCGTCTGCGCCTGCGCGTTTAAAGCAGAGTAGGGATTCCATGACGATGGCTTTTTCTGCTAACCATCCATTTTGGATTGCAGCCATATGCATGGCGTATTCACCACTGACTTGATAGGCGAATGTTGGTACTGCAAGTTCAGTTTTAACGCGATGCACTATATCTAAATACGGCATACCTGGCTTAACCATCACCATATCGGCTCCTTCTTGGATATCGAGTGCGACTTCATGCAAAGCTTCGTCACTGTTCGCTGGATCCATTTGATAGCTATGCTTATTTCCACCTTTGAGGTTACCCGCTGACCCTACGGCATCACGGAATGGACCGTAGTAGTTTGAAGAGTATTTTGCCGAGTAAGCCATTATTTGGGTGTTGACGTGTCCTGCCGCTTCTAATGCTTGGCGAATCGCGCCAATACGGCCATCCATCATGTCCGATGGTGCAATGATGTCAGCTCCAGCATCGGCGTGTGACAGTGCTTGCTTCACTAAAATCTCGGTGGTGATATCGTTAAGGATATAACCCGTTTCGTCTATGATGCCGTCTTGACCGTGAGTGGTGAAAGGATCTAGTGCCACGTCAGTCATGATGCCTAGCTGTGGAAAGGCTTTTTTGAGCTCGCGCACTGCACGTTGCACTAGGGCATCTGCGTTATAGGCTTCTTCTGCCATTAATGTTTTTTTCTCTGCAGGCGTCACAGGGAAAAGTGCGATCAATGGGATACCTAACTCAACCAGTTCTTCAGCTTCTTTCAGTAGTAAGTCTATCGAGTAGCGCTCAACACCGGGCATAGAGGCTATTTTTTCACTGCGATTAGTGCCTTCTAGAATAAACATTGGGTAAATCAAGTCATTGACCGTTAGATGATTTTCGGCCATGAGGCGACGGCTAAAATCATGTTTACGCATGCGGCGCATTCTACGCTGAGGGAAGGCACTGGTAATGATATTCACATTTGACTCCTAATTAGGTACTGGTCTTGCTTGATCCGACAAATACAAGCTGACTTGATTACGTCCACCGTTTTTGGCTTGGTAGAGGGCTTTATCTGCTTGTTCTAGTAATTTAGTACTGTGTTGATCGTGGGTCACTATATCGGCACTGACTCCGATACTGATAGTCAAAGGTATCGCTTCACCTTCCCATTCAAAATGAATAGAGGCAACAGCGTCTCTTATTGTTTCAGCAACTTGGAGAGCACCTTCTGCAGTTGTATTAGGAAGGATGATAGCAAATTCCTCCCCCCCAAAACGTGACACTAGATCCGTTGGCCGTTTTAAATGCTGCTGTAATGTTTGAGCTATTGTACGTAATGCTTGATCGCCTGCAAGATGACCGAATCTGTCGTTGATCAGCTTGAAGCGATCTATATCAAGCATTAACAGTGCTATGGGAGTTTCTTGCCTGCGACTGATCCGGCTTTCAGCGATTAAACGTTTATCAAAGGCACTGCGGTTTTTGACCCCAGTTAAACTGTCGATAGTGCTTTGTTCAGTGAGTTTTTGGTTTACTTCATGCAATTCTCTGAGGGTGATTTCAAGCTCTAAGGTACGTTCTTGTACCATTTGTTCGAGTTTCTCATTGCTCTCGGCTTCCGCTTTTAGGGCTTCTTCCCGCGCACTACGAATTTTCTGTGCTTGTTTCAAGGCTTCTTGCTGGATACGTAGTTTAGCTTTGCGCTCATCGTTATAGCGGATGGCGAGCACCAGAGACATGAAGATAATTTCAAAAGTCAGCCCAAGCATCACAGGCGTTTGCGGTTTTAAATTGAGGTCAATCACGCTGAGATAAAGCAAGCTACTGATGCAGGCGCCTGTCAGCATACTCACCCAGCCAATAGTGTACATACGTGCCAGTTTATGGCCATTGATAGCCTGAGTAATGGCAAAGACCATCAGGACTAGGCTGAGTACTGCAACGGAAATGATCTCGATATAGAGCGCCGTTCCATATTGGATAAATGGTGTGGCGAGTCCCACACAGAGGATATACACAGCACTATAGCGACAAGTGAGTAACATACGGCGGTTTAAATATTTGAGCTGTAATATTTTTTCAGTAAACATTAACGCAAATGCCATAACGATTGGCAGTAAAAACGGCACCATAAC
Organism: Shewanella sp. NKUCC06_TVS; assembly: GCF_019345515.1. NCBI lineage: Bacteria > Pseudomonadati > Pseudomonadota > Gammaproteobacteria > Alteromonadales > Shewanellaceae > Shewanella > Shewanella sp. NKUCC06_TVS. Next base: position 337,020 of record NZ_JAHKQX010000004.1, on the reverse strand, counting down.
TTGCTGCAATAGCGGCCAGTCTGGCCAGAGGAATCGGAAGGCAAAACCGTTAATCGTGGCAACGAGTAAGGTCATGCTAAGTACATAGCCAGAGTAATAGCTGTAGCTGAATGAGCCCGATGCTATGGCGATAAAAAGACTAAAAATGCCGATTGCGGCAAGTACACCAAGTTGGAATCCATGCTCAACGGCTGTAGATTCGGCAATTTGAGCTAAGTCATTAGAAGACCATAGGTTTAATGGTACTGCAGCACTACCTTCAGTTTGAATATGCAGATAGAAAGTATGGGAGTCATCTGTGTTGATCTTGAAAGGATATAGGAAAATATTGCTCAAGAATGGTCGATCCTCATAGGGGAATATATCACCCATCAGCACAGTATTCATGAGCTTATTATTGACTAAATGGTAGATAGTTACCTTGTCTAACAAAGGGTTATCTAGCGCTAAAATGCGCGAAAGTGTTTCGTCAGGGCTGGTTAAGCTGAAACTGAGCCAAAAATCATGGCCGCTGAGTTTTTGAATGTCTTTATTGGTAAAGTTATGCCAATCAGTTTTTGGCAAAGCTTGTATTTCGGCCAGTTCTTTTGCTGGTGTAGGGTGGCTGACCATTAGCCAAGGCGTAAGGTTTAAAGGTGTCGTGGTTGACTCGTCAATGCTCAATAGGGTTGCTAAGGCCTGTGTTGGGCATATCCATAGCCACAGCAAGAGCATGAGTGGCATGTTTTTGTTAAGCATGGACTCGATCCAAATTAAAAAACGCTAAGCTATTTTGGTAGCAACGTTTTGCAAACTCATCCGCATCTTCTCCGCGTAGGTTTGCAATATAATTTGCGATATAAGGAAGGTATTCGGGCTTGTTTTTGCTCGATTTAGGTTTGGGCCGCATACTACGGGGGAGTAGGTAAGGGCTATCTGTCTCGATTAAAATGCGATTCTGCGGAATAAAGGGAACGAGTTGCGCTAGTTCTTGGCCGCGTCTTTCATCGCAGACCCAACCTGTTATGCCTAAGTGTAAATCGAGGTCAATATAGGCTTCCATCTGTGCGTGAGTGCCAGTGAAACAATGCAAAAGCGCGCCACTAAGCTGTGGGCGATATTCCCGCAGGATAGCAATAAAGTCTTCGTGGGCATCGCGTTCGTGCATTAGCACTGGCATTTGCAGTTCAACGGCTAAGGCGAGTTGGGCAATAAAAGCTTGGCGCTGGATAGGTCTCGGGGAGAAATCACGATTGTAGTCTAAACCACATTCACCAACGGCAACCACTTGCGGTGCGTGACAGAGTTCAGCTTGTCGGGCGTTTGAGCCATCATGCCAACCACTGGCATGGTGGGGATGCACACCAGCAGTGCAGTAAAGTTGGTTAGGATATTGCTCGCATACAGCAATGGCTGCCGCGCTTTCAGTTAAATCGCTGCCAATAACAATTAACGGCGAAACCCCTTGGTCCGCCGCCGCTTGTATTATCGATACAGTATCTTGTTCGAGTGCGCTGCCAAGTAAATTGACAGCGATATCTATGTATGAGGGCATTATTTTAGGCGTTTTACCCGAACCTTGGCATTGCGATCATCGGTACCCATTAAAAAAGAACCTAAAGCGGCTTTTTCAATATAGACAGTTTCACCTTGCTTAACATTGTACTTACGGCCATCAGTTTGTTTCCATACCTGACCGTTAGTGAAAGTCACTTTAATAGCTCCGTAAGCATCTTCAGCTATAGATTGAATCTCTAAATAAATCTTATCGACAGTATTTTCTTGAGCACGCTTGGCTTCCATCCCAAAGTCATCGGCAATTTTTGCCGCTGGTGCTTGGGGGGCGGTTGCCACTATCGCAGCTGCAGTCGTAGGGGCTGCAACTGTTGCTACTGTAGCCGGTATCGCTTGAGTGTTAATGGTGTCAGGTGTCATGCCTTTTACGCTTTCTGCTAGCTTGTCATAGCAAATCAAGCGGTCGAGTTTATCGGCGGTTGCTGCACATTGGGTTAACTGCTGTTCAATGCTGGCATTTGCTTGGACAGATACAAGCATGATCGCTGCCGTGATAAGAGTTAAGCGCATGAGAATGTTCCTTATTATATTATTCCCCTAACGCCTTCGAGGACGTTAGTCGTTTGTTTGTTCAGTCTCTTCGTCTGACTCGTCATCTGGTTTGCTGTAGAAACGAGCCGCTAATAAACCGCCTTCGAACAATAACAGCATTGGTACAGCAAGCATAGTCTGGGAAATCACATCCGGTGGGGTTAATAGCATGCCGACGACAAAGGCGCCCACTATGATGTAAGGACGTTTTTGCTTGAGATCTTCAGGTGTAGTGACACCTGACCAGCAGAGTAAAACAACGGCAATGGGGATTTCAAAGGATAGACCGAAGGCAAAGAATAGCTTCAGAATGAAGTTAAGGTAACTGGTAATATCTGTCGCAACTTGAACTCCCTCTGGCGCATTGTTAGCAAAAAAACCAAAAACAACAGGGAATACAAGATAATAAGCAAATGCAATACCGAGATAAAACAATAAGGTACTGCTGAATAGCAGTGGCATCACTAAGCGTTTTTCATGTTTATATAAACCCGGTGCCACGAAGGACCAAATTTGAAATAACACGTAGGGCACTGCCACAAAAAATGATAAAACGAGGGTTAGTTTGAAAGGTGCAAAAAATGGTGCAGCGACATCCGTCGCAATCATGCTGCCACCAAGAGGTAAAGACTGCATTAAAGGTATTGCCATGTAGTGGTAGATATCATTTGCCCAGTACACACTACAAATGAACACTAATAACACACTGGCAATGGATTTTAGCAGCTTGGACCTAAGTTCAAGCAAATGGCTGATAAGTGGCTGCTGTTGCGACATGAATTATCCGTTGGCTTTCGGGTTAGAACTGGTATCCACGCCCTGAGATGGCTCACTTGGCGTAGCGGGAGAAGCCGATGTTTGACTCGCCTCTACAGTGGCTGTTGGATTAGTTTGGCTAGCTTGAACTGGATTCACTTGAGCAGGAGTGTGAATTTGATTCTCAGGCGCAGGGGTGTCTTTTGACGGATCCTGAACTTGATAAGGGCGATTCACTGACTGCGCCGCTTGCTTTAGTTGCTCAATAGACTCTTTGAGTTCAGGTGAGAGGTTAGATAAACCTTTGCTCTCGGCTTTTTTAAGATCGGCATGCAACTGCTCGATCTTCAGCTCCTGCTCAAGTTCTTCTTTTACCGAGTTCGCCATGCGTTTCATCGCACGGATCCAACTCGTTACCGAACGCACCGCAACCGGTAGACGTTCGGGGCCAAGAACCACTAGCCCCAAAACACCGATCAGCAGCAGCTCCATAAAGCCGATACCGTCAAACATAAAGAGTTACGCCTGTTCTTTGTTAGACTCAGGTTTCTTTTCAGTCGCCTGTTGAGTTGTTTGCGCTGTTTTAGCCGCTTCGGTGTCTTCTAATGCCTTCTTGTCTTCTTCTGAAGACATGGCGTTTTTGAAGCCTTTAACCGCACCACCTAAATCACCACCCAAAGAGCGTAATTTCTTAGTTCCAAACAACAAGACAACGATTAACGCAACGATAAGCAGTTGCCAAATACTAATACCACCCATGAAGGTATCCTCTTAATTGATATCGGTTCTATTATGAACCTCTGATTAATTAGTGCTAGCTAAAATTTGCGATTCTTTGGCCTAGATCGCCATCCTACAAACCACAATATCATGCCTGAAATTAGACAAACATAAGGGGTCCATAGTGTAGCGTCTCTATTAATCAATAACGTGCCACAGATCAATAAAACGGCAGAAGTGATAAGCAAGTAGTTACTCTTGTGTGCCTGCTGCTGGTATTTCAAATACTTATCTAGCATTTGTTGCTGAGAACTCAGCAATTTCCTGCCTAACTTAAGATTATCGTAAATTAGTTCAGGGAATTCAGGTAGTTTATCAGCCCAATATGGCAGTTTTGTGGATACCTTTTTAAACATAGCTTTAGGACCGACTTGGTCGGCCATCCACTGCTCTAAAAAGGGTTTGGCGGTTTGCCATAAATCCAACTGCGGATACAGCTGACGGCCTAAGCCTTCGATGTAGAGTAAGGTTTTTTCCAACAATACCAATTGCGGTTGCACCACGATATCGAAGTGGCGCGCAGTGCGGAATAATTCCAGTAACACATGACCAAAGGAAATTTCGTCGAGCGGCTTGTTGAACATAGGTTCACACACCACTTTGATGGCCTGTTCGAAAGCTTGTAGATCGGTTTTTTCCGATACCCAGCCAGACTCAATATAGAGCTGGGCAATTCTGTGATAATCGCGATTAAAGAAGGCGAGGAAATTTTCGGCGAGATAGCGCTTATCGACTTCGCTGAGTGTGCCCATGATGCCGCAGTCGAGCCCAATGTAGTATGGGTTCTCAGGATGATCGCGGGAAATAAAGATATTGCCCGGATGCATGTCGGCGTGGAAAAAGTTATCGCGGAATACTTGGGTAAAAAATAGTTCAACACCCCGCTCGGCCAATAACTTAAAGTTGGTACCTTGCGCTTTAAGGGCGGTAATATCCGAGACAGAAATACCGTAAATACGTTCCATCACCATCAGGCGTGGATAGCAAAACTCTTCATACACATAAGGCACATAGAGCGCATCTGAGTTGAGGAAGTTGTTGCGTAGCTTGACTGCGTTTAAGGCTTCGAGCTTAAGGTTTAACTCGCCTAAAATGGTCACGCGGTAATCTTCGATCACTTCAGCAGGGCGCAAGCGGTTACCTTCACCGAGGAGGTATTCAATCAGTTTGGCCGTTTGCGACATCAACTGCAGATCGGCTTGAATCTTGGCTTCTACATTCGGGCGTAGCACCTTAAGTACGACGTCTTTGCCGTTAGATTTGAGGGTCGCGGTATGCACCTGAGAAATAGAGGCTGAGGCCAGTGGCGTTTCATTAAAGTCATCGAATAGCGATTCAATCGGCGCTTTTAGCTCAGCTTCAATCGCTTGGCGGGCAAGTGCACCATCAAAGGGCGGCACCTTGTCCTGTAGCATGGCCAATTCACTGGCCCATTCATCGCTGAGTAAATCGCGGCGGGTTGAGAGCATTTGCCCAAGCTTGATATAAACGGGGCCGAGTTCCTGCATCGCCAGTTTTAAGCGTTCGCCACCGGGCTTATTTTTATGCTTATTGCGGATCCAGAATAGGCTGTTACGGGCGAGCTTGAAGTACCAAGGTGTCATCTTTGGCGGCAATACGTCATCTAACCCGTACTGAAGTAAGGTCTTGATGACGTGGTAACCGCGGCGGATACTGGCAAAGGTCATGGCTTAATTTGGTCTCTTAATTGGGCAATCCGTTGTTCAATCGCGCGAGTATCGGCAACTAAATCATCCATTTGATCGCGAAAGTGCATTAACTCAATTGGGTGCGGTGCGAGGCGATACTCTTCAACTGCGAGTTGCCCTAAGTGGGAGCGGGTTTTACGCAACACTTCGAGTGCAAAGTCTTTTGCCAGATGGCTAGAACAGATGAGTTTGTGAGTGGGACCATCACCTAAATAACGGGAAACTGGCTCGGCAAAGTCAAACTCGATACCGCGTAGATATTGGCTAAAGCTTTGTAATAAATTGAGATCGCCCTCAAGCTTGAGTTTATCTTGCTTGATTAGTTCAGTTAGGTTGGCGCCTTCGGACACGCGGTAAAGCGTCGTCGCATCGGCATGTAGACTGACATCAACATCGCCTTCATAGCGGCTCAGTACTTGGATCTCTTTGGCAAACACTAAATAGAATGGCCAGCTGAGCTGCGATAATTGGATACGAAACACTTTGCCATGCAACTGGCGCTGGCGCTGGCGCGAATAATCGTCGCCCGCTTGGGCCTGAAGTTTTTTCAGACCCGTTTCAATTGCGGCGCAGGCAAGCAGCACAACTTCTTGCGGCATCATTAGAATTTATAACCACGGTGCAATGCGACAATGCCGTCGGTCATGTTGGTGTAGTCGACTTGTTCAAAGCCTGCATCAACCATCATTTGTTTTAATGTGTCTTGATCTGGGTGCATGCGGATCGATTCAGCCAGATACTCGTAGCTGTCGGCATCTTTAGTGATGAGCTCGCCCATCTTAGGTAAGACTTTGAAGCTATATAAATCATACACTTTACGCATAATTTCATGCTGAGGCTTAGAGAACTCTAGCACTAATAACTTGCCACCAGGCTTAAGCACGCGATTCATTGAACGCAGCGCCGCATCTTTATCGGTCACGTTACGCAGACCAAAGGCGATGGTAATGATGTCGAAGTGGTTATCGGGAAACGGCAGTGCTTCGGCGTTGGCTTGCACATAACTGACATTGTTGACTATGCCCTTGTCGCGCAACTTAGTGCGCCCGACTTTTAACATGGAATCGTTAATGTCCGCTAAAACCACTTCACCTTTATCGCCCACTAAGTGAGAGAATTTTGCAGTTAAGTCGCCTGTGCCGCCGGCCAAATCGAGCACTTTCATGCCAGGGCGGGCGCCAGAGACTTCAATGGTGTAACGTTTCCAAAATCGGTGAATGCCGAAGGACATCACATCGTTCATTATGTCGTACTTAGCGGCAACAGAATGAAACACGCCGGCAACGAGTTCAGCCTTTTTATCGGCCTCTACGGTTTTGTAACCAAAGTGGGTACTTTTAGATTCGCCCTCAGACATCAATGTGTTCCTATTGTTTTGCAATGTATTAGTTGCGAGTGTAAGCCATCGCCTGCATTTGCTGAATCTTTGATCTATCACTCTGTGATCGAGCTAGTAAACTAACTGCAATGCCTTAGCTTGAGGCACTCCTGAACAGTCGTAGGATTAAGTGCTTAGCGACCACGTAAAATGGACTGGCATTAGACCACAATATCAGGATTTGGTGAATAGCTTAGCGCCCAGTTGGGTGCAACTGGTGATATTCATTGTGCCAAAAATTGCATGCGAGCCTGCACATAAGCGTAGATAAGCTCGCTTAGGCTTTGGCCAACATCCCTAAAACCGGCTTCAATCCCAGCTTCGTGGCAACTTGGTGCAGCCTCGGCTAAATGCAAATAAGCACATGGGCAGTGGCGAGCGATATAACTGACATAATGCGCCGCATCGAGCAATGGCACACCTGCAGCGGTTGAAGCGCTACTGGGCATTTTAGCGATAGCATCTACGTCAAGTTCTAATCCTACGGGTAAACCTGTGTCATTTAGTTTGGCGGCGATTTCAAGTAAAGCTTGGCTAAGGCTGATTTCACGGCGAATCCAAATTTGTTGCAAGCTATGCCAAGTTCCCCCAAATTCGCTGAGTTGGCTTAGGTTTGCTTCGCTGTTTTTTAACTCGTGTAAACCCAGTACATGGTAGCAACCTAAGGCGCCGCGATCGGCTGCGTAACTAAAGCCATTGCCGCTGTGACGACCTTCGAGCAGACGAAAATCCGAATGAGGGTCAAGATTCACCGCGGCGACTTGGCGTTGGTAGTGGCCGTAGGTTGCCATCAACAAACCATAGGCATTGTTGTGGCCGCCGCCTATGAGTATGGGTTCTAAACCCGCTTTTAAAATCGCACTGACGATGCGGATCACGCGCTCATCGAGTTGCTCCACCGCATCACGTAATTCATCTAAGGTGACGTCACTGTTAGCTGTTGTATTGCTCGTAGTTTGTTGCTGCAGATCGGCGGTGTTCACTTGGCCTAACACTAGGCATTCGGCGCCAGAAAGAAAACGATTCGATTGTAAATTGAGCCATTGGCGCATACTGGTTGTGAACGCATCGGTTGCACCGCCGCGGCCTAAATTGGCACGTGGGCCTATATCTTCACCAACGCCGATAATGGCAAAGCTTGCCCCGTGGGCTTTTGCAGTCGCGAGTATGGTCTCTAACGTGTGTTCGTGATTGGCCAGATGGACGCATTGGCCTAGCTTAGTTTCGCCAGTTCTTGGGCTGACGAGTGAGGCGATATCGGTATGGGTAAAAGGAATAAATTCAGGCATAGATTGATATTCTTATTCGGCCAGAGTCGAGCTATTGTGGCCAGAGTAGGGCGAGGATTCAATGGGGAAACGCTGAAAATAGTGAATAAAAAAGCCAGCTTAGCTGGCTTTCTTGAGTGAACAGTGAGATTACTCAATGTCGAGTGGTTCAGGTGATAAAATTACACCTGTGTTATCAGCATAAATGTGATCACCGGGTAAGAAAGTCACACCGCCAAAATTGACTGGAATTTCCACTTCGCCCACTGAATTGCCATCAGCACCCACTGGAATAGAGGCAAGGGCTTGAATACCAATGTCTAACTCTTCCAATGCATCCACATCGCGTACAGAACCGTAAACGATAATGCCTTCCCAGTTGTTGCTGACCGCAAGTTCAGCGATAGCACCATCGATCAGCGCACGGCGTAATGAGCCACCGCCATCAATGAGTAAGACTTTACCTTGGCCATCCTCTTGTAGGACTTCGGTAATTAGGCCGTTGTCTTCAAAGCACTTGATGGTGCTAATAGAACCGCCAAAAGAGCTACAACCACCGTAGTTACTGAACATGGGCTCGACTACATCTACGACATCTAAGTACATGTCACATAGTTCTGAGGTGTTGTATTCCATATTTACACTCCTATTGATCCGCGTTGCGTACAGTTTAGCGAGTTTACGCCAGTATAAAAGGGATTATTGAAAAGAAAAGTGTTATCAATCACGGTATTGTTGCCACTTGGCTGTTAACACATCTGTAGTAAATTTTCGTCACACTATAGAATTTATTCGGTAAAACTTGATATTGGTCATTAAATAACGGTTTTTTATTACAACTCTGTTGCGCACTTTGGTATTATATCTCAAGTTTAAATTAACTTACTTAACTTAATTTGCTTTAGGGGCATGGACCCCCCGTTACGCTTATGGACGGTAGAGGGCCTTCGAGAGGTGCCTATGGAAGCTGTAAATACGATTGAAATTATTGGTTATTTTGCCTCTATAATGGTGGCGATCTCTCTAATGATGAAGAATATCATTTGGTTGCGATGGTTGAATTTTGTAGGATGCACTCTGTTTGTGGTTTATGGGGTGTTTATTTCTGCTTGGCCTGTGGCCGGCATGAATGCGTTTGTTGCTTGTATTAATATTTACCATTTGACAAAAATTTACCGTGCTAAGGCAAATACTCCCGCCGCAGCCTAAGTTTTATTGGATTGTGTTGCTCTTGAGATTAACGTTTAGAGCAACACAATATCCTGTCTCAGTCCTATCGCTATTCCTAAATAAATCCCTTAGCCCCAGCATAACGTCCCTAGAATCCTTCTAGATCAAAACCTCAGCCATGCTTCTTGTCATAAAACCTTCGAGCAGATGTCACTTAGCCGTCACAGGTCTTTCTTAGTCTCAAGCTATCTAATAGTGCTTTAGCTAATGTGATTTAGGTTTAACTATTAGCAAACAGTAAATTAGTCGTGAGCAGTCAATAACGAATTCAATCGTGAATAGAGCTTTGGTGAGTCGGTTGGTTGCAGACTAAGCACTCTAAGCGTCGTCGAGAGAATGCACAGATTAACATCGCAGTAAAACTCGCTGGTATGCCAGCAAGGAGCCTGTTTTATGTTGAGTTACGTTGCAGACTTAGATAAGCGAATGTTTTGCCATATCGTGAGCTTCACCCAGCACCATGGTTTATATGCCCATGCAAAGCGGGTATCAGCGAGTGGCGATGGGCATGTGTATTTATATTTGTCCGTGGGTTTGATGCTGACGCACGCTCAAGGACAGGCTCTATTTAATTTGATGTTAGCGAGTTTTTTGGTTGAGTTACCTCTGTATTTATTATTGAAAAATAGTATTCGTCGCACACGGCCATGCCATGCATTAGTGGGATTTGAGAGTGGTTTTGAACCATCGGATCGCTTCAGCTTACCGTCTGGTCATACAGCTGCGGCCTTTGTGATGGCAACGAGCGTGGCGCAAATCTATCCAGCTGCGGCTCCTGTGGCGTATTTATGGGCTTTTAGCATAGGGGGCTCACGTATTGCACTTGGCGTGCATTATCCCTTAGATATTCTGGCGGGAGCCTCATTGGGGATTGGGTCGGTATTGCTGGTTCATCCAGTGATTTAATTCAAATATGCGCCTGTTAATCATTTCATTAGTGGGAATTCTCCTTCACTCATCAGTTTAAGGATACGTAATGCGAATACTCTACGGAGTTCAAGGCACAGGGAATGGCCACTTAAGTCGTGCACGCGTCATGGCTAAAGCATTGATGAAACAAGATATTGAAGTGGACTTTCTATTTTCGGGACGCAAGCCTGATCAGTTTTTCGATATGGAGTGCTTTGGTGATTATCGCGTTCAAGCGGGAATGACGTTTGCGACGCACTCCGGGCGCGTGAATGTGCCACAAACTGTCCGACAAAATTTGTCCTTGTCGTTATTTAAAGATATTAAAGCCTTAGATCTCAGTTGCTATGATTTAGTACTCAACGACTTTGAACCTGTGTCGGCTTGGGCTGCGCGGCGCCAAGGCGTGCCATCCATTGGGATTAGCCATCAGGCGGCGTTAACTCATCCGGTGCCAAAACTCGGTAGCACTTGGTTTAATGAGATGCTGCTCAATTATTTTGCACCAGTGGATGTGGCGCTGGGGTGTCATTGGCATCATTTTGGCTTCCCTATTTTGCCGCCTTTTGTCGAAGTGGATGCCAGCCCATTCGAACACACGCATCAGATTTTAGTTTATTTGCCTTTTGAAGATGCGGATATGATTGCTCATTTTCTGTCTCATTTTAGTGATTATCAGTTTTTGGTATATCACAGCCAACAACCTAAAGGCCAAGTTGCTGAGCACATTAAATGGCACGGTTTTAATCGTGAGGGGTTTAAGCAACATCTTGCCAGCTGCGGTGGTGTGATAGGCAATGCGGGCTTTGAGCTTGCCAGCGAAGCATTAACCTTAGGTAAAAAACTCTTAGTCAAACCACTGATTGGCCAGTTTGAGCAGTTATCGAATGTGGCGGCGTTACAACTTTTAGCGGCTGCAGATAGTATGATGAGTCTCGATGTGAACATAGTTAAGCGCTGGCTTAAAACGGCATCACCTAATCCAATTGCATATCCAAAGGTGGGGGATACGCTGGTTAAATGGATTAACGGCGGCGACTGGCACAATAGTCAGCCGCTGTGCCAAGAGTTATGGAGCCAAGTCACGCTTCCCGATACTTGGCGTTAAACAGCGTTGCTGTTTAGATGAAAAGCAACTTAGGCACTAGCTGGCTTAATGGCGTTAGCGTATAATTTCGTCAATTTTGCTGTTAGTCCCTTTCAGCACGTCTATTTTGGCCTAGCCTGGCCGTTAGTTATGTTGTTATAAATGAGCCTGAAAAAGTTTACTCAGTACAAGTTACTGTTTTTAATGTTGTTATTACTTTGTGTCTTACTTCCTTTTATTCCAGATCAGGCTTACCACATACCCGGCCCTGATATCGCTAAGCAAAATTTTCATGTGATTGAGTTTAATGATAAAGGTCAGCCCCACGACGAAAGGCAATGGCAAGGTTTAGAGACGCGAATTTTACACCCAGAGCCTGCACAGATCCCTGAATTATTGATTTTTGTCCATGGCTGGCATCATAGCGCTGAGCCTAAGGATGAAAACTTTATTGCCTTTGAGCAGTTTTATCAGCAAATGGCCGCGTCCGATACCCAGCGCAACTTGTTGGGTTTGTATATTGGCTGGCGGGGCGATAAATACGATCCTTTTTGGATCGATGGCTCAGATGATGCAAAAAGTTGGATAGAACCCTTAGATTTTCCTACTATTTTACAGCGTAAACGGGTTGCTAAACGTATCGGGCAGTTAGGTCTATCACAGCTGCTGGATAAGCTTGATAGCTTAGTAACACAGCATAAACTGCTGCGTTACACTGTGATTGGCCATAGTCTTGGCGGTGCTGTTGTTTTGCATGCGAGTAAAGATCGCATCAAAGCCGCCATTGATAATCAGCAGGATAATCCTAATTTATTCTTACTGTTAAATCCCGCCGTACCTGCTAAAGAGTATCAGCCATTAGATACGTTGGTGAGCTTAGATAGACAAAAACCGAGTATGGTGGTGTTGCAATCGAAGGGGGATTTTGCAGTAAAAGAAGCCTTCAATTACATCAAGGACGGCGAGCGCGCTGTCGGGAACTCTTGGGCTATTACTCACGATATTGACAAATGCTCTGGTGGCAATTGCACCACGCCAATGAAGATGCCTTCGGCCTTGATGGCGCACGATCAAATCCCTGGCTGTATGATGACGCTGCCTCAATCGGGCTGGAAAATTCGTGCTCGCCTGCAGGCTCGTCGTACCGTGCAAACCTGCCCCGATGCCAATATGCAAGCCGTATGGGTACTGGCCGTGTCTGACGAAATCGTCTCTGGGCACAATGGCATTCTCACTCCAGAGCATGGTAAAGCCTTGTCTGAGGTGATGCGTATGATTGATTTATATCGAAATCAATTACCTAAACATGCGGTGGAAAGCCCAGCGAACCAAGATCTCGGCACCTTAGCGCCAGAGTCAGAAGCTGCAACATCTACCGAAGGTGAAACGCCTGTGCCACAAGAGCCAGTGATTATTGTCGAGCCTTTACCTGAAGAGCAAAGCTCACCTACACCTAAGGTTAATGCACCATTGCAGGAGCCAAACGTATCACAGGAACAAGATAAGCCTGCTGCGACTGAGGCGCCACCCGCGCCAATTAAAGCGCCGGAATCAAAGCCTGAGGCTAAGCCAAACGACGGCGCAGAGCCTCAGCCTAAGGTTGAGACTGAAGGCATAAAGTGATCTGTAGCTGTACGGAGTAAGTGATAGGCGATACATCTAGTGTTGTATCTCATTGAAAATAGATAATAAGCTGGTGAATAAACTTTATGAGTCAATATGAGAGCTGAGTTAAGAGCAAAAATCATCACTGTTTGTCATAAAAAAATTGAGACTCAAGGTGATAATGTCGGCCTCTCATTTTACGCTTTCTTTGCGAACAAAAATGATGATCCAGAGTTGCTTATGGAAGCGGCGACTTGGTGGATTCAAACTCATCGCTTAGACCATTTTGTTAAGGCTCATAAGGTGATAGAGATAATCCAAAAGGAATCGGAAGAATAGACTCTAAAGCTGTTACTACGGATTTTTGGTTTGCCACCTGCGCCAAGTAAAAGTGATTAGTGCGGCGAGTATTAGGCTGACCATGGCCCATGTGGGGTACTTATGCTGGTGGTAAAACGCCAGCATGGGAGCGATTTCATCGCGGATTAACACTGGGCCTAATCCAAAGAGTGCCACCCAAATGCTGGTGGCGAGAGCATTGCCAATCACAAATTGTTTTAGTGGCATTTTAGCGAGACCGCAGCCGATAAACATAAATTGTTTTAATCCCTCAACAAAACGACTCAGCACTAAAGCGGCAATGCCATATTGGCCAATAACGCCATGGATTTTGTTTTCCAATTGCGGTTTTATCCAACCCTTCTTAAGCAACACATCACCAAAGCGCCAACCGATAAAATATCCCAAGCTGTTACCGCAGAGTGCAGCGCAAACTGCGACGATTAATACTAATGACAGTGACATTTGCCCTGTAGCGGCTAATAAACTGGCGACAATTAATAAGGATTGTCCTGGCGCCGGAATGCCAAAACCCTCGACAGCAATCGCGACAAATAGCAGAACATAACCATATTGCTGCAGCCAAGGCGTGAGTTCGGTGATGATATGTTGTAGCGCTTCTGGCATAGATGAAAGTGATCAAATCAGTGTGACGATTGGCCCATCATACTCGCCAACTTCTCTGGCTGGATAGATTTATGAGCAAAGTTTCATGCCAGTTTTAGTTAGTGGCGGTGAATAGGCGTTACGCAGGGGGGCAGTTTTTACCTGAAATATAAAAAAGGCCGAACTCAGTTCGGCCTTAATACCTGTACTACAGTCGCGACGATAAAGCGACTAGGCGAATGCTGCTTGTAGCTGTGGTACTACTTGTTTCTTACGGCTTAATACGCCGTCTAACCAGACTTTGCCATCGACGGTATCTTTACCGTAGGCACGTTGGGTCAGCTCCGCATCGTCAGACACAATCAACAACTCTGAACCTTCTTTCATGATGTCAGTCAGCAGCAATAAAACGCTGTGGCGGTTACCTTCCACTTTCAGTGCTTTGATATCGGCTTCTAGCTCGGCCTTGATATCGTCAAATACTGACAGGTCGATCACTTCTAACTGGCCGATACCGACCAAGTTACCGTTCATGTTGAAGTCTTTAAAGTCACGCATTACTAAGTCGCGTGCTGGTGTGCCTTGTACGGCGGATTTCACTTTGAACATTTCCATGCCCAGTTCTTTGAAATCTTCAACGCCGGCGATCTCAGCTAATGCTTCAACGCAGCGAATGTCTGCAGTGGTGCAAGTCGGTGATTTGAAAATCACGGTATCGCTCAGAATGGCGCACATCATGATGCCAGCGATATTTTTAGGGATAGCGACTTGGTAAAAGTCGAACATCATCTTGATCACTGTGTTGCTGCAACCCACTGGGCGGATCCAGCATTCTAACGGGGTATCTGTGGTCAGATCGCCAAGTTTGTGGTGATCGACAATCCCGACGATAGTCGCTTGGGCGATATCATCCGGTGCTTGAGTCAGTTCTGAATGGTCAACGATATACACTTGCTCACCAGCGTAGCTGGTTTTGTATTCTGGAGCTTCGAAGCCGAAACGTTCCAAAATAAAAGCGGTTTCTGGTGACAATTCACCTAAACGTGCGGCAATGGCTTCTTCACCGATTTGGTTTTTTAAATAGGCTAATGCGATAGCACCGCAGATTGAATCTGAATCGGGGATCTTGTGACCGACAACGTAAATGGGCATTTCAGGGACTCTCCTTTAAATTTGTGACAATTTTAGCAATATTTGGCTTTAATCGGAAATAGCCAAAGCGCATATCACTGCGCTCTTCAGTTGCTATTTCTCTAAAAATAGAACGCTCAGGTTCGGCAAAGATGGCTTAAGGTTTAGATCTTCACTTTTATCACGACTTTACGCACCGCCGTGGCTATATCGCCTGTGCCGGGCATATGCATGTCACCGGGGAAAAATAACGCAAACATGCCTGCTTTGAGTTTGATATAAGAGGCATTGGCTTGGTTTGCCTCGTAATCAAACTCGGCGTAATCGTGTTTTTCAAAATAGGGTTTCGAGGGTGTTTGCTCCGCTAGTGGCAAGTAACCAAACTCTTCTTCACCGCTGAAAACATATTGCACATCGATATATTTTTGATGAACTTCAAAGGGTTCTGTTGACTTATGCTTGGTTTGATAGTCATTCACTATCACAAAAATATTGTCGCCATCGAGGGGATAATTGCCTACTGGTAGCTGACTAAAGTCGGTCGTCGCTAGATGTTCTAATGCAGTCGCAAGCCGAGGGCTTAAGGATTGATAAATATGGCGGTTTTTTAAGGTATCGACGATCATCGGCTACTCGACATGGTGGAAGTGAAATGGGCGAATGGTAAAGATTATAATCCGATCACCACAGTTAGGACATAAGCTTTGTCGATTGGAAGCAGGTCTAAACATGTCGGCATAAAAAACAGGCCATTGAATGACCTGTTTCTACATCAAGTATTATTAAACTTAGCTAAAACGAGTTTAGTAAGTGTATTTGGCTTCTAAGAAGTAGTAGCCACCATTAAAGCCAAAGGGGGTATTGGTTAATGGGTATACGAAGATACCATTGAAGTTATTGTTATCTGGTCGTTTTTCTGGATACACATCAAACAAGTTTTGCACCCCAGCGGTAAAGCTTAGCGCATCAGTGGCGGCGTATCTTACCGACAGATCCATCACCCACTGATCGCTATAGTTCACATCGCCCGTTGAATAACCTTCACTATAGTCACCAAAGTAGTTTAAGCGGATATTGGTTTTAAAATCCCCGAGTTCATGGGTTAGCCCAATACTGCCCGTGTTATGCGGCGTAGCAGACGTCATGCGGGTTCTTTCTATACCATCAAAGAGTTTCTTTTCTAATCCGCCTAAAATAGACGGCAGATTGATGTCTTGGATCTCGGTTTTATTATAGGCATAGGCTAAATTCGCCTGTAAATCGCCCCAAGTGCCAATATCAAAGTCTTGGCTAACAACAAGATCGATCCCGCGAGTTCGGCTATCGACGGCATTGACGAAGAAGCGTGCTGAATCAGCATTGGTACCTGCTAGTGCGGTCGCAACCGCGGGGCTATCAGCGGGTCTTAGAGCGCCAGATAAAATGATGCGGTCATCAATCTCTATTTGGTAAGTGTCGAGCGTTACCGCTAGACCAGCGTTATTGGTATAAACAAGACCGAGACTAAATGATTGAGATATTTCAGGTTCTAGCTCGTTAATCCCAAGTGCCTTTGTTACTGGAGATAAGGTGTTGAAAGTACCTGATTCTATAGGAACCAGTTGCCCCGTCACTGGATCGGGATTAAATAACGTCGAGATATTGCTGAAGTACAGCTGTTGTACGCTCGGCGCTCTAAAGCCTGTATTGATCGTGCCACGCAGGGCTAAGTTGTCGGTAAAATCGTAACGACCCGCGAGTTTCCAGCTCGTGTTGCCGCCAAAGTCAGAGTAGTTTTCGTAGCGTAGCGCTGCCGCCCAGTAAAACTCGTTGGTTAATTGGTTTTCAAGTTCGGCATAAATGCCTGTGTTATCGCGCGTTTCATCAACCTCAGACTCAGGGGTAAAACCGGTGAAACCTTGGCTACCCGCCGCTTTGCCATTATAGCCACCATTGATATACGAATCTTCTTCTCCGGCTTCAATTTCATAGCCGTTTTGGCGCCATGAAACACCGGTCGCAAACAGAATTTCAGAATCGTTTATAAAGGCAAAATAACGGGAAATATCTAAATTGATATTGGCTTCACGGGTCGATAACGTTCCTGCGTCGAACTCGGTAGGAGTTTCAGGGCCTAAGGAAGCATTTAAAGTATTGACGATATTATAGTTAAATGAATTCTTGCCATATCCCACTGAGGCATCAATATCCCAGTCACTCAGGTTGAATTCATAGCCTAGGGTAAGAGACGAATCGATAATTTTGGGGTTAATTTGTGGTAAAAAACCGTCGGGATACACTTCGGGTAAGTTACGGGCATCGAGAGCTAAACGGTAAAAAGCACCCGATTTAGTTTCACGTTGGCTAATACCACCAAAGGCATATAGTTTTCCGTCGGTAGATATAGGCTGAGCCGCATTGATAAACAAACCGACATTATCATATTCGGCATCACCAACGTGGTGGCTCTTACGGTTAAATGTCGCTTCGCGCGGATCTGCTGAGCCATCTGCTAACTTAGGGTATTGCTGCCGTGGATCTAACCCTGCGCGGTTTGTGCTGTCTTTGTGATGCGCTTCGAGGGCGAGATTCACAAAGCCATCATTGCTTAAACTGATCCCATGGTTAACGCCTACACGCCATTGCTCACCGTCACCTTGGTAGGTTTGTCCGGCTTGCGCCGAGACGCTTCCCCCTTGATCGCTGTCCTTGAGTACCACGTTAATCACGCCAGCAATCGCATCTGAACCGTATTGTGCCGAGGCTCCATCTCGGAGAATTTCAATGCGTTTTATCGCTGTCATTGGAATCGCATTTAAATCGACGTTAGAGGAGCCTTTTCCCATAGTGCCGCTTAAATGTACTAGAGCAGAACCATGGCGACGCTTGCCATTTACGAGTACTAAGGTGTGGTCTGGCGACAGGCCGCGTAAGCTCGCGGGGCGCACCGCATCTGAACCGTCAGTCACCGAGGAGAATGGAAAGCTATAGCTTGGCGCCGCAAATTGCAGCGCTTTCGCGGTTTCCGTCATACCTGTTGATTCGAGTTGTTCGGCTGTGATGATATCGACCGGGGCAACACTGTCAGTTGCCGTGCGTAGTGCTATGCGTGAGCCTATGATCTCGATTTTTTCGAAGCCGGTTTGTTGCTCTTCGGCTTGGATTGCTGGAATAACCAGTGTGGATGACACTGCCAATGCGATAACGGCTAGACGCATAAAAACCTCTCAATGATGTTTGTGACCCAATACTCGAACTTAGGTGTGCAGATTAAATATAAAATAACAATCTGATGCCGAGAAGGTTATCACTGTAACAATTGTTACATTAAGACGTAAATATGCTAACTCAGAGCCTAGTGTTCTAAATAATATTTAAAATGCAGTTGAATATATTGATGAAAACCTCACTATCGGTCTGCGTGCTTTTGAGGCTTCATACGGCACAAGACAAGTTGCCGCATGCACAATACGACTGAGTTAACTCGATGATATGAATTGTTTATTGACGTATACCTTCGTGGTTTACTATTTTATTTTGCTCTAATGGCATTGGTTTTAAGGTACATAGAATTGTCAGCGTTACGATTTCTTGCAGGACCAACTGCATTTAACACCTTGGTAGAACAAGGCCTTAAAACTGAGCATTTTACCCAGTTGCTTGCCGCCTCTGGTGGACCTAAGTGGCTTGGTATCGCAGGGCTAGATAAGTATTTGTTTGCTGAATTTTTCAAAGACAGGCAAACGCCTTTATATACATTAGGCGCTTCCTCTGGGGCTTGGCGTTTAGCGTGTTTGGCGCAGCAAGATCCCCTCATAGCCTATGGCCGCTTAGAGGATTTTTATATTGGTCAGCGTTACGACAATATGCCGACACCGCAGGAAGTCAGTGCGCAAGTTAAAGGCGTAGTGCAGGGCATTTTAGGGGCAAACGGTGGCAGGGAAATCGTTAATAACGCTCATATTCACAGTCATTTCGTCGTGTGCCGAGCTAAACATTTAAATCGTTTAACGGCAAAGCTTCCGCTTGCGGCGGGGCTGGCGATGACGGCGGCGACCAACTTAGTGAGCCGTCGGAGTTTAGGTTGGCATTTTGAGCGTGTGGTCTTTAGCCAACAAGCTGCAGCATCTCCCTTTTTGCAACTCAACGATTTACCCAGTCAGCAGGTCGAATTAACCGAGGCTAATGTCGATGCTGTGATGTTAGCAACGGGGTCGATTCCTTTGTTGCTGGCCCCTGTGTCCCAAATTGAAGGCGTTGCCGATGGGCAGTATTACGATGGCGGCATTACCGACTATCATTTTGATTTGCCTTTATCCCGTGCTAAGGGGCTGACGTTGTATCCGCATTTTTATCCGACCATCAGCCCAGGATGGTTCGATAAATCCTTGAAGTGGCGCCAAGGTCGCGCTAATTATCACAATGCGCTAGTGTTGGCGCCATCGGCCGAATTTGTCGCTTCATTGCCCTTTGGCAAAATCCCCGACCGTGAAGATTTTAAGCAACTGGACACGGCGCAGCGGATGCAATATTGGCGTACGTCTGTGGCTTTGAGTGAACGTCTTGCAGAGGAGTTTGCCTCGGTTGTTGCGAGGGGAAATGTGCTGGATCGGCTAGAGCACTTCTAGGTTGAAGTGATTTGGTCTCGAAAACTGGGTTTGACATGACGTGGTCGAAATGCCCTGATTCAAAATAGCGGGGTCGCAAATTTCTTTGTGCGCTCAGCGGCTTTAGGAAGGAAATTCTTTCACCTGCTACACTCTACAATAATAGGAAATACGAATGCATTGAGTTCGTTTCCTTCTATTTGGGGCAGGAGGTTGCTATGCAAACACGAGAAATGGCGTTACTCATGCGCGATGCCTTGTTACTGCCACAGGGACGGGTGGAGGTTCGCGTGGTTGACCCCGGTCATCTGCGCATGGTGGCCGATGTATTCAAGGGAAAGTATGTGCTCGCCTTTGCCACCATTAGACCCAGTGGTAGTCCGCCCTGTTATCCCACAGCCACCCAATGTGACATTATCGATTTTAATCAGCTAGAAGATGATTCACTCAGCATAGTGCTCGAAGGGCGTCAACGCGTCAGCATCCTCTCGGCGGCGCAGGCCAAAGATAAGCTGTGGATGGCGCGTACTCTACCTTGCCGTAACTGGCAAGAAGAGCCGATTAAAGGTGAATTTGAGTTGATAAGCGCCGCATTAGAGCAATTTTATGAAGTGAATCCCGATCTGTTTGAGCTCTATTCTCAAGTGCATTTGGAAGACGCCGCTTGGGTGAGCCAACGCTGGCTCGAGGTTTTGCCTATGTATAATAAAGATAAATTAGTGTTAGTGAATCAGCCAGATTGCCATAAAACCTTGGACTTTGTGCTGCAACTCATCAAGTCCCATGTGGACTGAAAAACCACAAAAAGGCTAGAATAGCGGCTTTCTATAGCCGCTTTTTTTGTGATATGACTGCATCTGCCCGCGCCGCCCAACCTTCTTACATAGTGCTTCCTGTGAATGTCACAGATAAACCCACAGTGTTTGCCTTTCTCGCACAACATTTTGCCCGTATAGGTGAAGATGTATGGCGTCAGCGGATCCTCGATGGAAAAGTGCATTGGCGGGATGGCAGTTTGATCGCCTTGGACACTGAATATCGCCCTGCGGCACGGGTGTATTACTACCGTGAAGTGCCGGTTGAAGCGAAAATCCCCTTCGAAGAACAGATCCTATTTCAAGATGACAACGTTATTTTGGCCTACAAGCCGCACTTTTTACCTGTGACCCCAAGCGGCAACTATGTGAACGAATGTTTAGTGCATAGACTAAGATTGCGTACTGGCATTGATACTATTGCGCCCGCTCATAGGCTTGATCGTGAAACCGCTGGAGTGATCCTGATGACGGTCGCGCCTGAAACCCGCGCGCTCTATCATCAACTCTTTATCGACGATGCGATTCGTAAAGACTATCAAGCGATTGCCAAGTTGACATCTGAGATTATTGAACAACATCAAAAAGGCTGCTTAACTTTGCCCCTGCACTGGACGGTAACAAACCGCATGCAGCCGAGCGACCCAAGTTTTACCATGAAAATCGTGGAAGGCGAGGCGAATACCCATTCCGAAATCAGCCTAGTAGCGATAAAAGGCGATCTTGGTTTATTTCATTTGAGCCCGATTACCGGTAAAACTCACCAACTTCGTGTGCATATGCAAAGCTTAGGTATGCCATTGTTAAACGACAGATTTTATCCAAGCTTATTACCTAAAGGGCCGGATAACTTTGCGACGCCTCTTAAGTTGATGGCGCAGCGGTTACGTTTTATTGACCCAGTGAGCGGGATGCACCACGACATGCAATGTCAAGGTTTTGAGTTTTAGTCAGCGGAAAGCATTATTTCCAGTCTGTTTAAAGGAAATAATCGGGTGCAATTGTGTGCTTGGCCCTGTGATGGTATGAATACAATCTGCAGTATCTGAGTCTCTGCCATAGGGAGCCATATTACGATTGTTTAAAGGAAGTCCATTATGACCAAATCTGCGATCTTCTCTATCTTGCTTTGCGCTGCAGTATTAGTGGGGGCCATGTATTTTGGTGACTGGACTAAGCAGCCTTATCTGAATGATATTGCCGCCGAGATCCGTAAGGCGAGTGCGGTGATTGAACCGAAGAAACCAAGTTCGTCAGGCGCATCGACAGCAGAAGCCGATGCCGAGCGAGATCAAAGCCCTAAGATCATTTGGGATCAAATGGCGCATGAAAAACCATCGAATAAGTCGCAGCCAGAAGCACTGATTTTCAATCAGGCTCAGCCAAAACCTGACAAAACCGATGAGGCGCTATCCAAAAATACGCCCTTGATGGATTCTGGTTCTGGTGCCACTCAGCCTGAAACGGTTAAACATAATAAACCTGTTTAATCTGTTATTCCTGTTTGGGTGGTTCGAACAGGGTTTCGCTCATATCGCCATGTAAAACCGCAATTTTTGTTGGTGCACCATCATCAGCTAATTCCAACATACCTATTCCGCTTTTATTCACTAGACGTTTACTCGGCTCACCATTTGGTCGCCTGCCGCGCAGCAACATACGTTTACGTTTTGTCAGCAAGTTAAGTGGTGAAAAGTGGCCATAAAACCAGCCATTGAGTTTATCGAAAATCGGTAACAGCTTCTCAGGGAAGTGATTTTTAATACCGCTGCAGGTGATTTGGTAGATGTTAGGGCTACTGCGTCTAAAACGAATACTGATGTCGTAACTAAAGGAGTAATGTACATCACCGGAGAGGATCACAAACTCCTCTGGGGTTTTACGGTGCATAAAAATACTCAGCAGTGCATTGGCGGCGCCCGGGTGGGCCATCCAGTTTTCGGCGTCTACTAACAGGGAACCGCCGATCAGAGTGGCTGTGCGCTGAACAGCTTCAATCAACTTGACCCCAAACATGGGCGCAGGTGAGACGATAATGACCTTCGACTGGCCGAGTAACTCTTGCTGCAAATCCATTAACGCCTCCCAATCCATCAAGCCGGAAGGTTTTGCGAGATTAGATTCACTGCGCCAGCGGCGGGTACGCGTGTCGAGCACGACCAGTTTGGGCGAGGACTCTAAGGTGTAATGCCACTGCTCAAATTTAAGTAATTCGTCGATGAGCAGATCCTGACTTTCGCTTTCTTGTCGCGCAAAAAACGCCTCGAGCAGCGGGCGGATATCGGCGGTAAATTTATCAGGCGCGTTGCCAAGTCCTTGGAATAAGGTGTAGCCGATTAAGGCATTACCAATGATGCGTTTCGAAAATGCGTGTTCGTAGGCCGCTTGTTCCCATTTAGCCGTCAGGTTCCAATCATCGGTGACGTCGTGGTCATCAAACATCATATAAACGGGAATGTGCGCCATAAAGCGCCTGACTTGCCCCAGCCCAGCTTTAAAGCCGAGCAAGTGTTGCCACTCATTTTGCCAGCGGGCGGTATTGGCGGGTGATAAGCCGTCGACATCCTTCGAGATATTCACTAATTCCCACAGCTCAGGTGACCAAGTGAGTAAATACAGGGCGATGATTTCATTTAGGCTGACCAAATGATTTACGGCGATGGAGGAGGTAAAAATGGGGTGATTGCGATACCAACGCCACAGCGCGGTTTTGGCCGGATATTGGGTATGAGGCAACAGGTTTTTATGCCGTTGATACAAATATGCGGGCTGATAATGAATGTCTTCGCTAGTGGTGATGCTCGCGCCTTCAAATTGCTCATGTTTAAGACTAAGCAAATCGATGACTTGCCCTATGGCGCTTAACATAGGTCCCGCAACATCATCAATATAGACCTGATCACCACTCATTATGATAAGTGCAGGGCGATCATCCTCCGCACCCCTGTTGATTATCTTGGCTAAATGGGTATCTGCGGCGACCAGTGCATCGTCACTGTGGTGATGCGGATTGCGGCAGGAACCGTGGAATACTTGGGTTAATTCAGGGGTAAAACGTACACTTGGCGTCGACGCATCGCCGTAGTTTAGCTGGCTTATCGTGGCAAAAATATCACCATGCTGAGCGGCAGACACTTGGTAAGGTGTGACGATATTGGGCGCGAGCAACTCTGGGCGCGACAGTATTATTAGATATTGATGGGCATGTTGCCCGAGTGGCACATAGTGTAAATCGGCATCCTGCAACAGGTACTCTTGCTCACCAAGACGCAGCTTAAGTTCAGTTAATGGCTCACGACTTACAAACCACAGGGTAAAGTGTGAGGCATCGCAGTGGCGCAGCATGGGGCCAGCTAATATCAGAGGAAGTGTCGTACTCAAATTCTGCCTATGGGTATTTGGGTTAATCTTGCATGAGTTAACCCTAAGTAAGTTTGGTTTAGAAGAGTAAACAAGTGCGTTGAATATGAAAAGCTTTTAGAATTGTTAGCCATAAATATGCGTTGAAACTGAATGGGGCGATATGGCTAAGATTATGGTAACAGGCGCGACTGGGCTACTCGGCCGAGCAGTTGTAAAACAGCTTGAATTAACGGGACATGAGGTTATCGCCACAGGTTTTAGCCGCGCAAGTGAACGAGTGCATAAACTCGATCTTACCGCCCCTTTAGATGTCGAGGCATTTATCGCCCGCGAGCAACCGCAAGTGATAGTGCACTGCGCCGCCGAGCGTCGCCCCGATGTTTCCGAGCAAAATCCGCAGGCGGCATTGGCGCTTAACTTAACCGCGAGCCAAGCCTTAGCTATGGCAGCTAAGGCCAATAACGCTTGGCTTATCTATATTTCCACTGACTATGTGTTCGATGGCACTCAACCTAAGTACGCTGAAGATGCAGTCACTCATCCGGTTAATTTTTATGGTGAATCTAAGCTAAAGGGCGAAGAGATAGTGCTAGACACTAGCGCTGATTTTGCCGTGCTACGCTTGCCAATCCTTTACGGTCAAGTAGAAAAGCTGAGTGAATCTGCTGTGCTAGTGCTGGTTAACCAATTGATTGAGCGTCGCGTTCAGGGGGTTGATCATTGGGCGATACGCAGTCCAACCTCGACCGCCGATATTGCCCAAGCCATAGACAAGATGATTGCACAACATATTGTAGCGCCAATAGTGCAGGGGATTTATCATTTTAGCGCCGCCGAGACTATGACTAAGTATCAGATGTTGTTGACCTTAGGAGAGATTTTACAACTCAGTACAGTGCACTTAACGCCTGAGTCTACGCCGACAGATAACGCCAAGCGGCCAAGGGATTGCACCTTAAGCTGTGCGCGTTTAGCTGCGCTGGGGATTAGTTCTGAAATCAATTTTGCCACTGGCGTGCGCCAAGTATTAGCACAATCGAGTGGTGCACTTGCCACGCTCGGACTCACTCTGTAGGAATCGCCATGGCTAAGATCTTAGGGACCAGTCTACAGGCTGCCGACCAAGTCGCATTACTGCGAACCTTAGGTTTGCTGCTGCAAATAGGCTTAACCACGTTTGCCGCCGATACTTTTGGTCTTAGCCTGCAAATGGAGCCGTTAGTGCATGTGTTAGTGCTGGAGGTGTTATACCTTTCGCTCACATTGGCGCTACGTAAACCCTTATTTGCTAAGGAGCGCGGCCTCTTTATTGCGCTCAGCTTAGACACATTATTTTGGATATCTTGGTTGCACTTTTCCGGCGGCGCGACCAATGCGTTTATCTCATTATTACTGTTGCCGATTGCACTTGCGGCTGTGACTTTGCCAATCTGGGCGCCTTGGGCACTGACGGCAATTTCAACCTTTGCCTACAGCATGATGATCTTTACTGTGCCCGAATCCCCCATGCAGCACCACGGTATGGACATGAGTTCCCACTATTTAGGCATGTGGTTCAACTTTGTGATTTCAGCATTGGTGATGACAACCAGCGTGGCGTTAATCACTAAGCGTATGCGCCGCCAAGATGCGCAGTTAGCCTATATGCGCGAAGGGCAATTGCGTCAGGAGCAGCTCTTAGCCCTAGGTACAGTATCGGCGCAGATGGCACATCAACTGGCCACGCCGCTCTCGAGTCTGAGGTTATTACTCGATGAAGTAAAAGAAGACATGAGCGATACCTCGATAACGATTGTCGAGATGGAAACTGCGTTAGGTCGCTGTGAACATACGCTTGCCGAGCTGAGATTAGCGACGGAGTCGATCCGCGATCGCCGCCAGCGCCCACTAAAGATCATTGAGTTGGTGGACAGTTTAAAGCAAAAAACCTTGCTGTTTATGCCGCAAACTGAACTGAATTGGTTGATCACTTGTATGCCAGAACAACTGGCAGAGCAAAGTATTCTGACTGATATGAGCTTAACGCCAGCCATCATGGCCTTGATTGAAAATGCTGCCCGCGCTAGCGCCGAAACCATAGGTGCGCCGCAGGTGGATATCAGTTTAGATATAGCGCCAAACGAAGAGCAGATCTACTTGCAGATCCGCGATTATGGCACTGGTATCGCGCCCGATTTATTGCCACAGTTGGGCACCTTACTCATAGAAAGTCCCAAGGGTTTAGGTGTTGCTTTGCTACTCAGTCATGCCAGTTTAGAGCGTTTGGGTGCAGAGTTGATTTTGGCTAATCATCCCCAAGGTGGCACTGTGGCACAAATTCGTTTCACTATTTTAAGGGAGCTGGCGCCGTCTGTATCGCACAAGACTAAGGCTAGTGACGAGGTAAATTCATGAAACGTTTGTTGATTGTTGAGGATGACCTTTCCCTTGCGAGTATTTTGGGCCGCCGATTAACACGCCATGGCTTTGAATGCCGATTAACCCATGATGCCAGTGATGCACTGCTGGTGGCGCGGGAGTTTCGTCCTAGCCATATTCTTTTAGATATGAAGCTTGCCGAAGCCAATGGCTTAGGGTTAATTGTGCCGCTGCGTCATCTGCTGCCCAAGGTGACTATGGTGTTACTCACAGGTTATGCCAGTATCGCCACTGCGGTGGAAGCGATTCGTCTCGGCGCCGATAATTATTTAGCTAAACCTGTGGATACCCAAACCTTGCTCGCCGCACTGGAAATGGATGGGCATTCCCATACTCTTCAAGAAGATGAAGTCGACGATTCGCCACTTAATCCTAAGCGTTTGGAGTGGGAGCATATTCAGCAAGTGCTCAATGCTAACCAAGGCAATGTGTCCGCCACGGCTCGCCAATTGGGAATGCATCGCCGGACGTTGCAACGTAAATTGCTGAAGAAACCTGTGGGTGAAAGTGGACATTTGAAGTAACGATTCATCCACGTGTGGGCAAGGGGCAACAGCTTAAGGCAAACCTGATTAGGTAATGAGGCAGAGCCGTTTGACCATAAAAAATGCCACTCAAAAGGGCTGAGTGGCATTAACAAGAAAACGAGAAGTGAATCGATGAATTAGCGCTAGGATTTTACGCTAGCGCCATTGCACGATTAGGTTATGCGATTAAAAATTAACGGTTTCTTCGTTTGAGCAAGGGCCGTTAGTTTCACACACTTTATAGGTGAAGCTTGCGCCAGCTAGGTCGGTGAAACGGTCAATAAACGATGAGCTGCTTGAAGTACCCACCGCAACACCGCTACGGAAGATAGTATACTCATCAGCGTTGTGACCATCCCATTCGAGTGCAACACGTATGCTACCGCGACGAGATTTGTTCGCATTTTTTACTGCCATTTCTAATGCGACTTCAGGGACTTCAACCGCAAATTCTGCCGAAGTGCTTGCTGTTGCGCCATCGTTGTCAGTTACAGTCAGTGTGACTGTGTAGCTGCCTGACTCGGCATACTGATGATTGACACTCGCACCTGCGGCATTTGTACCATCACCAAAATCCCAGTTCCATGATGTCAGGTCGCCATCGCTGTCAGTACTGGTGCTTGTGAAGCTGCCGTTGCCGTTAGCAAAGCTTGCAGTAAAGCCTGCAGTTGGAGCTTGGTTTGGTGTGTCATCTCCGTCATAAGCACCCACTAGGCTTACACCTGTGTAGCTGCTATAGCCGCTGACCATCACCCAATAAGTTCCCGTTTGAGCAGGATCAATAGCACAGCTTTCGGCATTACCTGACTTGTATGGACGACAGTCATAGCTGCTAGACGTTGGTGCTTGACCAAATTTAACATACATGTCCGCATCACCTGTGCCGCCTGACATATTGAAGCTCAGGTTAGTTGCACCGCTAGCGACGTCTAGTTTGTAGTATTTTTTGCTACCTGACGCACCCGCTAAACCTGTCACAGCAACACCGTTCGCGAGCTCAGTGGCTTCTGGTGGTGGCGGTGGTGGTGGGGTTTCACAAGGTGTGATACCCACAGCGGCAAACGCAGTAACCACATCGTCAGCACTTAAGCCTAAGTCAGTTGCGGCCGATTTAACACCACAGGCGCCTTGCCAGAATAAGCTGTCCGCCGTCCAATATAATTGGTTAGCGACTACAAATGTTTGGAATGCTTTGCGTGTATCCCAACCCGGTAAGTTAGCTAAAGTGTAGAAAGCTTTATTGAATACACCTGAACTGTGGTGCACGTCGATGCCATCATAGTAATCGTCGATATGACCGATTGAGATACCGTCTAAGGTTGGATCTGCCATGTAGCGCAGTGCACCGCTGCCTTTAAAGATATCGGCGCCGACTAACCAGTCGTTTGTGCCGTGCATGTAAAATTCAGCGGCTTCACCCGCCATATCTGAGAAGGCTTCGTTCATGCCGCCAGATTGATCTGCGTAAACCAGCCCTGAGTTTTGTTCAGTGAAACCGTGGCTCACTTCGTGTGCCGAGACATCTAAGCTCACTAATGGGTGGAAGGTTGTTGCGCCATCACCGAAGGTCATAGCACTGCCGTCCCAGAAAGCGTTTTCGTAGTTGTTGCTGTAGTGAACTCGCATCGTTAACTGAAAGGTTAACGGTGCAGTGTTGTACCACTCGCTATACATCTTGTAGATCACGTTGCCGAAGTAGTGCGCATCGTTTAATGGCGAGTAAGCACCGTTGATCTCTTTGACTGTATTGCGCGGACAAGTATAAGAGAAGGCAGTGGCGCCTGATGTGGCACCGTTTAGGTTAACGGTTTTCACGTTAGGTGAGTTCATGGTGCAAGTGTCACCGCTCACTTCAACGTCTAAGCTAGAAAAATCAGTACCGTATTCGTATTGGCCTGTCTTAATGTTACCGCCTGGACCTGTACCCGTTGCAGCATGGTTAATCCCTTCCCAACGCTTAATCACTTCACCTGAGTGCGCGTCAACCATAGTGAATGGTCGGCTTGGCTCATCGCCATATACTACAAATGAGGTCACATAAACGAGGCGAGTTTTAGCGGCATCATCGAGGTAAAGCCATAATTTTGCTTGTTTGTTTTCAGCTTTTAGGCCTGCAACGGCTTTATCAGACTTGCCACGGATCGCAATATCTAACGCTTTGTTAGCCGTTAAAGTAGGTTTGACAAAATCAGCCGACTTTTCAATATTTTTTAATACGCGGCCAGACATGTCGCTGTAAAAGCCCATGCTCGATTGTGACGTCGCAACAGAGAAACCATAAACTGGTACGCCATGGAAATATTGTTGTAAACGTTGTTTTTGCTTGCCTTGACCTAGGTTGAGTTTTTTCTCGACTTTGAGTTGGCTACCTGCGTCTAAGCTGAACTGAGACACTAAGTTATTGCTTGACGACGCGCTTCTAAGAGTGCCGACATCGACAACATCGGCAGCAAATGCGGATGTGCCTAAAGTGGCCGACACAGCAATGAAGAGTAGCGACAGTTTTTTGTTTAGCATCATGCTTGAAATCCTTTTTCCGTTTTGTAAATAACGTTGGAATGCCATACAGCTTAACTGGCTCGGGCGAGCGTTTTTTTATTGTGATTTCTACAGGGTCGTCGGCATCCCTCTGCCATGGCCGAATAGAATGAGCTGTTGCTCAGGCGGAAATTCTCAGAATTTTATTCTGTGCAAAGCGTGAATAACCGCACGACCCTAGATGTTATTTAAATGTAAAGGTGTTAACAATCGTACAAAGGAACTATCTTCAACGTTCATTTAGATGCTTTTAAATCTGAATTAGGACTTTTGGGTAATAGCGATTTAGCCAAGCGGAAAGGGTGATGTACTTGAGTGTTTTAAAGTAATTTAATGATTTATTTCAATTGTTTATTTTTTTAGTGTTCTTGAAAAGGCTTGGTTAAGGATGGGTTGTGCGTTGGGGTCATCATCCTATCAAGGGGTTGAAACCCTCGGCTTTGATTTATTCACTTAGAAAGACTCCATCGGAGTTGCCGCTGCTTGACTTGCTCTTCAGCTTATTTCACCAAGGTAACTCTGTGCCATCGTAGGCAAAAAAACGCCCAGTTTGTGCGGGTGTAGCATTGGCAATGATGGGCAGTAAGCAGTTGGCGACATACTCAGGTGTAAACAGTTTGCCTTTGGGGACACTCTGTTGAAATGGCTGAGATAATGGCGTGTCTGTCGTGCCCGGATGCAGAGACAACACTACGCCGTGTTTCATGGTGCGTTGCCATTCAATCGCCAGTGTTTTGAGAAACATATTCAGCGCGGCTTTTGAGGCGCGATAGCTGTACCAGCCTCCTAATTTATTATCGGTAATACTGCCGACTCTCGCCGATATCACGGCAAATCTTGCCGAGTGGCTTTGTGTTAATGCCTTAGCAAAGTGCTTCGCCAACATGATGCTGGGCAGGGTATTGAGCGTTAAATTGTGCTGGAAAAAGTCGATATCGATTGACTGTAGGCTTTTTTCTGGCCCTTTATCTTGGGTGTGTAAGATGCCGACACAGTTAATAATCCAATCTAATTCAGTGAGTTGTTCACTTAGCTGTCTAATCTCAGCTTCATTGGTCACATCTAATGCATGCCATTGGATTTTCTCCTGCCTGTCTTGGGGAAGATGATGCCTGTAGGTGGCGTGCACAGTGGCGTTGGGATAGCTTTCTTGAATTCGCTTAACTATGGCTTTGCCAATACCCCCACTCCCGCCGACGATAAGTACTTTCATAGCAAACTCTCCCTATCCAAATATCTATATCAAGCTATTTATATCAATGAGTTACTATATCAATGAGTTACGCTTAGCATTACTTCGCTACAAACGGTTTAGATGAACGAGGTTGTGTTCCGCTGTGGCTAATATGGCGCTTCTTACGGACTCGTCCATTTTGTCCCAAGTCTGGTATAGCATGCCGATCCTAGGATTTTGCGACAATCGCGCGCGGTGTTTTTCCATAAAATGCCAATAAAAGCTATTGAACGGACAGGCAAGTGCACCGCTGCGCTCTTTTATCTTGTAATGACACCCGCTGCAATAATCACTCATTTTATTAATGTAAGAGCCGCTGGCGGCGTAGGGTTTAGTGCCGACAATGCCGCCGTCGGCAAACAATGCCATGCCGCGGGTATTGGGCATTTCAACCCATTCGATGGCATCAACATACACGCCTAAATACCACTCATCGACTTGATTTGGCTCGATTTCGGTTAATAAGCAGAAATTGCCGATCACCATTAAGCGCTGAATATGATGGGCGTAGGCAAAATCTAATGATTGGGATAAGGCTTGTCGCATGCAGCTCATCTTGGTGTCGCCATGCCAAAAATAATCGGGCAGCGTCCCATGGGCATCGAGCGCATTAGTGCTGGCGTACTGCGGCATATTGGCCCAGTAAATGCCGCGAACGTATTCTCGCCAACCTAATATCTGTCGTACAAACCCTTCAACTTGGGCGATATCAATCTCAGCATTCGTTTGATAACTGTCGATGGCCGCATTGATGACTTCTAACGGGCTGATTAATTTACTGTTAAGGCTGAATGATAGTCGACTATGGTACAAGCTCCACTTGGCGGGATGTTGCGCTGTCATGGCATCTTGAAAGCGGCCAAAGGAAGGCAGGCAAACCTGACAAAAATACGTTAATAGCTCGAGGCTTTGCGCACGGTTTATCGGCCACAGCAATGGCGCATCCATGCGACCCATGGTCGGAATTTGGTGACGCTCAAGCCTAGCGAGAATTTCAGTTACATCGAGGCTAAACATCAATGGCGCTGGCAAGACTTTTATATCCTGAGTTTTAAGTTTCTGACGGTTGCTGACATCAAAGTTCCATTGCTCGCCGAGTGGTTTCCCGTCATGCATCAAGATGTTGTAACGCTTACGCATGCGGCGATAAAAGTGCTCCATCATAATGTGTTTGCCGACGGGGAACTGTGCATCGATTTCGTCAAAGGGTAAGATAAAGTGCTCTGTATCGACACAGTTCACCACGGCAGTATTGAGCTTAAGTTGGCTCAATTGTTTGAGTAAGCGGTATTCATCAGGCCTTTGGTATTCAAACTTGATCGCGCCAACCTGCGTCACTTTATGTTGAATGAGCGCAGGTAGATCGCTATAGCCTTGGGTGTCATCATGAGTGTCATCCAGATTCAAATAGAGCACTTGATGCCCTTGCGCCCGCAGCTCTTGGGCAAATTGCGCCATTGCTGCAAAGAAGGCACATATTTTTTGCACATGGTGGGTTACATAAGTGTTTTCTTGGTGCAATTCTGCAATCACATACAGCACTTGATCATCAACACGGTTAAACCAAGAATGCTGGGCATTGAGTTGATCGCCTAAAATTAACCTGACTGTATGGAATTGCTGTAATTGCATTAAGAGGACTCGTTGAATGACTTTCGCGGTTAAGCATTTCGCGATGGGATATTGCCTGACATTACGAATTGGGTTGCAGTGAGGATCACAAAGCAGGGTATTTGTCGTGATTTCGACAAGGAGGTTTATCTAAACTTGGTTTGATAGCTTTTAAAGCAAAGTCAAAGTCGGGGGCTTCACCCCTTGATTTTCAATCAAGAGTCCTTGCCGAACAACGTCCATGTCTAACTGCCAGTTCGTCATCCTTGGTTCTCGTTTGTACCGCTGTTTCGCAGCACTCACCCTAGCGAAGTTACATGCATTAACTCTTTATTTATAAGCAGGGCTTCGTGCTTATTCAAAATAGCTAACGCTTACGGTGGTACATCCCTATTAAATAAAGAATCCGAAAGCTAACTCGGCATCCATGCCTCGCTCACGCGATTTTCTTCAACGCCCTTCAGCAACTTCGCAGGGGAAGATGAACTTCTGAAGTTTTAGTGTTGTTTGTTAGTATTTAAAAAGAGTACTAACACTCCATTTTTAAAATTTAACAATGGGAGTCTAAATAACACGAGCTAATTCATATAATAAGGCTGGGGGAGCACGTTTTATATTACAAAAATGAGATTGGGTATCCTTAGATATAAAAACATCGGCCTAGACCGATGTTTTGGGGTTATCTGATGCAATAAAATTCACATAAACAGTGAGATAGCTAACCACTAATCCCAATATACTGTATAGACATGATAGCCAGCATACGGCTTAGGGGATAGTTGATGTTCGCCATAGGGCCAGCCTGTCCCCATTCCATCTGCCGCGATTCCTTCAATCCATTCTTCCACTTCCGCCAGAGGCGCACAGGTAAGAATATGAATGTTCTCAGCTGCAGGCCATAGCTCATCATCCTCAAGTGCTTCGGACCATTCATCGTGCATCCCAACATAAACACCTTGCACATCTGACCTATGTTCGATTTCTTTCAAGCAACGATAGATTTCTTTGATGGATGGTCGACCATAACCCCAATTATTGGGTGCGATAGACTCTTCATCTTCGTTTTCTAAAAAGTACTCATTTAATGTCACTACCGGACAGTGCTCTGGATCGGCGGTCGATAAGGCGCTTAATTTATTGAGTAATTCCGTTCTCGTTGTCACTGACAATACTCCATTTCTAAGATTTGTTTCCAGCGAAGGTTTAACTGTTTTATCACATATGCAGGGCTAATAATAAATCTGGCCATCCATTTTAGAGCAACAATATAATGCACTTTCAGGTTGCCTACAAAGAAGCTGTTTTCAAGACACCCAGCTTAAATGGCGTGGTAGTTAACCTCCGACTATAAGCATTAAACAAGGAGGTTTATATGCCGCGTCCTATCAGAATTCAGATAAGCCTTGAAGACATTGCTATAGCCGCGTTGTGCGGCGTGCTTTTTTATGTGGCGATGATGCCTATTCTGGAAAAAATTATGACCATCGCCGTAGTTGGGTTGAGTCACTACTGTTTGAACTTGAAGCCGTTTTTGCTATCGATGTTGCAGCCTTTGCGGTGATGTCGAATTATCTGCATGTGGTGCTGCCAGTCGATATCGACAGTGCTAATCGTTGAACTGACTGAGAAGTGCTGGAGCAGTGGCATAAGTTGTTTAAAGGCGATGAATTAATACAAAAATCCGTTTAAGGAGAGCTAGTTGAGGCGCATGAGGTCAACCGATTAAAGCATTCAATTGCAATTTACCGCAGCCGATTATGCGATATTTCATGCCTAAGTTTTCAAAAGAGTGCGATGTTTGAATGAGCTAATAGCAAGACAAGCAAATCAAGAAAATAACTGTACAGGCCGCTTTTAGGAGGGACGGTTTAAATCACAGGCCTTACTTGATGAAGTTGCTGATTTAAAATGGTAGGCCTGATAATTTTCATTCCATTATCCTTGACCATGTGATCGCAGTGTTCGCGCTTCCTTATGCTGCAAATGGCGCCATCAAGCGCTTAGGGATAACTCATTTTTAAATCAAAGTTGGCGAGTCACTGGCGTAATAGTCTTAATCGTTGGGTGCATTGATCAAAAAGTTATTATTTTATAATATGTTACTCAATTTTAATGCGTCACTTAACGCAGCAGGAGCTTAGTTTGTATGCGGGAATATGATGGGATTGAAAAGCGTTATCAAAGACCTGATACCGATTTAGCTAAAAGTTTGATGATTATCGAAAATTTATTGGGTTTTACGCCGCTAGAGGATAGGTTGGAATTTGATTTGTCTTTTTGGGCTGGCGGCTCAGGTGTATTCGATAAGTTGGCGGTTTCATGTTCTGTGACTCCCGAGCAAATGGTACTCGCGCAAGATAAGTTGAGACTCTATTCCCCAGAGGCGGCGATAGCATTGGATGAATGGCGTGATGATTTTATTTGGTTAGTGGAAGATGAAGACGTTTGTACCGATGTGCTGGTTAGGTCGGCGCATTTTATTAATGAGAATAAAGCGCCATTTCAAGATGTTTGTCTTAAAACGCAGTCCATTTATTTCGCTTACATGAGTGATGTGAATGACTGGACTGCGGTATGGGGTCAGCAAGATAGGCTCAATTATGCTTATTTCTGTCAAGGATAGCCTTTATCTTTAAGTGATTACCGACAATCGCCAGTTAAGTCTTATTCACTAGTCCGTAATCAAGGGCGTAGCTTTTAAGCTTGGTATCGAGATCATCTAGATCTTTATAAAACTCGTCATCGAGCTTATCGAGTACGCTGTACAGGTCTTGGTTATCGGTGGCGGCTAAACGACGATCTCTGTCGATTGGTACTGGCTTTTCGCCAAACACGGCCTGTTTTGCTTGGTGCAGTAAGTTTAACGAGTGGCTTGCTCCCATTTGGATAAGTCCACGTTCAGCGAAGGCGTAATGCTCACCTGAAGAGTTGTCGAAATACTGAATAAATCCACCATTATAGACCTCGCCAGATAAGCCGTTCACCGCATAGTAGTTTTGTTCCTCTGGTCTAAGCGTATAAAAACCTTGATCTTTGTTATGTACCCTTAAAACAAGATCTCGCCAAAAGGCTCGAAAGGGACAGGTTTTATCGAGTTCACGCTCTTGTTGGTAGTATTCCTTCGCACGCTCGAGGTTTGCACGTATGCCATTTTTGCAGGGCATGCATAAACCCTCATTTTTCTCGGCGGTACTCGGAAGGATTAAGGTGTTACATTCTTGGCAGGGGATTTTTTCCGACATGGTCTTTCCTTTGATACTCAAGTCAGTAAGAGAACTCACAGCTTCACAAGCTACCCATTGTTAAATTCTCTGTTTCTAGAGTTTACATCGCACAATTAAGTGTCCATTTACCTAACGTACTAGTTGTACTTTATGTTCATGGCGATCAGTGGCTCGCGTGAGGCTTTTTCTGCGCGTAAGCGGGCGAGGTATTTTTCCCATAGATCCACTTGGTGGGTGGCGAGATCGTAGAGTACTTTCCACGAGAATAGGCCAGTGTCGTGGCCGTCATCGAAGACGATTTTCACTGCGTAGTTGCCGACGGGTTCTATGGCACTGATGTTGACGTTTTTCTTGTGGGTGACCAGTTTTGGATTACCGTGACCATGCACTTCTGCCGAGGGCGAGTAGACTCTGAGCATCTCGCAGCTGAGCTGATATTGCTCACCATTGTCGAAACTGACTTCTAGAATGCGTGATTTACGTTTCAGTTTAAGATCGGTGACATTGGGCGTTGCTGTGGTCATAGGTTGGCTACCAAGAAAATGCTAAGGATAGGATAACGACTCATTAAAATAACACCTGACTAATGTAACCGCTGGCGGCCAAGGATACAAAGGGTAAGCTAGGGTCGCCTAGCGTTTGAAGCCGACTTTTCGGTTGAGTCACACTTTTGCATTTGAGTCGCCGTTCACCGCCAAGTCGTTTGGGCTTGGCGGTGAACGGGTTTTGCACTAGAGGATAAAGCGGCTGAGATCTTCGTCTTGGACCAAGTTATCTAAGTGGGCGCTGACATAGTCGGCGTCGATAACAAAGGCGGAGCCCGATTTTTCCGATGCCTCGTAGGAGATATCTTCCATCAGCTTTTCCATCACAGTGTGTAAACGACGGGCGCCGATGTTTTCGGTGCGTTCGTTCACTTGCCATGCGGCTTTTGCAATGCTGTCGATACCCGATTCGCTGAATTCAACTTTCACGCCTTCTGTGTTCATCAGCGCGATATATTGCTCGGTGAGTGAGGCGTGTGGCTCGGTCAAAATGCGTTTAAAATCATTGGCTGATAGTGCATCTAACTCGACACGAATAGGCAAACGACCCTGTAACTCAGGAATTAAATCCGACGGTTTAGACATCTGGAATGCGCCCGAGGCGATAAACAGAATGTGGTCGGTTTTAACCATGCCGTGTTTAGTGGTGACAGTGCAGCCTTCGATCAGCGGCAGTAAGTCACGTTGCACGCCTTCACGGGAAACGTCTGGGCCTGAGGTTTCGCCGCGTTTACAGATTTTATCGATTTCGTCGAGGAACACTATGCCGTGTTGCTCAACCATTTCAATGGCTTGCTCTTTTAAATCTTCTTGATTAACCAGTTTGGCCGCTTCTTCTTCGATCAATAGCTTAAAGGCTTCTTTGATCTTCATCTTGCGACGTTTTGCTGGTGCTTGGCCCATGTTTTTAAACAGGCTTTGCAGCTGGTTGGTCATTTCTTCCATGCCAGGAGGCGACATAATTTCGACGCCGACCTGTGGTTGTGCCACATCGATATCGATTTCTTTATCGTCTAATTGGCCTTCGCGCAGCTTCTTGCGGAACACTTGGCGGGTGTTTGAGCTGGAATCGGTTTCTGTGCTTTCCCAGTCGTTTTTCGGCTTAGGCAACAGGGCATCGAGAATGCGCTCTTCGGCATTTTCTTCGGCGCGTTGGCGGCACTTACCCATTTGCTGTTCACGGGTCAGCTTGATGGCGATATCGGTCAAGTCGCGAATGATTTGCTCGACTTCTTTACCGACGTAACCGACTTCTGTGTATTTAGTCGCTTCGACCTTGATAAAAGGCGCGTTGGCAAGCTTGGCTAAACGGCGGGCAATTTCAGTTTTACCTACACCGGTGGGGCCAATCATCAGGATGTTTTTTGGGGTGACTTCTTGACGGAAATCCACATCCAGTTGCATCCGGCGCCAGCGGTTACGCAGGGCGACAGCAACAGAACGTTTGGCCTTTTGTTGGCCAATAATGTGTGCATCCAGCTCGTGGACAATCTCACGGGGGGTCATTTCAGACATAATATTCCTCACGGGCTGTTTAGTAATTGAGTTCTTCAATCGTTTTGAATTGATTGGTGAATACGCAGATATCCGCAGCAATAGTCAGGGATTTTTCGGCGATTTCTAAGGCTGACAGCTCAGTATTTTGCAATAGTGCAAGGGCCGCCGCTTGGGCATAGTTGCCGCCTGAACCAATGGCAACTAAGTCGTGTTCTGGCTGAACGACATCACCATTACCTGTGATGATCAGCGAGGTTTCCGCATCGGCCACGACTAACAGGGCTTCGAGTTTACGCAGCATACGGTCGGTACGCCAATCTTTGGCGAGCTCAACGGCCGAGCGCAATAAATGGCCTTGGTGCATTTCGAGTTTGGCTTCGAAACGCTCGAATAGGGTGAAAGCATCGGCGGTGCCGCCTGCAAAACCAGCCAGTACCTTGTTGTGATATAAGCGACGCACTTTTTTGGCGTTACCTTTCATTACGGTATTGCCTAGGGAGACTTGGCCATCGCCGGCGATGACAACTTGATTATTACGGCGTACTGATACGATAGTGGTCACAATGAATCCTCTTCTGGCCCGCAGCAAAAGTTGCGGTGGATGATGGAGTAGATATGGGGATAGATGACAATAATTCAAGTTATAGCGAGAAAAGCCAAAGGAGTTTGCGATCTTTCGCGCACCTTTGGCTGCAAAAATAAGCGCTTACTGGGGAAGGGTTGAGCGACCGACTTCAGTCTTTCCACTATAGGGATAGTATTTAAAATCCCAGTTTTCACTGCCGAAGCTGCGATCGTCCGAGACATAGTTGAAAATACAGTAAGCATTGGGATCGGTAATGTCGACGGCACCATACCAGTAAACAATGTCGACATTGGGAACTGTGCGCCAAGTATATTGAGTAGCAATGATAAATTCATTATTAGCCAAAAGACCTTGCCATAACTGACCGCAATAATCGCCCTGCAATTTAACACCGGCATCAGCGGTTGCAGTCTCTGTTCCCAGTGGAAATCCTGTCGTGCTCGAGTCGAGTTTACCATCGCCATAGCAGGCGAGATCTTGGGTATAACCTGAGTGACCGCCTGCAAGCCAGCAGCTGTGGTAAAGCTTAACGCCAGAGGTAAAGGCCGCAAATGCGGTTTTGGCTCTAGCATCGTGGGCATCTTGGCCTAGGTTTAAAAACTTAGGTGCCGCAACGACGGCCAAGATCCCAAGGATGATAATGAC
The DNA here is from genome assembly GCF_019345515.1 of Shewanella sp. NKUCC06_TVS. Taxonomy (NCBI): domain Bacteria; kingdom Pseudomonadati; phylum Pseudomonadota; class Gammaproteobacteria; order Alteromonadales; family Shewanellaceae; genus Shewanella; species Shewanella sp. NKUCC06_TVS. The sequence goes on along the minus strand of NZ_JAHKQX010000004.1, from coordinate 298,548 downwards.
CACAACCAGTTCTATTAATGTAAAACCCTTCGATGACTGCAAACGACTCATATTGCTCACCTATCTGTTAGAGGGGGATATTCTAACGGAACTTCGATTCGCAATCAGTAAGTCATTGATAGTATTTATTTGTTTAACATTCTGTTTAACGTTTTGGTTACATGAACTCAAATAGAAGAGGGCAAGCCGCAAAATGGCAGGGGTTACCTTCGTCATTAATGTCATCGCCCGCAGGTAAACGACTTATAAAGTGGTGTCGTCTATCACTTGGTAGCGGGTTTGTACGTAGCCATTGTCATATTGCTGCGTGTGGATTGGCATTAATTGAAGCGCTTGAGCTAAGTCGCCAAAGAGCGGAATACCTTTACCCAGTAAAGTGGGGATACGAGTGAGCGTGAGTTCTTGAATTAGCCCCGCCGCTAAAAAGCCTTGGATCGTTTGGCCACCATCGATATAGAGATGCTTAAAGCCACGGGTTTTAAGTTGTTCGCTAATGCTTGCTGTATCGCCATTGAGTACTTGTAAGTGCTCACTTAACGCCGACGGCACTGTTATACCTCTGCGGCTTAATACAAATACTGGGATATTCATATAGGGCCAATCACAATCGAAGGAGAGGACTTTCTCAAAGCTTTTACGTCCCATCACTATCGCATCGACAGTGTCGATAAAGGCATGATAACCAAAGTCTTCATCGGGATTTGTACTGGGATGCTGGTTTAAAAAGTCGATATCCCCATCGGGAGTGGCGATATAGCCGTCGAGGGTCGCGGCAATAAAAACGGAGGCTTTCATTTATCTTCCTTAATGCTATTTTCGAGCGTGTTTCTCTAGTGATTCTTTTAGTGCCTGTTGCTGAGCGAGGCAGTCTTGTTTTGCTTTGCCCGACATATCGTTACACGTTTGACCTTTATCTGGGCCTTCTAATATGGCGGCTGCAACATAAACAGCGGCATCGGCTGCATTGCATTCTTGTTTGCTGTAGGGGGAATTTGTATCACATTTTGAATTAAGCGGCCCAACGCAGCCACTCATACAGGTCAAGGCTAAGGCGCTAAAACTGAGTAATATTAAAGGCTTGAACATTCGCTCTTCCATGATTCTTATTATTTGAGACGGTTGGAAAGTATATAACTGCTTTACAGACGGAGCTAGAACTGGATCGTTTCATTTCCACTTTGGTTGTTATCTCAGAGTAAGGCATTCGCGGGTGGGAGAAAAAATCCCCGAGGGCATAGTTACCCTCGGGTGGAGGTTCAAAAAGCAGTGGATTTCTTGAGCGCCTGCGGGGCACAAAGGAAGGAACCTATGGCGTGATTGTGCGGGCTGATACGACATTTCACAAAGCCAAATGCGCAACCTGCGACAGCTTGTCGCAGGTTGGATGAAAACTGTGTAGTTACGGTATCTTGAATGGTCGGGGTAAAAAGGGTTTAACGGTTAAATCCTTATGCGTGGCGAGAAGGCTTAACGATTGTTTAGTGACCACGGGTGATTGACTTATAAGACAGAATTCAGATTGCCTAAGTGTTGCACTAGCTCCGCCATATTGTTCACTTCGAGTTTTTTCATGATTTTTGCGCGGTGTACTTCAATCGTACGCAGAGATAAAAACATCGCCTCCGATATTTGCTTATTGGTCATGCCTTGGATCACATGGGCTAACACTTGCTGTTCGCGCTCGGTCAGTTGGTCAAACTTATGTTGCAGACTTTGCTGCTCGAAGGCCGCCTGGCTTTCACGCTGTGCTTTTTCTATCGCTTGCACTAATGCCTTGCCGGACACAGGTTTTTGAAAAAAGTCGCAGGCTCCCTTACGAAAGGCGCTCAGCGCCATAGGTAAGTCGCCGTGGCCAGTGAGAAAGATGACGCCAAGCGGACTGTGGGTTTCGAGCAGTTTTTGCTGCACTTCTTGGCCGGTGATCTCCGGCATTCGGCTATCTAAAATCACGCAGCCCGCCTGCGATAATGCACAGTGCGTAAGGAAGTCGCGGCCGCTGTTGAAGGTTTGCACTTGGTAGCCAAATTGTCCGAGCATAAAGCCCAGTGAATCCAGAATCGCTTCATCGTCATCGACTAGATAGAGTGGCAATTTTATCGACATGGTGTTCCTTGTAGGTCGGTAAGCATGCTATCAGCTTAAGCTGGGTGCAGAGTGGGCTCAATTTTAAGCCTAGGTCTTGGGAGATACATCACTAAATTAGCCGATTCCCTCTGGGCATAAACCAGAGTTTGGCGGCATTTCACAGCTTGATTTTTAGCTGCGAGCTAAAGTCGTTCCATGACAATGGCATATAAGAGTGGGTAATAGAGGCGATGACGATTGACTCTTGGTGTAAAGCGATATTGATGGGATTCTTGCTGAGTATCATTGGGCTTAATCCGTCCTATGCCAACGAAGCGACAGAAGTGAACCATTTTAGAGTCGGAGTGCTGGCAAACCATGGTGTGTTACAGGCTAAGCAGCGTTGGCAACCTATGATGGATTACCTCAGTGAGCAAGTGCCTAATAGTCATTTTGAAGTCGTGCCAGTGGATTTTAATGGCATGCGTAGTCAGTTACTTGAACATGATTTGCAGTTTATCGTCACTAACCCAGGGCAATATCTGCATTTAAGTAACAACTTCCCGCTGTCTTGGCTTGCGACAATGAAGAGTCGTAAGCATCAAGGCAGTACTTTTACCATAGGTGCGACCATTATTGTCCGCGCCGACAGCCCTATCCGTACCTTGCAGGATTTGCGCGGGCGCAATGTGGTCGCCAGTGATCCGCAGGCTTTGGGGGGGTATCAAGCGGCAATGGGGTTACTGCATAAAATGGGTTTTTTACCCGAACAATTTTTTGGGCAAGTGCGCTTCCTCGGGTTCCCGTTAGAACCGCTTATCTATCAAGTCAGAGATGGCAGTGCCGACGCCGCAATAGCGCCTTTTTGTACCTTAGAGGAAATGATCGCAACGGGTCTTGTTAATCAGGGCGATTATCGGGTTATCCATCCTGCAACGCCTGCAGGATATGATTGCGAGGTGAGCACTCAGTTATACCCAAACTGGTCATTCGCTGCGGCGGATACGGTTTCTCCTAAGCTGACTATGGCGATTACCCGCGCCTTATTCGATTTACCCGCCGATCATATTGCAGCAATTACCGCCGATACTTTGGGCTGGACTGCGCCCGTAAGCCAGTTAAAAGTGATTGAGTTATTTAAAGAATTACAACTACAGGGAGCATCACCACCACTTTATCAAACCGTATACAAATGGATGGCAAAAAATAAAGAATGGGGTGGCGCACTGTTGTTAATTTTCATTATTTCCACCATTTATCACCTGTGGCTTGAATATAAGTTTCGCCAGAAAAGTGAGTTTTTAGTCAGCACTGAGCGCCAATTAAAGGACAAGGCATTGCAGCTTGAGCGGCTGCAAAGTGCGGCAATTCTGGGGGAAATTGGCGCGGGTCTTGCGCACGAACTCAATCAACCCATAGCGGCGATTACCCAATACAGCGAAGGTGCCATGCTGCAATTGGAAAGGCTTGGGCAAGATAATCCGGAACTCTATGATGTACTCGGTAAAATTAATGCGCAGTCGATTCGCGCTGGAGCGGTTGTGCATCGTATTCGCGGTTTACTCAAGCGGCGTCAGGCCAAGGCCGAACCTTTAGATATAGTGCCAGTGGTGAAAGAAGCTTTAGCTCTGTTGCGGCGCGAGCTAGACCGCGCCAATGTGCAAGTGAATGTGCGAGTGCAGGGTGAGCCCTTTGAACTGATGGGCGATAGCGTTGGTTTAAGCCAAATGTGGGTCAATTTAGTAAAAAATAGCTTAGATGCGTTAGAAACCTGCGGCGATAATCGTGTGCGTCAATTATGGATCGATATCTATTATCATCCAAATGAAATCAAAGTGTTAGTTATTGATAATGGCGAAGGGCTACAGGGGCAGGCGAGTGAGTTGATGGCATCTTTTGCCTCAACCAAAGATGCAGGATTAGGGCTTGGCTTAGCCATCTGTAAGGATGTGGTCACCCGCCATCACGGCAGCATTCAAATCGAAAACTGTCAGCAATCCACGCAAGCGTTACTCCCTTGGCAACAGGGCTGTGTGGTGACAGTCGTGCTTCCCAAGGAATAAATTACCATTAGGGCAGTGGATAGTTTTGGGCGAACTGGCTGAGCTTTTCTACTAAAAACTCTATGGTGCGACGGATCTTATGGCTGGGATAATCGGTTTGTAGGTATACCAATTGCAGTGGGATCGGTGGGGCTATTTTATCGGCTAGCACTAAGTGGAGTCTGCCTTCGGTCACATCTTGCGCCACATCGAGCCAACTCTTATAGGCAATTCCACGACCTGAGAGTGCCCAGTCGCGGATCACTGCGCCATCGTTACAAAAACGTTGGCCCCTGACTTCGATTTCAACGGGCGCGCCGTTATGACTTAACTTCCATTTCTGCCACGGCTCACCGCCGCGATTTAAGATCAGTACTGCGTGTTGGCTAAGTTCATTTAGCGTGCTTGGTGTGCCGTGTTGTGCCAGATAAGCGGGTGAGGCGACCAGTACCCTTGGGGTCATGGCGAGCTGACGCCTTTTAAGGTTTGAGTCGTCAAGTTGACCATAGCGCAAAGCCAAATGGATATTTTGGTCGATTAAGTCTGTCATATGATCGCCAAAATACAGCTGCACTGTCAGTTCTGGGGCGCTGTCCATCAATTCATCGAGCCAAGCACGGATCTGGCTGCGACCAATATCCGAAGGTAACGCGAGGCGTACTTCGCCCTTAAGCTCACCCCTGTGTTCGGCTAAATTGGCGCTGGCAGTTTCGAGAATCGCCAGTGCGGGTTTCGCAGAATCGAGAAAAATCCGCCCTTCTTCTGTGAGCTGTAAGCGCCGCGTCGAGCGAGCAAATAGCTGACATCCTAGCTTTTTCTCTAATCTTTGCAGCGCGGCACTTGCCGCTGCCGGCGTCATGCCTATTTCTTTACTGGCTGCCGAGAGACTCTCTAAGGCTGCGATACGCAGCGCTAATTGCAGATCGTTTAAATGATACATATCAAATTATTTTTGAAAATGATTTTAATAATAGCCTGATTATCAATATAGATTAACTAATGCACAATTGCACCACTGATGTTTCATCTTAATTTCTGGTTCGGAGTGTGTATGAGTCTATTCATGTCTTATAAATTAGCGTCACTGGCATTAAACAATCGCATTGTGATGGCCCCTATGACTCGGGCGCGTACTACGCAGCCAGGCAATATTCCGAATGATCTGATGGCGCAATATTATGCCCAGCGCGCCTCGGCGGGGTTAATCATCACAGAAGCGACACAAATCTCCGATGACAGCCAAGGTTATTCATTTACGCCGGGCGTGTATACCGCTGAGCAAATTGAGGGCTGGAAAAAAGTCACAGCGGCAGTGCATCAGGCGGGTGGTAAAATCTTCAATCAAATTTGGCATGTTGGCCGTGTATCGCACCCGATTTTTCAGCAGGGTAATGCCCCGATTGCGCCATCAGCTATTGCGCCCGTTGGCACTAAAGTATGGATTGTGGATGAAGCGCATCCTGAAGGGCAAATGGTGGATTGCCCAGAACCTAGGGCTATGGTGCAAGCCGATATCGACCGCGTTGTGGCCGATTTTGCACAGGCGGGAGTGAATGCGGTTGCGGCAGGTTTTGATGGCATCGAAATTCACGGCGGCAATGGTTATCTGATTGACCAGTTTTTACGCACCAATTCAAACCACAGAACTGATGCCTACGGCGGTTCTCAGGAAAATCGCATTCGTTTTTTACTCGAAATTGTCCAAGCCGTGAGTGCGAAAATTGGTGCCGATAAAGTCGGGGTTCGCCTCGCCCCTTACGTGACGTTTAAAGATATGGCGTGTCCTGAAATTGTAGACACTATTCTGTTAGCGGCTAAGCATTTATCGGCATTGGGCGTGGCATATGTACACCTTTCAGAGGCGGATTGGGATGATGCGCCGCAGGTGCCAGAATCCTTTAGAGTCGAGCTGCGCAAAGTCTTTAAGGGCAGCATTATTGTTGCGGGTCGCTATGATGTGGCGCGTGCCAATGAAGTGATTGATAACGGTTATGCGGACTTAGTTGCCTTCGGTCGACCTTTTATTGCGAATCCTGATTTGCCTTACCGTTTAATGCATCAATTGCCTTTATCTGCATTCGACAAAGGGCCCTTGTTTGGCGGTAGTGCGGCGGGTTATACCGATTATCCTACACACAACGAAGCATTGAGAGCCGTCATCCGATCCGCTGACGATGAGGTGGCATAATGGATCGGGTTAACACTTTGTATGTTCAACGCTTACCCGCTTGGCTCAGCTTAAGTCTATGGTTTTCAGGCTTTATAGGTATCGCTATTGTGGGTTTTAGCTTAGCAAGTCTGAGCATGGATGCGTTAGCCGCTCAAGGGGCAACAACACAGGATAGTGCTAAAGTGCGAGCGGCGTTAGTGCCAAAAGTGGCGGCAATGGAAACGATTTCTGATGAATCACCGCAGGCACAAGCTATCGCCCGCGCCGCTTTGTTATATGCCAGTTTTTGGCACACGGGCGATGCAAGTTTTGCCCACGGCGCATTGGCGACTGGTTTTATCGACCGTACTCTGCCCGCTGGCCGCGCACAGGGAATCACGGGTCCACTCGAAGCCTCAAAGGCATTTAGGGCAGCGGTCCCCGATCTCTCTGTTTCAGTTGAGCATTTGCTAGTCGTTGGCGATCGTGCAGTGGTACGTCTGCGTTTTAATGGCCGCTTTACTGGTGTCTTTGGTGAGCAAAAAGGCCAAGGGCAGAAAATCGATTTTCGTGCTGTTGACATGTATCGAGTACGGGATGGTTTCATCACAGATAACTGGCACCTCGAAGATTATCAAACGCTATTTTCTCAATTAGCTGCAGGGACTCAATCATGAATCAACGTCGACGATTTTTAATGGCAGGTGGCGCCATCGCTGCTGGGTTCGGCCTAAGCCAAACGGCGCTTGCTATTGGTTTACCATCATTAGATACCTTAGAAAATGACTCCAAAAGTTCAGGTGGCAGTGGGATGAACAAAATATTTTGGCCAAGTGGTGAGCAGTTAGTGATTTCAATCTCAATGCAGTTTGAAGCAGGTGCTCAAGATAAAAATGCCGAAGGGCCGTTTCCGCCGATGGAAAAGGGCTATCCAGATACCATCACCCCGACTTGGTACGATTACGGTATGAACGAAGGCATTCCAAGGCTGCTGCGCTTGTGGCGTAAGCACAATATCAAGGTGACTTCTCACATGGTTGGGCGCGCCGCTGAACTACATCCTCAACTTGCCAAACAAGTTGCAGATGAGGGGCATGAGATTTCGGGCCACGGACAAACGTGGACGCCACAATACAGCATGTCGCCAGCAGAGGAACGCGTCTCCTATGTGGCGGGTATTGAGACGCTGCAAAGGATCACAGGTCAGCGCCCCTTAGGTTTTAATGCCTTTTGGATGCGCCATAGTACTCAAACCCTCAATATTTTGCAGGACTTAGGTTTTATTTATCATATCGATGACCTATCGCGGGACGAGCCTTCAATTATCCCTGTAGGAAATAAGCCCTTTGCGGTTGTGCCTTACACTTTACGGAACAATGATATCGGACGTTTTGGTGGCAACACTGCCATGACGGCCACGGCCTTTTTGCAGGAACTAAAGGATGAGTTCGATATGCTCTATCAAGAAGGTTCGACGCAGCGACGGATGATGTCGATCAGTGTGCACGACCGTATTGGTGGCGCTCCTGGACTTGTGACCGCTTTAGATAAGTTTATTCAGTACGCTAAAGGTCACACTAACGTAGGCTTTATGCGTAAAGATGCCATTGCTAAATGGGCGCTGGCGCAAAAGGACACACCGACCAATCCTGCAAGAACATTTTAGCCTGCTGTAGCTTTGTTAGAAGAGGTTTGAATGGTTAACAAAAAGCGCGTTGTATAACGCGCTTTTTGTTTTTGGGAACCCTTATTACAGCAAGTCGGAAGTGATTAACGCATGGCCAGCATGGCCCAAGTGCGGCGACCTTGCTCCAGAATTATCCCCACGGCAAGTCCCGCAGCGGCGTTGATAGCGAGGCAAGTGACGGCTGTGGATAAAATCACAAAGATACAGAAGGGCTTACCATCGATTAAGCGTTTCGACCATGCTAATTGTAGCCCCGCAGTGGTCAGTAAACTGCCGAGGATTGCCATAGGAATAAGGCTTAATAGCCAAGCGATATGACTACCCCAGCATAGGGCTATCATTAAGCACGTACTGCCAAAAATTAACGGCGCCAGATAAGTGCGGGCGCCAAAATGGTATTGCACCGCGAGTCCGCCCGCACCGTGGCACATGGCCGAGGCACCAAAGGGCGCGAGCAATAAGTTGGCAAGACCAGAGCTAATGGCGAAGTTTTTGGGCGTGAGTTTGGCGGCATCTTCAGGGAATTTCTCCTGTGCCATTACAGACGTGGCAATGACCGCATTGGTTAAGGTTAATGCCAGTTGTGGCAAAACCAACAAAACGGCGGCAGAGGTCCATTCAACTGATGTCGGCCACGCTAATTGAAATGGCGCTGTCATTGCTTGAATATCAAAGTTAGTGGCTAAACTAGTTTGTGTACTTGCTTGCCAAATCATCCCCGCTGCTATGACTAAGGGCATGGCAAGGTAACGCAGCGGCAAAAATTTACTGATAAATAACAGTACAAATGCCCCCACGCCAACCAGCCAAAATTCACTCATCATCTTAGTGCCCATCCACATCAGTTGCAGACCTATGGCGAGTTGAATACCAACACTCACAGCTTGGGATAACTGTTTGGCTAACCAAGTGATGGCGCCGCTAAAGGCGAGAATTAACAGGATAATGCCCATCAACATGGCGCTTGCCTGCAACATGCCTGGGGTTAAGCCCTGAGCGATCACCAGTGCAGCGATGACTTTCATCGGTTGTACCGGAATCGGGCGACGGTAAAACAGCGCGCTGAGAATAGCGAATAGACCAAACCCCAAAAATATCCCTTGGGGCGAAAATTGATTGAGGGCAATTAGCCCTAGTACTAAAGGTAAAAAAGTGCCTAAGTCGGCAAAAGCGCCACTGGTTTCACCGAGTAAACGGTTGAATGAAGGATTGGATACTGTTTGGGAAATTTTGCCCGAGGTCATACTGATTGCCGTAATTGAACACGCTATGACTACGCAAAATAAATGCCATAAAAATCAGATGATTTGGGGGGTAAACAGAGTCAAACTACCGTATTGAGTCACTCAATGAGACAAACTGGGGCAAGGCCGAAGAATGGCTGAGTCTAATTGTCTGTACCTGTGTCTATTGCGGCTGCATTGGGTTAATTGTTAACTCAAGCTCATTTGTGAGTCATGATTCAACCGCAACACTGGCGGTCAGTGCCGTGGTTGATATTCTTTATTGTGTAATGTTGCGTGTTAAGGTTGCTGGCGCGTTGGTGCTAGAACGATTTCGCGTACGCACACATTTTGCGGTTGTTGCCATGCAAACAGCGCAGCAGCGGCGACGTTTTCAGGGGCGATAACGCCGCCCATTTCTTCTTTCCAGTCATGGTAACCCGCTTTAATGTCATCGCTGGTGGTATGGCTCAACAACTCGGTTTCTACCGCGCCTGGGGCGATAGTGATAAGGCGTACGTCATCCATGGCGACTTCTTCACGAATGTTTTCTGTTAAGGCGTGCACGGCAAATTTAGTGGCGCAGTAAGCGGCGTGGTTTGGAAAGGTTTTACGCCCCGCCACAGAGCTGACATTAATGATAGTGCCAGTTTTGCGAGCTTTCATGTCGGCTAATACCGCATGAATACCATTAAGCACGCCCATCACATTGATATTGAGCATGCGGCTCCATTCGTTGGGATCTTGCACATCGATTTGGCCCAGTAGCATGATTCCTGCGTTATTGATAAGACAGCCGACCGGGCCAAATTGTGCTTCTGCTTGGGTTATGGCGGTTTTAATAGCTGCGCCGTCGGTGACATCGACGCTGATAGAAAGGCTGTTTGGTAATTCAAGCGCTTGCATTGCTTCAACTCGGCGTGCCAGTAATAGCAGCGGGTGGCCTGCAGCGCTAAAGCTTTTGGCCATAGCGGCGCCAATACCCGATGAAGCGCCTGTGATGACAACCAGTGATTTAGTAACTTGATTCATTAGTATTTCCTATTAATTGGAGCCAATGTAAGCCGTAAACAAACTGTTGTTCGGCGTCTTGAACTTGTTAACCAGTATAGGCTGGGGATTTTCAGTCGAAAAATACTTATTCCAGCTGGATATGATAGGCTCAGCCTATGGCACTATTGTTGAAATTTGTGCTGAACTCGTCGGTTGTCGGAGAAGATTAAATGGTCGATTTGCGTTTGCTGCGTTTCTTTATTGCAATTTTTGAAGAGAACAATATTACCTCGGCGGCTAACCGTTGCTTTGTGAGCCAGCCTTCACTGTCTGCTGGGTTAAAGCAACTAGAAGAAGAGCTTGGTGGTCAGTTATTTGAGCGCAGCAAAAAAGGCGTTAAACCTTTGGACAGCGCGCACTATCTATACCCTTTGGCGGTTAAATTAGTCGAGGAGGCGAGTAAGTTACCAGGCTTGTTTATGGCGAAGGCAAGTCGGCAAAAGCTACGTTTGGCTGTGATGCCAGACTTAAGCCAGCGGCGTTTGGCAGGATTTTTACAGCAGGTGAATCAAGCCATTGATAAGCTAGATCTGGAGCTGGTGGACTATCAAAGCCCTGCAGATTGCCGTTTAAGCATCGACAGCTTGCGCCATGAAGATGAAGTATTTTTTCCGCTGTGGGAGGAGGATTATGTGCTCTGCGTCCCCAAGGATCATACCCTCGCCCAAGTAGATAGCCTACGCCCCGAGCAGCTCAATGGCTTTGACTTTATTGAGTGCCCACCCTGTGAAGCCCATCAGCAAACGATAGGTTTATTGGCGTGCAGCAATATGTCGCTTAATTTGGTCGCTAAGGCTGAGTCAAAATCTCTAGTGATGTCGCTAGTGTTAGCCGGATTTGGCGTGAGTTTTTTACCCGATGGTTTGATTGAAGATGAGCCTAGGCTCAAGCAAGTGAAATTTGATGGTCCGAGAATGTTCCGTCGTATTGGTTTGTGTTATCCCTCCCATCAGGCAGTTGCGCCAACATTGGCGACCTTGTTACGGCATTTAGCCGCTCGATCGAATTAATTCCAAGTTAGTTTTGGGTTATCAGCATTCAGATTAGTGAGTCGCTAAGGGCGATTCAGTGAGATTAAGTGGAGGCTCGACGCCGTAGGATTTAAATAGTTGAGTAATTTCACCTGAGGTGCGCATGTCGTCGACTATCTGGTGAACTTGCTTGGCATATTGATGCTGCGGCGACATGAGCGGAATACTGAAATAGCGGCCATTTTTGCTGATATCTACGTATGCCATCTGCTTAAGCTGGGGATCTTTAGCAAAGAATTGCATTTCATGTTGTTCGGAGGTGATGGCTAAATCGATACGTCCAGCCTTCAACATATTGATTAACTGACCGTTATCATTAACAAAAGACACTTTTAGTTGGTTTTGATTGTCATTGAACTGCGGACAGTAAAAAGCGCCTCTAAGTGCGCCAATGATATGAGGTTTTAGTTCATCGAAATGTTTGACTTCAAGTTGTCTATTCGCAAGGGCAAAGTAATAGACGTAGCGCTTGTCGTATCCCAGTAGCATAGGGTCTAGAAAATCGTTGCGCTCTGGCTTCATCGAATGGACGGGGATTAGGTCGACTTGTCCCATTTCTGCCACTTTAATTGTGCGTGCCCAAGGCACATTACTCCAATTTATCTTGTGACCTAGGCGGGCGATGACTTCATTGATGACAGCTGCACCTGGGCCTTTGCACTCACCATTTTCGACATAAATAACAGGATGCCTATCGCGGCAGTGTGCTTGCCAGACAACGGCAGAGGTTTCTGCCCTTGCTTGGGGCAGAAATAAGCATGAAATGACAATGATCAGTATCAGCCTCATACATCTTGCCTATTAAAATGGTCAGTTTTAATTTAGGGCTGGGCAGTTAACCTGACTATGTTTTATTTTTGAGTCGTTTAGCTGCGCAGGTTTGGTCAATAATTGATTGTAGTGCTTATACATCCACTGTGCTTTTTAAGTAATTATAAATTCACTCTATTTTATAACCAAACGGTTTGGCCTGTTAAATCTGACCAAACCTTTTCTGGGGCTCATTCGCTGCTAGGAAACTTACCTATCCGACTCAAGATAGGGCGTTAATTGGGTTTCAATAGCCTCAATTTGAGTTTCGGCGTAGGCAAGTTCGGATTCGGTTAAACATGATTTTGCGGTGTTTTGATGGAGTCGTTGAGCGCTATTCATCCCGTATTTACCAAAATGACGTAGCAATAAACTAGACCAAATAAACATTTGTATAGGTTTATTTAATTGTTCTGCGCCGTAAATATTGACCAGTTCCCGCATAGCAATTTCATGACCTAGCTCTGCCGATTTGACGTACCAAGCTTCTGCCGCTTGTAGAGCCTCTTGAGTGGGTTTTTCACCACTTAAAAATGATTCAGCCTTATAGAAATAAAAATATTGTTGTTGCTCAGCGGGGATTGGATGCTGATGCAAGAAACTGTCACGTAGACGCTCAGCCTCTCTTATCTCTAAGGTACCTAGTTGCTGACTGAATCTGGCTAATTCTTTTAGATGATCGGCTCTATTGCTCATGGCCGCGAGCTGGTAATACATTAACGCTTTAATCGGTTGGCGACTCACGCCTAAACCTTGCTCATAAATCTTGCCTAAGCCTAGCAGTGCGTCTTCATTCCACTTAAGTGCGAATTCTTCAAAGTCAATTTTAGCCTGTTGGTAATCACTCTCATTTTGTGGCGCTTTCAGTAAAAGATGAGCAAATTCAATCTTAGCGAAGTCATTACCTCTAGCGACAGATTGGCTTAACCAATGGCGCGCCTTGTCATAGTCGACAGCCAAATCTTCACCGTAGAGGAAACGTTTACCAAGATAATACTGGCGGAAATCATCGTCTGCGGCGCGCTCGCTAAGTAATGCCTCTGCACGCGCTAAATCTTTAGGTCCACCTTGGCCAGCAGCAAGCATATGTCCTAGATCATCTTTTGCTAATTCATCACCAGCGGCGGCGGATTTCTCAAAGTATTCCCGTGCTTTGGAATAGTCCGAAGTAACGCGTTCATCATGCCAGTAGAGTGTGGCTAAATGGTAATAGGCTCTTTGGTCTTCTTGTGCGGCGGCTTTTTCGAACCAGTAAATTGCTTGGCTAGCATCGGGATCGAGAAAGGGCTGGCTTAGATACAAGTAAGCAAGCTCATATTGAAACTCGGCTTGCCCCGCTTCGGCATTAGGTTTGAGCTGTTCTGCCTGTGCGATTAACTCATCGAGTGTTTGCGACTCAGAAGAGAGCAAATTAGGTAGTGTGAGCATGGGTAAAAATTGAGGCTCTATTTCGGCGGCTTTTTTATACCAATCGTTAGATGCCTTGGGATCGGCGGGAACTTGTGGGAATCGACCGGAATAAAGTTCGGCCATAGCAATGGCGGCAACGGCTAAGCCTTTATCGACTGCCTGCTGAATATAATCTAGGCCAGAGTTGACTTCGCCTTGGTTAATCAGTGTTAAGCCATGATTGAGTAGCGCAGTAGGATCACCTGCGGCAAGTGCTTTAGCTTGCACTTGTTTTTTTTGATATTTAGCGAAAAAAATAAACAGTACAATAAAAGCAATAATTATGAGTATCAACAACATAGTAGTCCATCACTATCGATATTTGGGAGTATAGTAAACGTAAATTTTTACAAGAATGCAAGTTTACAATTTGGGCTAGGCTGATCGACTAAGCCTACCAATCCCATGGGCATTAGCGTTATTTATCTTGCAGATGGATCTCCCTAATGGGGCAGGCAATCTCGATTCCTGCCTGCTTAAGGGCGTTATAAAGAGCGAGGTTCACCTTATATTTATGTTGAAAATAGCTTTGTGTGGGCACCCAGTAACGAACCCCCATTTCAATTCCATTAGCATTAAAACCATTGATGCCAATATTAGGTGTGGTCTCTTGATAAACATAGGGATTATTGCTCAATAACTCAGTAATCACACTAATGGCTCGTTCGGGATCTGTGTTGTAACTGAGATTGAACTGGGTTTCGACTAGCTTATTGCTGAAGGAGTTGTGCAGGATTTCGCCGACGATATGCTTATTAGGAATGCTGATTTGCTCGCCTTCCTCATTGGTGAGTATGGTCATGCCTAAGTGGATACGTTTAACAACGCCGCTTTCCCCTTTAATTTCAATAGTATTGCCTACCACAAAAGGGCGGGTGACGATAATAGTCACGCCTGCGGCATAGTTCGCTAGCATACCTTGTAAGGCTAAACCTGCACCGAGGGAGGCGGCACCAATTGCCGCAACCATAGGGGTAATACTGATGCCGATTTTGCCGAGGGCGATAATCCCAACCATGACGATGATCAGAATGCGGATAAGATTGCTGACAAAATTGCTTAGGGTGATATCGATATTGTGTTTGTCGAATTGCTTAGCGACTAAGCGTGATACTTTACTGGCTACCCATAAACCTAACAAAAAGATCAGCAAAGCACCTACGAGTTGAAAGCTGTAGGTGACTAAAAACTCGGTGATGAGTTGATAAACGCCTTGTAGTTGCTGCAATTCTTGATCGAGTCCAGGTGTTATCATTATGATATCCTTGTAATAAAATTAACTGTGCGATTATAGCGTAGAAATTTCACCAAATACTTTTCGCCCTTCATGTGTGAAGCGTATCATGTAATCGTGGTTGATTTAATGAGTCGATAGGGGGAGTCAGGTATGCTGTTCGCCTATCCAATAATGGAGTCGAGTGTTTATGAAAACGCTGTTGTTATGTTTGTCTTGTCTGTTAACCCCAATCTGGGCGTATGCTGCGAGTTATGTTGCCGGAGATGCGATTAATCCCATTTCACTTCTCGACCAAAATGATAAAACCATTAATGTGACTGATGAGACTCAAGTGCTGCTCTTTAGTCGCAGCATGAAAGGCGGTGATGTGATTAAGGATGCACTTACCCCCTTGAGCGCGACTCAAATGCCAGCGGGTTTAGTTTATGTTGCCGATATCAGTGGTATGCCTTCTTTGATCGCTAAATTTGTGGCTGTGCCACAGATGCAAGATTTACCTTTTGCGATTGGGTTAGATAGGGATGGTGAGATCAGTCGTTTATTACCTGATAACAAAGATATGGCCACTATGATATTGCTCAAGCAGCGTAACATTTTGGACATTGCCTATTTTGATTCCAGTGAAGCCTTGAACCAAGCCCTCGCAAAACTCAATCAGCCGCAGTAACGACTCGATTTAACGGACGTATTTTAAGGCATCCATTAGTCTTCTTTTCGCTGTGTGACTGTTACTTCAAGATAACTGTTTTTAGATGGATATTTTGGCTCCAGCCAGTCTATCCATCTCCCTTCCGATAACGTCGTAAAAAATTCACTTTTTATTCTGATAATGAACACAAATTTACCTTAGGGTTTGTGTGCATAATTATTTGTTTTATAGCGCCTTTTTTTGATGGTTCAGTTCCTTAAAGAGTTGGGGAATAAAAAGTTATTAATTCAGCATAAAAATTCGTTGCGTAAAGCGAAAAAATATCGTTTACTGCGCACGTTTTTACTACATCACACTTACTGTTATCTATCTGACCCAAAGGAGACTCTGGCCCAATGAGCCAATTTCAATCTATTGATGTTGCTGACTATTATGATATGGACACATTCAAGCGTATTGAAGCGTTTGCCAAAGACAAAGCAACCCCGTTCGTCGTGATCGATACCAGTATCATAGCGAAACAATACGATGACATGGTTAATAGTTTTCCTTACGCCAACGTTTATTATGCAGTTAAGGCAAACCCTGCGGCCGAGATCTTATCTTTACTAAAAGATAAAGGATCAAACTTTGATATAGCCTCGATTTATGAGCTAGATATGGTCATGAATGTCGGTGTGACAACCGATCGAGTCAGCTATGGTAATACGATTAAAAAGCGTCAAGATGTACGTGCATTTTATGAGCGTGGCGTGCGTATGTATGCATCTGACTCAGAAGCCGATTTGCGAATGATCGCTGAAGAAGCGCCGGGTTCACGTATTTATGTGCGCATTCTGACCGAAGGTACAGATACTGCTGATTGGCCGTTATCCCGTAAATTCGGCTGCCAAAACGAAATGGCCTATGAGCTATTAGTATTGGCGCAGGAATTAGGCTTAGAACCTTTCGGTATTTCTTTCCATGTGGGTTCTCAGCAACGTGACATAGGTGCTTGGGATTCCGCTATTGGTAAAGTGAAAAGTATTTTTGACCGACTGCGTGATGAGCACAATATCACCCTGAAGATGATCAATATGGGCGGCGGTTTCCCTGCTAACTATATTGATAAAACCAATCAATTGGGTGTGTATGCCGAGCAAATCACTCACTTCCTGAAGGAAGATTTTGGTGATGATTTACCACAAATTATTTTGGAACCAGGTCGTTCGTTGATCTCTAACGCGGGGATTTTAGTGTCTGAAGTGGTACTGATCAGCAAAAAATCTTACACAGCGTTAGAGCGTTGGGTGTTTACCGATGTGGGTAAATTCTCTGGCTTGATTGAAACGATGGACGAGGCGATTAAGTTCCCGATTTATACTGAGCGTCAAGGCGAGCTGGATAAATGCGTGATTGCCGGCCCAACCTGTGACAGTGCAGATATCATGTATGAGCACTATAGCTATGGCTTACCAAATGACTTAGCCATTGGCGATCGTATGTATTGGTTAACCGCAGGGGCTTATACGACGACGTATTCAGCAGTATGCTTTAACGGTTTCCCACCGCTGAAGGATTACTATCTGTAAGCGATTGTGATGACATTAATAAGGGCGCTTAGGCGCCCTTATTTGTCTTTAGAGTAATAGTAGGATTACTCGTGGGATTTGAGGATCTGATAAATTTCCTCTTTTAAGTGTAACTTTCTGCTTTTGAGTTCTTTCACAGTGGGATTGAAATCACTGGCGACACGTTTTTCCAGTTGTTTGATTTCCTCGTCTAACTGATTATGCTCATTAAACTTACGTTGAAAATGAGCATCTTGGGTTTTCAGGGTGGAAATTAATTCTCTGTACTCTGGAAACATCGGCATTCTCCTTGTCGTCATTTACTACACTTCAGGTTACGCCTTAACCCTAACCTTATACCAAGTCGTTAAACGTGACTTAGATCACCTTTAGCGGTCACTTAGATTAATACTAATGGATGATTTATTTTAATCTATTTTAAATCAGTACCTTAGGTATTTGTTGCCACAGACTCTGGCATGAGTTCAGGATCTAGTTCACACTTTGTTTGGTATAAATCAGACTGACATTCGAAATATGGGCAAATTTGCTATCTTGTGAGCAGATGCTGGTGTAGTTGGTAATTTCATTACGACTAAACAATTACTTCTTGCCGATAATTCTGTGATCAAGTTAACCTTCACCGCTTCGATACTAGGTTAAAGTCGATTTTATAAGAATTTAATTATCAAAAATGAAAGGGGTTTTCACAATGGCTGATGTATTTCATTTAGGTTTGACCAAAGCGATGCTCGATGGTGCAACCTTAGCAATCGTTCCTGGTGATCCAGAGCGTGTAAAACGTATTGCCGAACTAATGGACAATGCGACGTTTCTTGCTAGCCACCGCGAGTATACAAGCTATTTAGCGTATGCCGATGGCAAGCCAGTAGTAGTTTGTTCAACCGGTATCGGTGGTCCATCTACTTCTATTGCAGTAGAAGAACTTGCACAATTAGGTGTGAATACCTTCCTGCGTGTAGGGACTACAGGCGCAATCCAACCTCATGTTAATGTGGGTGATGTGATTGTGACTCAAGCTTCAGTACGTTTAGATGGCGCGAGCTTACATTTTGCACCTATGGAATATCCAGCGGTTGCAAACTTTGAATGTACCACTGCTATGGTTGCAGCGTGTCGCGATGCTGGTGTTGAGCCACACATTGGCGTAACAGCTTCTTCTGATACTTTCTACCCAGGCCAAGAGCGTTATGACACTGTCACAGGCCGTGTAACGCGTCGTTTCGCGGGTTCAATGAAAGAATGGCAAGATATGGGCGTACTGAACTATGAGATGGAGTCTTCCACTTTGTTCACTATGTGTGCCACTCAAGGTTGGCGTGCAGCCTGCGTTGCTGGTGTGATTGTAAACCGCACCCAACAAGAAATTCCTAATGAAGCCACAATGAAGAAAACTGAAGTGAGTGCGGTTTCTATCGTGGTTGCAGCGGCGAAAAAACTGTTAGCTTAATTTTTACTAAGCTAAGCGACACTCCCCTGCAAAGTGAGTGCTCAAAATAGAAAAGGTGCCAATGGCACCTTTTTTGTTGCTTTAAAACTATGCCGATACCGATTAGAAATGGTATTGAGCAATCACAGAGTAAGTGTCTTGATCGACGCCTTTCACCCCGTATTTATTGGTCCACAGATCATATTCGATACCCACCAATAATTTATTGGCTTGATGATCACCGAACAGGCTCTTACCGAGATCGTATTTTAGCTGTGGGTTGAAATGGAAGTTTTCCTCGTAGCCGTTATCGTCGGTGGCAAATACCCAGTCGATAAAGCCATCGAGTACTATGTTGGCAGATCCAACAGGGATATCGATACGAAATACAGGAGTGAACTGCCAGCCGTCACTATTGTTACCAGTGCTCATACCATCGCGGCGATAGGTATTAAAGTTAAGATAAGTGAAGTATGGTACTGCTACGTCAACCCCTAAACCGTAAAGTAGGCTGTGGACTGGGCCTTCACCTTCTTCATAGGTTAACGCTAAAGACAAGTCTGTTATTGGGCCAAAGGCGATTTTCTCGCCAAGAATTTTACTGGCACTAAAACGTGGCGAAATTTCACCATAGGTAGTGCTTTCCATGCCTGTATCGTTACCTTTGAAATAGATAAAATCTTGGAAGGCAAACCAATCACCGTATTTCCAGCCGCCAGCCGTTTCTAGGGTGATAGTGGCTTGTTTATCCGATGGCGCTAAATCGTAGTCTTCGCCATAGAGGGCTGTTGCACTGAAATCCCACCACTGTACTAAGTCACCCGCAAATGCTTGAGGAGAAAGCATTAGTGCTAGGCATAGGCATGTTTTTTTCATTGTTATTTCCTGTTGTATAGGTCGAAGTTAATTCGTGTCTTACTCAATCCGCTCTCTGACCTATGGCATGGTTTGATGGGTAAGTTCAAACCTAGCGCGAGTGTACGTCAAAGGACTTGCTCAAAAGTGGGGGCAATATATGCAAAAATTTACATTTATTCAAAGTTTTTATCGAATGTTGTTGTCAAAATCACATAATCATTAGTGAAGGATTTTATTTTTAGATAATTGATTTTTAATGTTTTTTATTGTTATTGCGCCGCTTGTGGATTGGGAGCTTGCTATCTTTTTGAATTGATTATGCTTAATTTTAAAACAACCTAACGGCTTTCGTGGGCGGATATGGGAGAATGAGGATTAAGTCATAGGTGATTGAGTGTGCGTTTTGACTGGGTAAATTTTGACATATTATGTCGATTATCCGAAACTCTGCTGTTATAGTGCAGTAAAGGACACTCTCATTTCAGGGGGAAATATGGAGTTTTCAAATCCGATTTTAGTGTGGGCTGTGGTGGGGCTAGTATTCATGCTCGCCGAAATAGTGGTTCCAGGTGGCATAATAGTGTTGCTGGGTGCGGCTTGTTTAGTCGTGGCAGGTGCGTTAGGCATAGGACTGGTCGAAGGTGTCGTGCAGAGCATGACCCTGTGGTTTATCTCTGCCATTGTGTTGTTATTGGCTTTCAGACAAGTCACTCAGAGGCTCGTTGGTGGTGATTCCCATGTGGATAACACGGATGAAGCAATCGAACTATACAATCAAATTGTTCGCGTAAAGCAGACCATAGGTCCTGGGCAAACACCTGGACGGGTGGAGTTTCAAGGTAGTGAATGGCCAGCGCTTGGCGATGGCAGCATTATTGAGGCGGGTACCGAAGTCAGAATTATTTGTCGTGAAAATATCGCTCTAGTCGTTGAGCCTATTTCAATAGAAGCTTCCAAAAACTAAAGGATGGAATCTATGTTTGTATTTACCTTAGTCATTTTATTTATCTTTTTTATTCTTTATAAGTTGATGTTAATTGTGCCGATGCGTGAAGTGCATGTCATTGAGCGTCTTGGCAAATTCCGCGCAGTATTAAGCCCTGGATTTCATTTTTTGATCCCTTTTTTCGATCGCGTCTCCTACCGTCACGATACCCGTGAGCAAGTATTAGATGTGCCGCCACAGAGTTGTATCTCCAAAGATAACACTCAACTTGAAGTGGACGGCTTGGTCTACCTAAAAGTGATGGATGGCAAATTGGCGAGTTATGGTATTGAAAACTACCGTAAAGCAGCGGTGAATTTAGCCCAGACCACTATGCGATCTGAAATTGGTAAGCTGAGTTTGAGTGAAACTTTCTCTGAGCGTGATAGCTTAAATGAATCAATAGTGCGTGAAATAGATAAGGCTTCCGAGCCATGGGGAATTAAAGTATTGCGCTATGAAATTCGTAATATCACGCCTTCACGCCATGTGATCCACACTCTTGAGAAGCAGATGGAAGCTGAACGCCGTAAACGTGCCGAAATTACCTTAGCGAATGCCGAAAAAGCCGCGATGATCAATATGTCTGAAGGTGAGCGCCAAGAGGCGATTAACCTGTCAGAAGGTCAAAAACAGAAACGGATTAATGAAGCCAAAGGTACAGGTCAGGAGATTGCTATCATAGCGAAAGCCAAATCCGAAGGTATGGCAATGATCTCGCAAGCATTAGCCGTCAATGGCGGCACAGATGCGATGAATATGTTATTGAAAGAACAGTTTATCGCTCAAGTTGGCAAGATCCTCAATGATGCACATGTCTCTGTTGTCCCCGCTGAAATGGCGAAACTCGGAGGTTTCTTCGAAGGCATGGAGCAAGTCACTCAGACTGTGAGTGGCCAAAATAATAGTGGCAAAGGAGCGCGATAATGAATCTTCCATTAGATACAGATTTGATTGTGATGGCAATTTGGGGACTAATATTTGCCATTTTTGTGATTAAACTATTTCAATCGATCCGCCTAGTACCCACTAAATCGGCTTTTATTGTTGAGCGTTTAGGTAAGTATCACAGTACGTTAGATGCGGGGTTTCATACTTTGATCCCCTTTGTGGATAAAGTGGCTTTTATTCATGATTTGAAAGAAGAAACCATTGACGTACCACCGCAGGAATGTTTCTCGAGCGACGAAGTAAACGTTGAAGTGGATGGGGTGATTTATATCTCTGTGACTGATCCAGTGAAGGCCAGCTATGGTATTACTGATTATCGTTATGCAGCAATTCAGTTGGCGCAAACGACGACGCGCTCTGTCATAGGGACACTTGATCTTGATCGTACGTTTGAAGAGCGTGATGTGATTTCAGCCAAGGTAGTGCAAGTCTTAGATCAAGCGGGTGCCCTGTGGGGAATACGCGTGCATCGTTATGAAATTAAAAATATTACACCACCTGAAACCGTTAAAAATGCCATGGAAATGCAAGTAAATGCCGAGCGTGAGCGCCGTGCATTATTGGCTAAGAGTGAAGGCGACAAACAGAGTAAAATTAACCGTTCTGAAGGGGTTAAAGCTGAAACGGTAAACCGTTCTGAAGGTGAGATGCAGCGCCGGATTAACGAAGCCGAAGGTAAGGCTGAGGAAATTTTAACCATTTCCCGCGCAACGGCAGAATCGATTGAACGTCTCGCCTCTGTTATTGCCGCGCCGGGTGGTCACAATGCCCTGCGGATGCAACTCGGTGAGCAATACTTTAAACAGCTCGATGGCTTAAGCCAGAAGAATAGTCGAGTCGTATTGCCGGGTAATATGGTGGATTTCGATTACTGGATGAATAGCATAGGCTTAACGGAAGAAAAACCGAGCTAAGGCTGTGGTTAAAATCTGAAACTAGCTAGATTATTAAGGTCAAATACTTAGGTGTTTGGCCTTATTTTTTGGCCGAAATTTGATTCTGTGTGATGGAGAGTGAGTGGGTTAGACAGCTTCTGTTGAATGAACCGCCAGAAGCTGCAGTTGGGCATAGATAAATTTTTCATTGAATGGAAGGCTAATAAGCTAGGCGTTCATGAATTTGGGAATGGGCGTGGGTTTCAATGAGCTTGGCAATTTGGTTTTGTTCTAATTGCTGAAGCGCAGAAATTTCGTCATAAATCTTGTCTTGAACATCCAGCGGCATGCGCACATGTTCCATAAACATCCTAATTCCCAGCATGTCGCCACTCTTGAACAGTTGGCTGAATTCGGTGGCTTCTATCTCGATTAATGCATTCATAATACTTCACCCTGAGGTTGGATTTGACACAGATACAGCGGTTTTGCTGTTAATTAAGAGATACGCCTAAGTTTGATCTAGGTCAATTAAACTGCATATTAATCTTTCTTAATAAAGAATTTTGTTGTTTACAAATAATGGGTTATAAATTTAGTAGATCAGCAAATTTGAAATGAGTTGTTGTTTAAAACTGACTTTTTATGGGCTGGCAGAATCAATAAGTGAGTCATGTGATACGGACAAAAAAATAGCGACGAGCGATAAAACGCTGGCCGCTATTTATTCTTAATAGTCTATCAGGAGTAGGCTAAAGCCTTATTTAGGAATCGCCAGAATCTGGCAACCATTAATCCCCGCTTTTTGCAGTGTATGACGTTTACGCTCTGCATCACGTTTACGCTCGAAGGGTCCTAAAGCAACCTTGTACCATACGCCAGTCGTACCTTCGACTTGTCTCACTTGCGCCTCTAAACCTTGGAAAGCGATGACGGCTTTCATCTCGTTCGCCTGTGATTCTTGGCGGAAAGAAGCACACTGCAACTGATATTGCATCGGTGTTCTGCTCGCAACAATATCGGGAATATCGACCTCAACATGCTTATTTTCAAGCTCGTTGAGATAGGTCCATTCTTCCTTTGGTTGTGGTGGCAGAGCATTAGGATCCTTCTTTGGCGGAACAATAAGCTCAGCAGTTTCAGTTGTCTCTACTGGGATAATGACCGCTTGGCGTTCAGGTTCTTTGACCTTAGGAGTAAGCACTGCTGTTTCTTGAGGCTTAACTTGTACTTCCGTTTTCTTGGCTGGAGCGGGTATCGGCTTCACTTCTTGCTTAGCATTATCTTTAATGCTTGACAGGAAATAGACGAAACAACCCACAGCGAGTATGACAAAGCCTATCAAGGTCAGCGGCAGCTTCTTACGCGGCGCCGATTTAGATTGTGAAGGCTTTGCTCGAGTTGGGCGAGTCGCGCGGATTGGGCGCGGTTTAGCGCCCGACTGCGGCCTTCTATTGGCATAATCGCGATTACTCATGGCTTACATCCGCTCTAAGGTTTCAATACCGAGTAGATTTAGGCCTTTTTGTAACGTACGAGCCGTCAGTTGCGCGAGTAATAAACGGCTGTTCTTTTGCGCGTCATTATCGGCGGCAAGCACTGGACAAGCTTCGTAAAAGCTAGAG
This sequence comes from Shewanella sp. NKUCC06_TVS, assembly GCF_019345515.1. NCBI lineage: Bacteria > Pseudomonadati > Pseudomonadota > Gammaproteobacteria > Alteromonadales > Shewanellaceae > Shewanella > Shewanella sp. NKUCC06_TVS. The sequence continues at coordinate 274,860 of NZ_JAHKQX010000004.1, read as the reverse complement.
AAAGCACCCGCTAATTCATATAAATAAGCACACAGTACGTGCGGCTGACCTTTATCGACAACACGATTGAGGATCTCACCGAACTGTGCCAACTTATTACCCAGATCTTTCTCTTTTTCATGCTCAAGCACGATTTTCGCTTGGCTGAGATCCAGATCGGTTACTCGCTTGAATATGCCCGCAACACGGGTGTAAGCGTACAGCAGGTAAGGTGCGGTATTGCCTTCGAAGCTGAGCATTTGTTCAAAGCTGAAAATGTAATCGCTGGTGCGGTTTTTCGACAAGTCAGCATATTTAACGGCGCTGATCCCAACGACGCGGGCAATTTCAGTCAGCGTGGCCTCATCCATATCAGGATTTTTGCTACGAACGAGTTCTAGCGCGCGCACATTGGCTTCTTCTAACAGGTCAACTAACTTAACGACACCGCCGCTACGGGTTTTGAATGGACGGCCATCTTCGCCGTTCATAGTGCCAAAACCTAAGTGTTCTAACGACATATCTTCACGGACAAACTTAGCCAGTTTCGCTAGGCTAAAGACTTGTTGGAAATGCAGTGCCTGACGTAGGTCAACAAAATACAGGACGCGATCGGCCTTTAACACGTTCGAGCGGTAGCGCATTGCCGCAAGATCTGAGGTGGCATACAAATAGCCGCCATCGGCTTTTTGGATGATAACAGGCAATGGCTCACCTTCTTTGTTGCGGAAGGCTTCTTGGAATACGACTTTAGCGCCGTTACTTTCGGTTAATAAACCTTGGGCATCTAAATCTTTAACCACTTGCTCGAGATCGGCGTTATAAGCACTTTCACCGTGTACATCGGCGCGGGTCAGGCTCACACCTAAACGGGCGTAGACTTCATGGCAGTGGCTTAACGAAATATCGTTAAATTCGCGCCACAGTTTGTTGCAATACTCGTCGCCAGATTGCAGTTCAACCACTAACTGACGAGCGCGGGTGGCGAATTCTGCTGATTCGTCGAAACGCAGTTTAGCGGCACGATAAAAGTTTTCTAAATCAGACAGTTCAAGTTGAGCTTCTTCACCATTTTTGGCGCGCAGCTCTTCCATATAGGCCAGCAACATACCAAATTGTGTGCCCCAGTCGCCCACATGGTTTTGACGAATAACCTTGTGGCCTAAAAATTCTAACGCACGCACAACACTGTCACCAATGATGGTTGAACGTAGATGGCCTACATGCATTTCTTTGGCGAGGTTGGGTGAAGAGTAATCGACAACAACGGTTTGTGGTGTCGGTAACTTAATGCCTAAATGCTCATCGTTGACGGCATTTTGCAGTTGATCTGCTAAGGCGCTGTCGTTGATGAAAAAGTTGATAAAGCCTGGGCCTGCAATTTCAACCTTAGCCACAAAAGCCGAAGCCGGTAAGGTATCTATGATCAGTTGGGCTAATTCGCGTGGATTCTTGCCTGCGACCTTGGTCAGCATCATGGCTAAGTTGGTTGCCAAGTCGCCATGACTCTTATCCTTGGTTCGATCTACCTGAATGCGTGCTTCAAAGTCAGCAGGCACAATACCTTGTTGTTTAAAGGATTCTAGAGTTTGTTCAAGTAATGATTGGATATGTGATTTCATGGGTTCTAATCGGCACTAACTTTAAGAGTGAATACAGGGAATAACCGCATATTTTAGCCGTTTGTGGTTAACAATTGCTATCTTCCCGATGATTTTTTATCAAATGATTGTCAAATACTCGACTCAGAGGAGATCCTGTGGATCTCTGTCTAAGCTCCATCGGCAGCGTTTAGCTTCGATAAGTTGTTCTACAAGCGGATGAATACGTTCAAACTCTTGTTGTAAGCGATTGCGGTTTTTAGCTTGGAATAAGAGTTGGCGGCGGAACTTGCCGGCTTTTTTATCTAAGGGCGCTGGCATAGGACCAATCACCTCAAATTCTTTATCTTGGGGCAAAAGCGCGGCAAAGGCGTTGAGAAAGTTATCGGCATCACTGGCTAAATGTGCTTCGGCGCGCACCAACACCATGTGCCATGCTGGCGGCAGCAGTGCTTGTTGACGTTCTTTGAGCTGGCTGCGAGCAAACTCGCCATAACCGCGGTGCAGCAAATCCCGCAAAATGGGATTGTCGCTCTGGTGAGTTTGCAATAATACCGTGCCGGGTTTACTGGCGCGCCCTGCGCGACCTGCAACTTGGGTATAGAGTTGTCCAAAACGTTCGGGCGCGCGGAAGTCGGCGCTAAATAAAGCGCCATCGACATCGAGTAACCCAACAAGCGTCACATCAGGGAAGTGGTGGCCCTTAGCTAGCATTTGCGTGCCGACGAGGATTTTATATTCCCCCTTATGAATCGCATTTAAGTGGGTTTCTAATGAACCTTTAAGGCGGGTCGTATCACGGTCGATGCGCACTACTGGATGTTTAGGAAACTCTTGTTGCAGCGCTTCGGCGAGCTGTTCTGTGCCTATGCCTTGGCCCATCAACATAGTACTGCCACATTTGTGACACTGCTTGGGGATAGCGTATTGATTGCCACAATGGTGACAGCAAATTTCGCCAAGGGATTGATGTACTGTGAAAAACGCGTCGCAGCGGTCGCATTCGTGTAAGTGCCCACACTCGTGGCAAAGCAGGGCTGGTGCGAAGCCGCGGCGATTGAGAAACAACAAGACTTGGTTGCCTGCGTCTAAATGCAAGCGGATTTCGTTCAGTAACGGCACTGACATACCGGCTTTCAGCGGCATATTTTTAATGTCGATAATGCCTTGGCGCACTTTTTTAGCCGCACCTGCGCGTTCACCCAATTGTAAATGATGGTAACGGCCGCTTAAGGCATTTTGTAGACTTTCGAGTGAGGGTGTCGCTGTGCCCAAAATCACCGGAATCGCTTCTAAATGGCCACGCATGACTGCCAAGTCGCGGGCATGATAACCAACGCCTTCCTGTTGTTTGAAACTATTGTCGTGTTCTTCATCGAGTATGATGATGCCGGGATACGCCATAGGTGTGAACAATGCTGAGCGGGTGCCGATAATGATTGCAGCCTGACCACAGCGGGCTTGACGCCATGCTTCGAGTCTCTGATTGTCGGTTAACCCTGAATGCAAAATGGCAACATTGACTTTGAAACGGCGCTTAAAGCGATTGATTGTCTGGGGGGTTAAGCCGATTTCAGGCACTAAAATTAACGCTTGTTTGCCTTGCTTGAGGATTTCTTCGAGTACAGCAAGATAGACTTCCGTTTTACCCGAACCGGTAATGCCTTCTAATAAAGTACAGTGATATCCTTGTTGCAGATTTAAAGTGGCAACGGCGACGGCTTGTTCTTTATTAAGTTTATGTGGCGTTTCGTCCATTTCGAGTGTGGTGCGCCAGTCGAGGTTAAGCTCTGCAATTTTTTCATGGCGTGCCACCCAACCTTTATCTTCTAGGGCTTTAAGCGCCGCTTTACTGATGTCTAAGCTGATAACCTCTTCTTGGGTTAAGCTGGCGGTTTTGAGTAACTCGAGTAGTTTTTTCTGTGCGGGTGCGCGTTTAACCGCTTCGGGCGCAATATTTTGGCCTATTTCAGTTAATTGCCAGAATTGGATTTTTTGTGGCGCGGCATCGAGCCCTTTACGCAGGGCCACAGGTAATGCTTGGGTTAGCATCTGCCCTTGGCTGCAAAAATAGTATCTCGCAGCCCAAAGAGTTAATTTATAAAGTGATTCAGGCAGTAAAGGTTTATCGTCGATAAACTCGAGCACAGACTTAATTTGCTTTGGGGCTAAGCTGCAAGACTCAGTGATACCAGTGACTAACCCGATCAATTGTTGACGACCGAAGGGAACTTTAACGCGCACACCTATTTGCGGTGTACTAGGATAGGATTCGGGTACGCGGTAGCTAAAGGTTTGCCGCATAGGCACAGGTAACGCAACTTCGACAAACAATGACATATGCAGGCAAGTCTTAGACAAGAATGTGGTTTAGTGTACTCAGCGCGGCTGGCTAGGGCTAGCCCTAATGATGGTTTACCAAGGATAGTTGAGAGTAAATAAATGGCTAATATAGTGAAATCATTAGGTCTACTTGCTTTGGTGTGCAGCGCACCTAGCATGGCACAAGTCTCCCATGTGAGCATTAATAGCCGGATGTTTGAATTAGGCGCTTACCCTAAACTCAGGGTGAATGTGATCGCAGACAATCAAGATATGTCGCGCTTAGAGTTTGTCGTGCAGCAAGCTAGCGGCGAAGAAAGGTTAATGGTTGAGGAGATTAATCGCTTTTTAGTTTTACTCACTGGCGTTGAAGATGTGAAGGATAGCAGCGCTAAACTCTTAGTGAGAGAGTATCGCCTTGATCGATGGTATGACGTCAAAAGTATTAATTTATTCGGTGCGGCTAAACCGGCCTCTGCCGCGTTAACGACAAAAGCGGTTTCGGACACTAAAAATACCATCACAGCGGGCGCCCCCAAAAGTACGGATAAAGTGGGCATTAAGCCTGTAAAAGTGGTGGCAGAATCAAAGCCACTTGAAGAGGTAACGCCCGCAGTGACTGTTGTTACTGCTGCAAATACCCAATCCAAAGTACCAATGGTAGAAGTGGTGACTGGCTTTAGATTTCCTGAAGCCGCGAATAAACAGAATACGTCGGCTACTGAGATAAACGCCTTCGCTAAAACCTCTGAGACGATTGCTGTTAAAAAAGGGGCTGTTGAAAACGCTGCAACTGAAACTGTGGTTCCAGAAATAGTGAAAACGGCAAATAATGAGCAAAAACAGAATATTGCTGAAACGGCCTCACAGACGCCCGAACATTGCCAGTTAACGTATCTTGCTGGCGAGACGTTGTGGCGTATCGCTAATCGATATGCCAAGGATTGGGATGTGAGTGTATATGGCGCTATGTTGGCGATTTACGAGGCAAATCCAGTGGCTTTCTCGAAGAATAGAATCAATGCACTCAAGAGCAATGCGGTGCTATCTTGTCCTTCGAAAATGATTTTGGATCAGCATTCTGATGCTAAAGAGGCGCGGGCGGTATTTGAGGCTAAAGAAGCGGGAAAATAAGCCGCTTAACTAAAGTCAAAATAGACACAGATTAACCAGCAAACGCTCAGATAATCTACTTGTATCCCTTGTAGGTATGCTGTACCATTCTGCGCCCTAAACATATTGTTATTAACATGCATGTGGTGTCCGACTACGGGTTGGAAGAGCGACATGGCCTTACACTTTTGAGGTAACCCCAATGAAACCAGGTATCCACCCAACATACGCTATCATCACTGCAAACTGTACTTGTGGTAACGTTATCAAAGTAAACTCTACTGCTGGTAAAGATCTGCATTTAGACGTATGTGGTGCTTGTCACCCATTCTACACTGGTACACAAAAAGTTGTTGATACCGGCGGTCGTATCGACAAATTCAACAAGCGCTTCGCAGTGCTTGCAAAGAAATAATTGCGATTGCATTGTTTCTAGAAAAGGCGCCTATGGCGCCTTTTTGCTTTTTGTTATTCGTCAATTTTCTTTATTCCGCTTATTCTACATATCTAGCTGGTACGACTTCACTCAATAAATCGTCAACTTATTCAGTATTGAGAGTTCAAGTGTATAATTCGACTTATTTATAGCAATTAACTATAAGATAAATATGCTAGTTGCCATATATTGTAATTTAACCAACATTTTTGAGATTAAGTCGCTACAACTAGCGCAGTAACTACAAAATATATGTTTGTTTCCTACAAAACATATTAAGAAATGCAGCTTTATTATAGGAGATAAGTTTATAAAACTAAGCTTAGAGGGTCTATTTGGCGGCTAAAGTGAAATTTATGAATCTCTTATTTATAAATTCCCCTTATTGGCGTATCTTACCCCGACCAGCCAGACTATTAACATCACCCTTTGGTGATACTAGATGTGTGTTGGTAGGTCTTACTCTCATAAATTATAAATGTCGCATTTCAGGATTTTAAAATGTCAGATATTCGTCAACAAGCACTCGATTATCATGAATTTCCCATACCAGGCAAAACCGCAGTTTGCCTTACCAAACCCGCCGAAACGAGTCACGATCTCGCCCTAGCTTATAGCCCTGGTGTGGCTGAGCCAGTACGCGAAATCGCTGCAGATCCTGACAATGCGTATCGTTATACCAATAAAGGTAATACGGTTGCCGTGATTACCAATGGTACGGCTATCTTAGGTTTAGGGAATTTGGGCCCTTTGGCTTCTAAACCTGTAATGGAAGGTAAAGCATTATTGTTCAAGCATTTTGCGAATATCGATTCGACAGATATTGAGATTACGCATAATACGCCTGAGGAATTTATCAATACTGTTGCTGCGATTGCTGACACCTTTGGTGGTATCAATCTTGAAGATATTAAAGCGCCCGAATGCTTTGTTATCGAACGTGAATTGATTGCTCGTTGTAAAGTGCCAGTATTCCATGACGATCAACACGGCACCGCAATCGTGACTGCGGCGGGTATGATCAATGCGCTGGAAATTCAAGGCAAGTTGATAAGCGACGCGACTTTTGTGTGTATGGGCGCGGGGGCTGCTGCCATCGCTTGTATGACTATGCTGGTAAAATGCGGTGCGAATCGCGCCAACATTTACATGCTAGACACTAAAGGTGTTATTCATTCTGGCCGTACAGATCTTAATGAATATAAAGCACTATTTGCGAATGATACTGATAAACGCACGCTTCTTGATGTTATTAAAGGCGCAGACGTATTTTTAGGTCTATCAGGTCCTGACGTCATTGGTGCAGAAGAAGTCGCGCTGATGGCCGATAAGCCAGTGATTTTTGCGTGTTCTAACCCAGATCCTGAAATCAAACCTGCACTTGCTCATGCAACGCGTAGTGATTTGATCATGGGTACGGGTCGTAGCGACTATCCAAACCAAGTGAATAACGTATTGTGTTTCCCATTTATTTTCCGTGGTGCATTGGATGTGCGTGCGTCTTGCATTAATGATGAGATGAAAATTGCGGCAGTTCATGCAATTGCATCACTGGCAAAAGAGCCTGTACCCGCGAGTGTATTGAAGGCTTACCCTAATGTGACGTCGTTGAGTTTTGGCCCAGAATACGTGCTGCCAAAACCTATGGACCCACGTTTATTGCCAAATGTCGCCCGTGCTGTTGCACAAGCGGCTATCGACTCTGGTGTGGCTGCAATCACCACTTTACCTAAATACGCCGACTAGGCTAAAAGTGGTAAAAACATCGAAAAGAGGCTAATTAGCCTCTTTTTTGTTTTTAAGTGGACATTAAAGTCACAGCGTCTTGGTTGCCTTTTAGGTTATGCTACTGAATAATCAACGGACAACTTTTGTTGAAATTCTGTTAAAATCGCACAAATAATTATAATAATCCTGCAGGATAGCGGATAGATGAAATTCACCCGAATGTTAACTACAAAATTAACCAGCTTTTGGTTAATGTCATTAGCCGCTATCGCCTTCGTATTTTTGCTGAGCGCTATGATGAGTTTCGTGCAGCTGACCTATAAATTTCAGCAGCAAAAAGTCGCTGAACTCGAAACTATGTTAGTGGATCAGTACCAACACCAACCTGATTGGGAGCTAGAGGCCTGGCTACCGCCTATGCTGCTTGCTTACAATGCCGTTAATTTTCGGTTGACCTTGAAAGATGAAGTGTTATTTGCCTATGAAGGCAACCTTTCTACGCAAAATGCGATGGTGTATGACCATGTGCTAGAGCCGACATCTGGCTTGCGTATGCAGTTAACCTTGACTCAGCCCTTCGAGCATTACACTTTCAGTTGGTATGAAATTCTGATTTTGTTGGTCGGTATCTTAGCCGTGGCTGCCTTAGTGCGTTTTGGTTATTTATGGTTTTCACAGCAGCTCGATGGCATTGAAGAATTAGCCTTACGCAGTCGATTGATTCTGCAAGGTAAGTATGAGCAAGCACTCGCCACCCCCGGAAATGGTAAACCAAGGCTGATTAACCGTGCTTTGACTAAGTTGTTAGAAGAGTTACAAGACGCACAAAAGGAGCGGGGGCGTTTCGACAAGTTCATCCGTTCTAATACCTTTCTTGATGCGGAAACGCGCATTGGTAACCGACTCTTTTTGAATAATCGTCTCGACGCCCTTAGTCATAATCAGGCTATGCTTGCCCACGGGGTGATCTATTTATTAGAAATGGATGATCTGGATTTATTGCAGCAATCCCAAGGTGAAGCAGTGACGAAAGAGCTATTAAACTCGACTGTTAATGCGATAAGTCAATTGCTGCAAACTCAAGCTAATAGTATTTTTGCCCGTCGCTCCCATAATCAATTTGCCATAGTCGTGCCGCAAATCTCCTTAATTGAAGCGGATCAATTTGCCAGCAAATTACTCAAGATATGTCTAAGCCAGCCTTTGCCTGATGTTGAGAATCGCGATAACTTTTTCCACCTCGGATGCGCTTATTTTACCGCAGGCGATAATGCGGCTCAGTTAATTGAAGAAGCCGATATGGCTTTGAGGGCGGCACAATTACAGGGGAATAGTAATTGGTTTATGTATGACAAAGGCGCGATTGATGAAGAATTTGCCAAAGGCTCAGTGCGTTGGCGAAGCTTTTTAGAAAACGCATTAGTGCAAAGGCGATTTTTCCCCTTTAGCCAGCCGATAATTGATTCAGATGGTAATGAGCACCATAAAGAGATATTTACGCGGGCTCGGGATAATCAGGGGGCGTTAATCCGTGCCACACTGTTTATTCCTATGGCGAATAAATGTGGCTTAATGCCACAGGTCGAACGGCAAATTATTGAGCGGGTATTGTTATTATTGTCGAATGAATTAGCAGACGGCATATCGAATGCTCAAACAGTTAAGAAATCAGCGCCGCAGATATACAGTATTAATCTGAGTTTGGATTCGCTAATGAGCCGAGCCTTCACTCAATGGCTAAAAACGACGCTATTAGAATATCGCCATCTAACCACGCGACTGATTTTCGAAGTGTCTGAAGATATCGTTATTCAACATCAAGAAAAGTTGCAGCCTAAATTAGATATGATCCGTAAAATGGGCGCGAGATTATGTGTCGATCATGTGGGTCAGCAGGTTGTCGGTACTTATTACATTCGCGAATGCCATTTTGATTTAATTAAGTTACACAGATCTATCGTGCGTCATATTCATTTACGACCAGAAAACCAATTATTTATCCGCAGTTTGATTGGAGGTTTATATCGAACGGAAGTACAAGTCTGCGCCGAAGGGGTAGAAGTCTTTGAAGAGTGGCAGACACTGCAAATCCTCGGTGTTGGCGCAGCGCAAGGAATGTATTTCAGTGAACCCATAGAGGCTAAGTAAGGGAAGTTCAGTGTTTGGGTGATTAATGTCGTCTTAGAGACAAATAGATCCTATTATTCACGTATTTATCTATAAAATACGAGCATTTGCGGCTAAACTAGCCAGTGCCAAAAATATGACGTTTGCGGTTTTTATTCTGTATCGAGCAGGTCATAGGTCAAGGAGCACTGGAGAGTGGAGTGACAGGAAGTTTGTGCGAAAGAGACTACTCAAGCTTTTAAATTCAGTTGGTTATAGGCATCTTTATGGAAAAAAGTCTTATAGGTCGATTAGCCTTTTGGCAGAAGAGAACAGAACCGACTAGCCTTGGTGTCTATGTCTGCGCCGATAAATTATGGGTTTACGCACCTGCCCAAAAAGAAAATGCTGAGCAGTGGTTACCCTTTGAGCTGAAAGATGAGCACTGGTCATTGGCGTTTGCTGCTGTGGCTAAATCCTTTCCCAATGCACAGTTACAGCTGATTTTGGCTTCCGGCCTTTATCAATTACTGCTGACCGATAAACCGAATGTCGATACTGTCGAGTTATCCCAAGCTTTGCTGTGGTCAATTAAAGACATGGTCACGCTACCTGTACCGCAAATCCATTTGGATTACTTTGAGTCACCCATTCCGAGTAATAAAATCAATGTTGTGGTGGTGGATAAAGCTAAGCTAGTGAGTATGGTGCAGGCCATTCATGAACAAGATTTACAACTTTTCGGTATTAGTATCGAAGAGTTAGCCGTGACTAACTTATTTAATGATGACAACCAAGCGCGTCTGGTGGTAAGCCATAATCCCGGTCAAGAATTGCTACTGACTGTGGTTAAGCAAGGTCAGCTGTATATGCAGCGTCGCGTACGCGGATTTACTCAATTGGATAAGACTCAAGCGGATGAGTTAAGTTATGGCATGGCAGACAATTTAAGCTTAGAAATTCAGCGCTCTATGGATTATTTTGAAAGTCAATTGAGACAGGCTCCGGTATCTTCTATCGAACTCCTCGCCGATGGTGCCGTGGATACTTTAGCTAAGTTAGTCTCGGCAAACTTCAATCAAGCTGTGAATGTCATTGATAAAAGCTGTGTTGGCGCGCGAATGGCGGGATTAGCCTTTGCTGAATTTTATCGAGGTACAGAGTGATTAAATACCGAGTCAATCTTTACACTCCTTCATTATTGCCCCCGAAGCAAAGATTAACCTTTGCGCGTTTAAGTGCTTACGCCTTGGTTTTTGCGATCTTATTTGCTGTTTTAGGTGGTTATAGCTACTGGCAAGTCAGTGAGTTACAACAGGCCCAGCAGTTGGCTGCCCAACAAAAGCAGCAATTCGATACCCAAAAACAGGCATTAGAAGCACAAATTGCTGCGCGTAAACCCGATGCCGATCTTGTTGCGCGAGTCGATTTAGCGGCACAACAGTTAGAGCTGAAGCAATTACTCATGGGAGAATTGAGTCTTAGGACTTCTTTAACTAGCCGTGGTTTTGCGCCAGTTCTTAAAGATTTAGCCGTCGTGTCGGATGCGAGTGTTTGGCTTAGTCATATCGTCATTAATGAGCAAGATTTTATGTTCGAAGGTTTTGCCGACCATCCTCAAAGCATTCCGCAGTGGATTGGCAAACTCAAAACTACGCAGACTTTAAAGGGGCAAGCTTTCTCGTCGATGAGCATGGATCGCGGTGAAGATAAACCTTTGGCCTTTACCTTGAAAAGCGATAACAAGGAGGAAGCCGCGCAATGATGCAAAAGTTAGCCCAATTAGGACAACAGTTTGATGCGCTAAGTCGCCGTGAGCGAGTGTTGATCTCAGTCGCCATTCTGGCCGTGGTCGGCATGCTGAGTTATTTACCCTTAGAGTCCCTGTGGAAAACCCATGTGGCTGTTTCACAACAGCTAAAAGCCTTAGATCAGGAAAACGCGATTTCGGCTCAGCAGATTGACTTGTATCAGCAACGTTTAGCGTTAGATCCCAATCAAGATTACCAACAGCGTTTAGTGTTGTTGCAGCAACAAAATCAAGCCCTAGATGCCCAGCTCGATGAGCAGATGGTGGATATGGTGCCGGCAGACTATATGCCGCAGTTGCTGGGTAATTTACTAGGACAAGTGCAAGGGATTAAATTAATTAAGTTTATGTCGATAGCGCCCATCCCTTTATTACCTGTGGGTGAAGAGAAAAAACTCAATCTATATAGCCATGGTATTCGCTTGAGTCTTGAGGGCGATTATTTTTCTGTGTTGCGCTTTGTTGAAGCCGTTGAGGCCATGCCAGATAAACTTTATTGGAAGCGTCTCGACTATAAAGTTGCAGAATATCCAAAAGCGACCATTGAGATTGAACTTTATACCTTGAGTATTAATAAGGACTTTATCAGTGTTTCTAAATAAGTCTTATATTATCAGTGTGTTGTTATTGGTTAGTAGCCCTATGGTGTCTGCTGAATCGCTGCGCGACCCGACTTTGCCCGGTAAAGGCTTTGCTGTGCAGGGTCATGCGAGTCAAACGCAGGATCAGGCGCTTGTACTTAACAGCATAGTAAGCTCAGGAAACACGGCTTATGCTGTGATAAATAACAAGATATTGTCTGTTGGCGACAGCGTTCAGGGGCTGAGTATCGTTAAAATTACCCCCACTTATGTATCGCTGTCCGATGGACGGAAATTGACATTGTTTCAAGCAATAACAGAGAGATAGGGAATACACCTCAGATGAAAGCGATTAAATACTTTACACCTCTGCTCTCACTTTGCCTTGTGGCGTGTCAGACCACAAATAGGCCACAGCCGGAGGCGAGTAAGGCGGAATTAGCGGCCTCAATGGCGACGGCATCAACTACGCCACCGCCTGCGACTATGCCGGATGCGGTTCAGCGAGAATTGAATTCGGGCGCTTTACTGTCAGGCTTAACCCCTGCGCTGGAAACTGAGCGTCGTTTCGATGTCTCTGCCCATGATGTGGATGCTAAAGTATTTTTTCCAAGCTTAGTCCAAGGTACGCCGCTGAGTGTTGCCGTACATCCTGACGTGCAAGGTACGATTTCGCTATCCCTTAAAGGTGTAACCTTAAGCGAAGCGATTCAAGTGGTTGAAGATATCTACGGTTACGAAGTGAGCCGTGAAGGGCGTATTCTAAGAGTCTTCCCTGCTGGAATGCGTACTGAGACTTTCCCGCTGAATTATCTTTATATGGAGCGCGACGGCTTATCTGTGACGTCAGTGAGTTCAGGACGGATTTCGGATAGCAATAATTCCAATAGTAATTCGAACAATAACAATTCAAACAATAGCGGCTCGAATAATAACAATAATTCGAACAGCAGTAATGGCAATAACTCGAGCAGTAATGGCGGTAGCGATAGTAGCAACGGAACATTTATTCGCTCGCGCACTAAGACTGATTTTTGGGGCGAGCTGAAAGAAACGCTGACAGCGATTATTGGTGACACAGGAAATGGGCGGCAAGTGGTGGTTACGCCGCAGGCGGGTTTAGTGACCATTCGTGCTTTTCCTAGTGAATTACGCCAAGTGCGTACTTTCTTAAATTCCGCAGAAAGTCATTTGCAACGCCAAGTGATTTTAGAAGCGAAGATCCTCGAAGTCACATTATCCGATGGTTATCAGCAAGGTATCCAATGGGATAATGTGCTGGGACATGTTGGCAATACGAATGTGAATTTTGGAACATCAGCGGGCCCTGGTTTAAACGATAAAATCACCTCGGCGATTGGTGGTGTGACCTCGCTGAGTATTAAAGGTTCTGACTTTACGACCATGATCAATCTGTTAGATACCCAAGGCGATGTGGATGTATTGTCTAGCCCAAGGGTGACTGCATCGAATAACCAAAAAGCGGTGATCAAAGTCGGTACTGATGAGTACTTTGTCACCGACGTTTCATCGACCACAGTTGCGGGTACAACGCCTGTGACCACTCCACAAGTAGAGCTTACGCCATTTTTCTCGGGCATTGCCTTAGACGTTACGCCGCAAATTGATAGTGACGGCAATGTGTTATTGCACGTGCATCCATCCGTTATCGATGTGAAAGAGCAGACTAAAGACATCAAAGTGAGTGACGCTTCGTTGGAGCTACCTTTAGCGCAGAGTGAAATTCGTGAGTCTGATACTGTCATCCGCGCCGCCTCCGGTGACGTAGTCATCATCGGTGGCTTGATGAAGAGTGAAAACATTGAAGTGGTATCGCAAGTGCCTTTGTTGGGTGATATTCCTTTCCTCGGTGAATTGTTTAAAAACCGTAGTAAGCAGAAGAAGAAAACTGAGCTTATTATTCTGTTAAAACCTACGGTAGTGGGCGTTGATACCTGGAAAACTGAGCTACAACGTTCTAAGACCTTATTAGATCGTTGGTATCCGGAGACAAAGTAAGCTTCTATGTATCAGAAGCATTTTGGCCTAAGCCAACCTCCATTTTCACTGACACCCAATACCGGATTTTTTTTCGGCCTGTCGCCACATGTGGAAGCCTTGCAAGTGTTGCAAACCGCGCTGCAAACGGGCGAAGGCTTTATCAAGGTGACAGGGGAGGTGGGGACTGGTAAAACGTTGATTTGCCGCAAGCTTATCAACGAATTGCCGAGTCAGTTTCATTGCGCATATTTGCCTAATCCTTATCTCACTCCTACTGAATTACGTTGGGCGGTAGCGAGTGAGCTGGGCCTTAAATACACCAGCAATATCGACCAGCAGCAACTCACTGGACTTATTCAACAGCAGCTTTTAGCCTTGAGCGCCCACGGGCACGCCATCGTATTGGTACTCGATGAAGCGCAGGCATTGCCTGACGACAGTCTTGAGGCGCTGCGGTTATTCACTAATCTGGAAACCGAGACACGCAAATTATTACAGGTAGTGTTATTTGGGCAACCCGAACTCGATGACAGGCTTAAACGCCAAGAATTTAGGCAATTAAGACAGCGTATTACTTTTAGCTACAATCTTCGCCCACTGACATGGGATGAAACCGACGCTTATATTCGTCACCGATTAGCTATCGCTGGGCGTGCGGGCGAACCACTCTTTACATCACGGGAAACACGTCAGATAGCCTATGCGTCCCGAGGGATCCCCAGATTGATCAATATTCTTGCCCATAAAGCCTTGTTACTGAGTTTCGGCGAGGGCGCTACTCGTGTGCAAACCTCCCACGTTAAAGCCGCAATTCAAGACACCGAAGATGCAAGTGTTCGCCGATTATTATCGTGGAAATGGTTGCCTTTTTTCACTTTGATGACAGTGGCTTTCGGTTTGGGATTACAACACTTTTTCAGGGGTGTTGTATGAGCGTGATCAACAAGATGCTGCAGGATCTCGACAAGCGTCAGCAGGGGCATGAGCTCTGCAACGTGGCTCAGCCACAGGTGCAATATTTAGCGCGCAGGCGGGCTCCGTTTAACGGGCTGCTGCTCTGTGGTTTATCACTGCTATTCGGTGGCGCTCTGGTTTATGGCTGGCAACTTTTCATGGCAAAGCCTGCTGAAGCGACTATTTCGGCTCAAACAAATGGGCAAAATGAATCTACTCAGACTCAAATCGAGCCTGTTCAGATAGACAAGATTACTTCGAGACAGTCTCCAGCAAGCGTCGATGTCGTCGAAGAACCGCTTAACGTTGCGACTACGCAGGAGTTCACGACTAAGAGTGAAGAGCTTGAACCCAGTGTCGACGACGTTGTACTTAATCAGCCGCAAGAATTTGAATCAGAACATGATGTTGAACAAGAGTCACAACAACAAGATGACAGCTCAGTACTCGCAGATGAGCTAGTCGATACGGCAAGCGAGCCAAGCCATTTACAGTCGAATCGTGTCACATCGAGCGTGCGAAGCGCCGAGGTCACTGCTGCCGCACCATCGGCATTAATGATGTCAGAACGTGCCAGTGTTGCCGCCGATAATGACCCTAATGCGAGCAATGAGCTTAAAGTACAAGAAGTTAAAGCAGATGCTGGCACTAATCGACTCACGCCCCAAGGGCAAATGGCGATTACTGAGGTGAAGTTGACCCCAAAGCAGCTGGCGCAGAAGCGGTTTACCTTAGCGAGCGAGGCTGAAAGGGATGGCAAACTCAAAGATGCCATTAGTTATTATGAGCAAACATTAGGCTTTGATCCCAGTATGCATGAAGCGCGCAAGCAGTTAGCTGCGCTGCATTATGGGCAAGGTCAATTAGCCAAAGCCAGTGAAGTGTTACAGCAAGGCATGCTGTTATTCCCACAGCAGTTAGACTTTGCCTTATTGCTTGCTCGGGTTCAGCAAGCCTCTGGTCAGGCTGATCTCGCATTAGTGACGTTAGCCAACATACCTGACACGCATCCGCTGGCGAGACAAAAGTGGATGGCACAATCGGATTTAGCGCAAAAGTTAGGACAGTTTTCGTTGTCAGAACAAGCCTATAGACAATTATTGCAACAAGAACCTCAACAGGCTAAATGGTGGATGGGGCTGGCCTATGCGCTCGATTCGCAGCAGCAATTTCCCCAAGCACGCCAAGCCTATCGGACTGCATTAGGCCATAGAGGCTTATCGGCGCAAGCGAGTGCCTTTATCGAACAACGTTTGACTCAGCTAGGAGATAGCCAATGAAACCCAGATTAAAAATGCGTTTGGGCGATCTGTTAGTTCAAGAAGCCATTATTACTGAAGCGCAGTTGCAACAGGCGTTGGCTGAGCAGCGCAATACGGGCAAAAAACTGGGTCGTACTCTGATTGATTTGCAATCGATTACTGAACATCAGTTACTGCAGTTCTTGTCGCAACAATTGAATGTGCCTTTGCTGGATATCAGTAAAATGCCAATCCCAGCGGAAGTGGTGCATCTTATTCCTGAGGTGCAAGCACGACGTTTCCGCGCTTTAGCGGTTGAAGACCGGGGCGATAGCGTATTAGTTGCAATGAGCGACCCCGCGGATTTGCAGGCGCTCGACCACCTCGAAATGCTTATCGCACCTAAGCGTTTGAAGTTAGCGGTAGCGCCCGAGCAGCAACTGCTGCAAGCGTTTGATAACTTATATCGCCGTACAGACCAAATTGCTCAGATCGCCGGTAAGCTCGAAGAAGAATACGCCGCCGATGAGATGTTCGATTTAGCCAGCCTCACGTCGGGCGATAGTGACAATGAAACCACAGTGGTTAAGTTGCTGCAGTCGATTTTTGAGGATGCGGTGCAAATGCGCGCCTCGGATATTCATATCGAACCCGGTGATAAAGCCTTACGTATTCGCCAGCGTATCGATGGTCAGCTACATGAAACGATTCTGAATGAAGTTAATATTGCTGCGGCTTTAGTATTACGACTTAAGTTGATGGCAGGTCTCGATATTTCTGAGAAACGTTTGCCGCAGGATGGTCGTTTTCATATGGAAGTCAAAGGTCATCATATCGATGTGCGTATGTCGACTATGCCGATTTACCACGGCGAATCTGTGGTGATGCGTTTACTCGATCAATCGGCGGGTTTATTGACCTTAAATGAAACCGGTATGCCGCCTGCTATTTTGGCGCGTATTCGTAAACAGATTAAACGTCCCCACGGCATGCTACTGGTCACAGGTCCAACGGGTAGCGGCAAAACGACCACCTTGTACGGTATTTTGAGCGAGCTCAATACCGCCGACCGTAAGATCATCACGGTCGAAGATCCGGTTGAGTATCAATTGCCGCGGATCAACCAAGTACAAGTTAACCATAAGATTGGCTTAAACTTTTCAAATGTATTACGCACCACCTTACGTCAAGACCCCGATATCATCATGGTGGGGGAAATGCGTGACCAAGAAACCGTGGAGATTGGTCTTAGGGGGGCATTAACGGGTCACTTTGTGCTATCGACCCTGCATACTAACGATGCGGTCACCAGTGCGCTGCGTTTACTCGATATGGGCGCTGCGAGTTATTTAGTTGCTAGTGCCTTAAGGGTGATTATTGCCCAGCGTTTAGTGCGCCGTGTCTGCCATAACTGTGGGGTAGAGTATCAACCGACACCGCAGGAAAAAGCCTGGCTGAGTAGTGTGAGCCGCAAAGATTTTACCCATGCAAACTTTAGAATCGGTACAGGTTGCCAGAGTTGTAATGGCAGTGGTTATCGCGGTCGGATCGGTATTTTTGAGATCCTCGAGCTAGACGAAAAGATGATCGATGCTATGCGTACTGGTAATCCGCAGGATTTTGCCAGAGCCGCGTTGCAGAGCCCTAACTTCACCCCACTCGCTGAGTCAGCTTTGCAATATCTGAGCGAAGGCATGACGACGATTGAAGAGGTCGCTAAGTTGGTGGAAGACGTGAGTGAATCTCAGATACCTTTGTCGAAGGATATTATCAGCCAACAAGGCGTTGAGGCGTAATTATGCCAATTTATCAATACCGTGGACGCAGTGGTCAAGGTCAATCCGTTACGGGACAATTGGATGCCGCGTCGGAAAGTGCCGCTGCTGACATGCTATTGGCGCGTGGCATTATCCCCCTTGAAGTCAAAGTCGCCAAAGTGGCTAAGTCGTTCTCACTGACTAAGTTATTTGGTGGCAAAGTCGCGTTAGAAGAATTACAGATTTTTACCCGACAAATGTACTCCTTGACCCGTTCTGGCATTCCTATTTTGCGGGCAATAGCAGGCTTATCTGAAACGGCGCATTCCCAGCGAATGAAAGATGCGCTTAATGATATTTCTGAGCAGCTCACCGCAGGGCGACCCTTGTCATCATCCATGAATCAACATCCCGATGTGTTTGATTCTTTGTTTGTTTCTATGGTGCACGTGGGGGAGAACACGGGTAAGTTAGAAGATGCCTTCATTCAACTTTCAGGTTATATCGAGCGTGAGCAAGAGACGCGGCGACGAATTAAATCGGCCATGCGTTATCCCATGTTTGTATTGATTGCGATTGCGCTCGCTATGGTGATCCTCAATATCATGGTGATCCCTAAGTTTGCCGAGATGTTTTCTCGCTTTGGTGCCGACTTGCCGTGGGCGACAAAAGTGTTGATTGGTACATCAAATCTATTCGTGAATTATTGGGCGCTGATGTTGGTGGCGCTGATTGGCACTATTATTGGCATTCGTTACTGGCACCATACGGAAAAAGGTGAGAAGCAGTGGGATAAGTGGAAGTTACACATTCCCGCTGTCGGGTCGATTATTGAGCGTTCGACGTTAGCCCGTTATTGTCGCAGTTTCTCTATGATGCTCAGTGCGGGCGTACCGATGACGCAGGCCTTAAGTTTAGTGGCCGACGCGGTAGATAATGCCTACATGCACGACAAGATAGTCGGTATGCGCCGTGGCATAGAGTCTGGTGACTCTATGCTGAGGGTATCGAATCAGAGCAAGTTATTTACGCCACTAGTGCTGCAAATGGTGGCTGTGGGCGAAGAAACGGGGCAAATCGATCAATTACTTAATGATGCGGCAGATTTCTATGAGGGTGAAGTAGACTATGATTTAAAGAACCTCACCGCGAAATTGGAGCCAATTTTGATCGGTTTTGTGGCCGTGATTGTCTTAGTGTTGGCCTTGGGGATATACCTGCCAATGTGGGATATGCTCAATGTGGTCAAAGGCGGTAAGTAAGCGATATGGATAATATTTATTTCCTATCTTATACGTGGAACTGAGGTTAAATGCAGACTCAGCAAAAGGCTGAAAGCGATCTATTACGTATCTATGGACGTATGATCGCCATTGGAATTGTATTGGTTATCATGGCGGTGATCGGAGCTAAGTACTTTTTTACCCTACCGCAAATCGCTGCCCGTGGATTGGAAGTGGAACACGCTCGTTTTTTAAATGTGCTAGTGATGGTGCGTTCCCAGTGGTTGTCTTTGGGTAAGCCACCACAATTGCAATTGAACTGGGAGGTATTTGATAATCCCTCCTTAGAAACTGAGTTGAGTGTTGTCGATATCAATGATTTAGGATGGCCACAACCTAAGCACTTAAATGATCAAGGCTGCCAAGATTTGTGGCAACAGTTAATGGGTGCTGAAACTGATAATTTAGGTCTAGAGGCGGATTATTTGGTTAAGGATAATAGCTGTCACTATCGGTCTAAAAATGGCGATAGTTTAGGCTATCAACTGAACTCTGGCAGGGTCATTTTTTTGACTGCTCCGTAAAATATTGTTAACTCAATGGCTTTTTAAAATTGATTTAACTGTTAGAATAAAATTTCTGAGGTCTGGGGACATATATATGAAAACTAAGCAAACAGGGTTCTCATTAATCGAACTTGTGATTGTGATTGTGATTTTGGGTTTACTCGCCGCAACGGCAATTCCACGATTCTTAAATGTCACCGATGATGCTGAAGATGCCAGTGTTGACGGTGTTGCGGGTGGTTTATCGACTGCTGTTAGCTTTGTGCGTTCTCAGTGGGAAGTCGATGGGCGTCAAAATAGCAGCGTTATTCTCGACGGTAACACAGTAAATGTCGATACACGTTTTGGCTATCCAACGGGAACTTCAGTAACCAGTGCGACAGCTATGACAAATGCCAGTTGCCAAGAAGTGTTTAACACTGTGTTGCAGAGTGCTCCACGTAACGTATTATTTAACCAAGATGCACGTAATCAACGTTATACCGCTCGTGTTATTAACGCCGCAGGCGGCAGTGCTAACTCAATTACTGGCGCAGTCGTCGCAGGTTTAGATTTATGTGTTTATCACCAAGTGGCTTCACTGGTACTAAATCAAACGAATGGTGTACCCACTCCTGCCCCTGATTTAACAACGGTAGGTGCTAAGGGAATTGTGTATAACCCAGGCACAGGCAGAGTATTAAGCTTCACTCAAACACCATTTGTACCATAGACAGTAATTAATAGTTTTATTTTGTTCATGTTTTAAGTAGCTTAGTTTAAAAGTAATAGAGTCTAAAAGTGACTTAACTTAATTAGTACTCACATGAGTACTCACTTAGAAAGAAAGGTAGTTTTATATGAAAAGACAACAAGGTTTTACCTTAATTGAATTAGTTGTAGTGATCATCATCTTAGGTATTCTTGCTGTCACAGCGGCACCTAAGTTTATTAACCTGCAAGGTGATGCGCGTGTTTCTGCTTTGAATGGTCTAAAAGCCTCAATCCAAGGTGCAAATAGCTTGGTTTATTCTAAAGCGGCCTTGGCTGGAGAAGAGAAAAAAGCTGCAACAGCAACTCCTCCTCCTTCTGTTGATATTGGCACAGGTACTAACGCAGTTACGCAATTTGGCTATCTTCAAGCAACAGAAATTGAGTTGGAGAATGCTATAGAAGTGAGCTTTGATGAAGGAACCAGTGCTACAGATCCAACAGTTGCTACTGACACCGGTGCAGATTGGATTATATTTGAAGGTACGGGTATTGTGACCATGTGGCAAAAAGGTGCTCCAGCAGAATGTCGTTTTACTTATAAACAAGCAGAAAGTGCGACAGTTGCTCCTGTTTTCTCTGCAATTCCTGATACTTCTGATTGTTAATATGCATTTATTAAAAGGCCTGCCTAGCAGGCCTTTTTTTTAGATAAAATGCGGTTCTTACATGATTTTAAATAAATGAGTCCGCCAAGAGTTTTCCGACATTTATTTGCGTTAATCATATCGTTGGCAGAAACTGAACCTAGTACATGAAATCAGCAATTAACGCGAGTGATGCTTAAATTCTCTATGTCAAAACAGGCCGGATTTACTTTAGTAGAATTAGTAACGACCATCATCTTGATTTCAATTCTTGCTGTGGTTGTACTGCCACGCCTGTTTACTCAGTCTTCCTACAGTGCCTATAGTTTACGTAATGAGTTCATTAGCGAGCTGCGTCAAGTACAGCAAAAAGCGCTCAATAATACCGACAGGTGTTTTCGTGTAACCGTTTCTGGCACTGGCTATCAAGTGAGTCAATTCTCTACCCGAAATGGGGCGGTTTGTTCAGGTACTGCATTATCGCCAAACCCGCTTTATACCCAAGCTTTTCAAGGTGGTGCTCAATTAGTGCTAGTGAGCACTAACAGCAGCAACTTTACCCTTGATTTCGATATCAATGGCCGACTTTTTCCAAGCTGTAATGGTGATTGTATTCGCGTGACCGCAAATGACACTGTGATGATTAATATATCCTCCGAGGGCTATATTTATGCGAAGTAATGCTCTCTCTAAAGGCCATATTCAAGCCCGCCTGTTGGGTTTTACCCTTATCGAATTAGTCATTGGTATGTTAGTGATTGGCATTGCAATAGTGATGCTAACCAGCATGTTATTCCCCCAAGCTGATCGTGCGGCCAGTACCTTACATAGAGTACGCAGTGCTGAGCTTGCACATTCGGTGATGAATGAAATCTGGGGTAAACGTTACGATCAAAACACCAATGCCAATGGTGGCACGCCAGCCTGTGGTAGTCCGCTAGGGAGTAATTGTTCAACGTTATTAGGCCCTGAGTTCGGTGAGAGTCGTAATGACTTTAACGATGTGGATGATTACAACGGCTTAAATGAAACAGCGACTATGCTCAACTCAACCCAAACCTATGCCGCTGCTTATCCTAACTATCGTTTAAACGTCACTGTCGCCTATGGGCCTGCGCCTAATACTAAGCTAGTCACCATTAATGTGACTACGCCGGACAACGAAGTGATTACTTACAATATGGTGAGGAGTAATTACTGATGGCCTCACCTTTATCTACGGTTAATAAAAAATCCACACTAGGTTTTACCTTGGTCGAGATGGTCACTGTTATCTTGATTCTGGGGATTCTCGTGGTAGGGGTGAGTAGTTTTATTATTTTTGGTACGCGGATTTTTGTTGAGTCGAGTTCAGTCGATCAAGTGCTAAGTCAGAGCCGTTTTGCTGTTGAGCGAGTGACCCGTGAGTTGCGCAGTGCCTTACCTAATAGCTTGCGAGTTAATACCGATTCGCTGACCTATCAATGTGTTGAGTTTGTGCCTATCGAAGCCAGCACGACTTATCTAACCATGCCAATAGTGCCAGCTGCCGCCGCGAGCACTGGGATAGTTATTCTAGATAATACGGTGAGTGCGATTCGTGTGAATCAATTCGCTTGGATCTATCCCTTGATTGATGCCGATGTGTATAGCAGCGCGAGACAAAAGCGGGCACAGGTTAAAACGATTGATACTGCGCCTTCCCCTTTGGAGCATCAAGTGACGCTGACTTTTACTGCGCCAACACGTTTTGCAGAAGCATCACCACGACAAAGGATCTATTTTGGTTCGAGTCCAGTGAGCTATTGCTTTGAAAAGGGGCCAAGCGGCAATGAATTACAATTATTGCGTTATGCTGGTTATAGCTTTAATGCCATTCAGCCAAATCCTGCCGCTATGCCTGCCACTATGGGCACGGGCGTGCTAATGGCGCAAAGTGTTGCAAATGTTTTAAATAATGGTGCTGATTTACCGCTAATTTTAACGCCATCTAGCCTAGTGAATAATGCCATGGTGCATTTACAACCGCGGTTTAATGTTAATGGTGAGACGTTCCAATATCGACATCAAGTGCAGGTGATCAATGTCCCTTAATTTATATCGTCAATCGACAGGTCATCACTCGGTAATGCGAATCTTACCCAGAACATCACTAGCAAGGTTGCAACGAACTGCTTTACCTGCGCGTCAACGCGGCAGTGCATTGATTATTGGCGTGTTTGTGATCACAGTGATGTTTCTACTGGCGTCAGCCCTGATCAATATTGTGCAGGATGGCGATACTGGATTAACCCTGGAGGTGTGGGGGACTCGTGCCTTTGCCGCCGCGAACAGTGGCGCCGATGCCGCATTGGCAACATTATTCCCATTAAATGGTTCAGTTGGCATTTGCCCAGCAACGAGCACTTGGAATCCTCCTAATGTAACCGGTTTCCATGCCTGCACTGTGACCTTGACGTGCAAAGCCTATGCGGTAGGTACCACCACCCAATATCGAATCAACAGTAAAGCGGTATGTGAAAGCGGCGAGACCCGTGTTAGCCGACAAGTTGAGGTAGAAGCTCGTGGGAATTAATCTTTTTTATCGTGCCATATTGGCAGCACTTATCTTGAGTTTTCCCTCGTCAGTGATGGCATTCGACCCTATTGATCAGAGTGTGATTTTTGCCAAAGTTGCTCAAGGGCATCATGGTGATTACTCAAACGTGTGCCGTCAGATATCATCGCCACAATTAATGATAAATGGTAATGGCATCATTAATGGTACTGGTGGTGCTGCATTAGATTATTGCTCGAGTAACGATGGCAGTGGGCTTTCTAATAACAGTTGTGATAACGGTACAGGCGGAGTGCGGAAATGCACTATCGATGGCAGTGATATTCGAGGTTTAAAATTAACTGGGAGTAATGCTTTTTTATCGAGTAGTGGTGCTGGTGGCGGTTATGGTTCTTGTAATACTGGCGAGCAATTAACGCTTGGTGGTAATGGGCAAAGTCAGTTTAGCAGTGTTTCGCTTTATTCTGCTTGTACTCTGACTCTATCGGCAACTCAAAATGAGTATCGATTTAACACTATCGCTATTGGGGGCGGCGCGACACTCGTTTTACCTGAAGGGGACTATTGGGTAGATAGTTTTACTTTGAATCAAGATGCTAAGGTGATTTTGCAAGGCAATGTCCGCATTTTTATAAAGCAACAGTTTGAATTAAATGGCAGTAAATTCAATGAAAATAATGCTGCTTCTGCTCTTATTATTGGTTATAGCAATATTCAGCTAAATAGTGATGCTGTACTCAATGGGCGAGTTTATAGCGATGCAACATTAAGTCTAAATAATAACTCGATTATCAATGGCCGAGTCACCAGCCGTTATTTGGTTATGAGTAGTGGTCGTATTAATGATTATGTACCGGTATTACAGTGTTTTAATGACACTTTCTCCCAAAGTGTATTAAGCAGTGATTGGGTCGTATCCCGTAGCAGTGGCACTTTTACTCCATCTATTCGAAGTGGTCGATTACGCTTAACCGAAGCTAAATCTGACCAATCTACGGCATCTACCTATCAAAGACTCTTTCCAGGAAAAGCTAACTTAGTGGAGATCCAGTTTGATCACTATGCCTATGGTGGCAATGGCGCCGACGGCATTGCGGTAGTGTTATCGGATGCTTCTATAACGCCGCAGCCTGGCGCCTTTGGCGGTCCATTGGGTTACGGTTATAAACCTGGTATTAATGGGTTCGCGGGTGGTTGGCTTGGGTTTGGTATTGATGAGTTCGGTAACTTCTCTGGTGAAGGCGGTAGTTCTAATGTCGGCCAGCGACGCCAGTCCGTTGCGGTTCGCGGTTCGGGTGTCGGCACGTCAGGGTATAATTATTTACGCGGCGCTTGTAGTAATGGCACTACTAATACGAACGGTAGTTGCTTATCGCCTGCGGTAGACGGCAATAATGTGTCGCCTGCGCACAGGTATAAAATCACAATTGATTCGCAAGCCGCGAATCAATCTATTGTGAAAATTGAGCGTAATACAGGTTCTGGTTTTGTGACTTTAGTTCCCGCATTTAACGCCGCAGCACAAAATGGTCAGGCGGCCATTCCAAGTGATTTTTTATTGTCTTTAACGGGCTCAACGGGGGGCTCAAATAACAACCACGAAATCGATAACGTGCAAATTTGTGCGTTAAAATCGAATCCTATTGGTGCTCAGATCGATCATTTTGAGTTTGATCATACGGGTCAAGGTCTGACCTGTAATGCTGAGACGGTAACGATTAGAGCCTGTGCAAATGCGAGTTGTAGTCAACTCTTTACTGCACCTCTTAGCGCAACCTTATTACCTGATTCTGTGGCAGATGGCCTATGGGTTGGCGGTAATCAAGTGAGTTTTAGCGGTGGCACAGCGCAACTGCAACTGAGGCGAAATACTCCCGGTGTAGTGACTTTAGGGGTGAAGGGCTCTAATCCCACCACCAAACCCTTAAGCAAAACCCTTTGCCGTATTGGTAATGGTGGCTTGAGTGAAAACAATTGTTCACTCACCTTTGCCGACAGTGGTTTTGTATTCGATGTACCCGATAAGCGTGCGAATCGCCCCGAGCAAGTGTTAGTCAAAGCGGTGAAAAAATCCGATGTGACGAAGCAGTGTGTCCCAAGCTTCCAAAGCCAGACCAAAACGCTGAATTTCTGGAGCAGTTACCAAACGCCAAGCGCGCCTATCTCGCCTAAAGCCGTCACCATCAACAATATGGTAATTGGCACCTCGAGTGCCTCGCCTACGGCGGTGAACCTGCTGTTTGATACCAACGGACAAGCAAGCATTTCAGTCAATTACCCTGATGCAGGTAAATTACAACTAGATGCAAAATATACAGGGACAGGTGATGAACAGGGCTTAGTCATGGCAGGTTCAGACCAATTTGTCAGCGTACCGGCGGGATTGTGTGTTAAACCTGTGGACGCCAGTGCCAGTTGCCCAAGTGCGAATATGAGCTGCAATGCTTATCGTAAAGCCGGACAAAGTTTCGGCATGACAGTACAAGCGATGGCATGGGAAAAAGATGGCGATCCGGACTTTTGTTCGGGCAACTTGCCCACGCCTAACTTTAGTGATGCGCAGATGAAGCTTGCCAGTAAAGTCGTTGCGCCAAGCATTGCCAACGGCGGACTTGATGGGGCGTTAGGCGTGGCATCATACAGCCACTCGGCGCAGGCCAATAATCTCAATACCATCAGCAATCAGACCATCAGCGAAGTTGGAGTATTCCAAATTGCAGCGCAGGCGAGCCCAAATTATTTAGGGACGGCAAGCAGCTTAAATATTCCAATTGGATATTCAGCTAATATTGGCCGTTTTGTGCCCGATAGATTTTTAGTCAGTAACGTATCGGTCATACCTGCCTGTGGCGGCTTTAGCTATATGGATCAGCTGTTCCCTATGTCGATGGAGCTCAGTGCTTTAAATATCGCGGGGGATATAACGAAAAACTATTTCCCGCCATTTTCCCTCGCCACTGCCAAATTAGTGGGAGAAAATAACAATAATGGTGTCGATTTACAGAGTCGCTTAAGTGCCTTACCTATAAAGGCTGAAAGTTGGAATCAAGGTGTGGCGACGGTCGATGCTTCTTACCAAGCTAACTTTAGTCGGGTGACCCCAAATGTGGCGACGAATCTGTATCAGGATGGTCCCTTCGAGCTGCTCGATATTGGCGTGCAATTGATGGATAACGATCCTCGGCCGAATGGGCTTTACAGCTATGTGGCCTCACCAGACATGGATGCGGCATCTACAGGCACTTGCACTAACTGTAATGCTAAGAGAATCAGCACTCAAACCCTTCGTCATGGTCGTGTAGTGATGGATAACACCTATGGTCCTGAGACAGAAATACTGCGTATGCCGACTCGAGCCGAATATTGGAATGGCAGCAGCTGGGCCTTAAATACTGCCGATAACTGCACAACGGCAGTGTATGCTTTGGGTTCGCAGGTTGATCATTCCGCTCTTGGTTACAATTTTGATCCCGACTTAGTGGCGGGACAAAGTGTTGTGCGTTCTGGCGGGACTGCAACATTCCAAGCTGGCCAATTTGAGTTACTCTGGCAAGCCGTTACAACAAGTGGGTTGCCATACCGCGGCCAAGTGACGGCGCCCTTGGATGTGCCGACATGGCTAGAATGGTACTGGAATTGGAATGGCGTATCGCCAACAGGGGTCACTGAACCGCGGGCAAGTGCGTATTTTGGTCGTTATCGAGGGCATGACAAAATAATCTATTGGCGTGAGGTAAACTAATCTGAGTTATTTCTCTCATTAAATTGAACTCAGGCTTTCTCTTGAAATGGGCTGCCATTTTACTTATTAGAAGTCGACGAAAACGCTTGTAACAGATTCTAAATGCAATGCCTTAGTTTGATATTTGTTGCTGAATTGTGTGTTTACTCGTTTTTTGTTGCTGATATTTTCGTCAATAAACAGTATTTTCCGCTTAAATACTGTTTTTTACGTGGCGATTTGAAAAAAAATCACTTCATTAGCGATTGTTAACCTCCTCGGTCTTGTGGAATCAGGGTGGCATTGATAAAGTTAGCTGATTTTTCTTTTCTTCTGACTCCACAGAATACAGGCTAGTTACATGTTTAAGAAGCTACGCGGCATTTTTTCTAATGATCTATCGATCGATTTGGGTACAGCTAACACATTAATTTATGTTCGTGGCGAAGGCATAGTCCTCAATGAGCCTTCTGTTGTTGCTATACGTGGTGAGCGTAGTGGCTCCGGTCAGAAATCTGTTGCCGCGGTCGGCACAGAAGCTAAACAAATGCTAGGCAGAACGCCTGGCAATATCCAAGCTATCCGCCCAATGAAGGACGGTGTTATTGCAGATTTTTATGTGACGGAGAAAATGTTGCAGCACTTTATTAAACAAGTGCACAACAATAGCTTTTTTCGTCCAAGTCCACGCGTGCTTGTGTGTGTGCCCGTTGGTGCCACTCAAGTAGAACGCCGTGCTATTCGTGAATCAGCCATGGGCGCTGGTGCTCGCGAAGTGTATTTAATTGAAGAACCAATGGCAGCTGCGATTGGTGCGGGTTTACCCGTATCTGAAGCGACCGGCTCTATGGTGGTGGATATCGGTGGTGGTACCACTGAAGTCGCGATTATTTCACTTAATGGTGTTGTGTATTCGTCTTCGGTACGTATCGGCGGTGATAAGTTTGATGATGCGATCATCAACTATGTCCGCCGTAATTACGGGAGTTTGATTGGTGAAGCCACGGCTGAGCGTATCAAGCACACTATCGGCACTGCTTATCCTGGCGATGAAGTGCTCGAGATCGAAGTCCGCGGCCGTAATTTGGCAGAAGGTGTACCTCGTAGCTTTACACTGAACAGCAATGAAATTTTAGAAGCCTTACAAGAGCCATTGTCTGGCATCGTAAGTGCTGTGATGGTGGCGTTAGAACAATCTCCACCAGAATTAGCTTCAGATATTTCTGAGCGCGGTATGGTGTTAACTGGCGGCGGCGCTTTATTGCGTGATTTAGACCGTTTATTAATGCAAGAAACCGGAATTCCTGTAATGGTGGCGGACGATCCATTGACCTGCGTAGCACGTGGCGGTGGTAAAGCCCTCGAAATGATTGATATGCACGGCGGCGATCTGTTCTCCGAAGAAACCTAATTTAACTTCGGTATGGGGCGGTTAATCACCGCCTTAGCTTTCCTATGAAGCCAATTTTTGTTCGTGGTATTTCAAACCAATTCCGTCTGACACTGGCAATTATTTTGTCGGTGGCTTTGCTCGTGGCTAATCATCGCCTCGATCCTGTACGGCAATCGTTATCCTCTTTTTTTAGTCCATTGCAGTATTTAGCGAGCGTGCCCGGTGTTGCGCTTGACTGGTCGTCTGAAAGTTTTGCCACCCGCAATATGTTAGCGTTGCAGAATAAAGAGCTGCTCAGGCAGCAATTGCTGATGAGTGAACGCTTACAGCGTTTCGAACACTTACGCCAAGAAAATGAACGTTTACGCGCACTGTTGGGCTCACCAGCCTACCTTGATTCGCGCAAAATGGTGGCTGAAGTATTGGAGGTTGCTAGCGATCCTTTCCATCACTATGCGGTGCTAAACCATGGTTCACGCAGTGGTGTATTTGTTGGGCAGCCTGTGGTCGACGCCCAAGGGGTTGTTGGCCAAGTGGTACAAGTCAGTGAAATGACCAGTAGGGTGTTATTGCTCTCCGATGTATCACACGGATTACCTGTGCGTATCACCCGTAATGATGTGCGCCTTGTTGCCAATGGTACGGGTGAGCTAGATGAAATAGAGCTGCGCCATGTGGCCAAGAGTACCGATATTCGTGTCGGCGATTTGCTGGTCACCTCAGGTTTAGGGAATCGTTTCCCGGAAGGTTATCCGGTCGCGCGGGTTATGGAAGTGTTGACTGAAGATGGTCAAAGTTACGCTCGAGTCACCGCCCAGCCTTTAGCGGCGTTAGATCGTATTCGTTATTTATTGTTGATTTGGCCATCCCCCGATTCTGGTGTGACTTTACCGAGTCAGCCTACCGTGCCTGCTGCGGATCATTCATCGAGCGATAATGTACCAAAAGCAGATAGCGCTGTTCCTGCTGGCGGAAGTGTCACGCCAGCAGAGGCTTCTAAACCTGTGACCGCGCCTGCGACCAAACCGTCAACGGAAACCACTCCTCCTATGGCTGAGGTGCATTAATGAGTTTTCAGGCCGCCAATGGGCGCTTTATTGTTTGGGTGACATTATTTATCGGCGTGATCAGCCAGATCATGCCTTTGCCAAGTGCTGTTGATGCTTGGCGTCCAGACTGGCTATTAATGATTGTTCTCTATTGGTCTATCGCATTACCCCACAGATACAACATCTTAACCGCATGGGTTTTAGGCCTAGTATTAGATATTTTATTGGGAGCCACCTTAGGAGTGCGCTCTTTAGCCATGTCTTTGGTTATTTATATCGCTATCTTGCATTGCCAGCGTTTGCGAAACTTCCCTCAATGGCAGCAGTCGTTAGTGATCATGCTACTGATTTGTATTTATCACTTAGTGATTTACTGGGTGGAATTTGTGATGCAAGAGGCTGTTTTCAAAACAGATCTATTTTTACCTGCGATTTCAGGATTAGTGATCTGGCCTTGGATATTTTGGATTTTACGTCGGGTTCGACGTCATTATAAGGTTCGTTAACTGTGGATTTAGTTTTAGCTTCAACTTCGCCACGTCGCAAAGAATTATTGGCACAGATTGGATTCGGTCGTCCTGAGTTTAGTTTCACGCAAGTGGCACCTGATATTGATGAAACTGTGCAACAGGGCGAAGCGCCAAGGGATTATGTACGACGTTTAGCCGCTGAAAAAGCCCAAGCTGGACTGGCATTATGCGCAGATATGTCACAGCCTGCAGTATTAGGTTCTGATACTATCGTAGTGCTTGAAAATCAAATATTAGGTAAACCGCTGGATGTGGCCGATGCTAAGCAAACGCTCAGTGAACTGTCTGGCCGAACGCATACTGTGATGACGGCTGTGGCACTGACCTACAAAGCAGGCGAGTCTGACTCAACCTTAAAAACCTCAGTGCGCTTAGTCGAAACACAAGTGCGTTTTTGCGTTTTATCGGCAGCTGACATTGAGGCTTATGTGGCTTCAAAAGAGCCCATGGATAAGGCGGGCAGTTATGGCATTCAAGGGCTCGGCGGTTGCTTTGTGGCTGCAATTGAAGGCAGTTATTCTGGCGTTGTAGGTTTACCTCTGGTTGAAACGCGTGAGTTGTTAGCCGAAGTTGGCTTTATTTAACTGCTGCTGGTTGCTTATATTGCGATTTTGGCTTGAGGTTAGAATGAACCTTATTGGCGTTTAGGGCTCTGAATCGAGTACTCCAATGACGTTGACCTTGTTCCTTTATTCGGTTTTCATGCTTAGAGAGTTTGTAACTTCGATTAATTAATCTAGTTTCCCGAATGGGGTGAGTCGTGAATACCAGTCGCTTAAATCCAAATAAAATACAGCGCAAGATGGGTTCAGAATTACTGATCAACGTAACTCCATCTGAGGCGCGCGTTGCTTTAGTTGAGCATGGTGTGCTGCAAGAAGTCCATATTGAACGCCGGATGAAACGGGGTTTAGTGGGGAATATTTACAAAGGTAAAATCAGCCGTGTGTTACCCGGTATGCAAGCCGCCTTTGTCGATATTGGCTTAGATAAAGCGGCTTTTTTACATGCGTCCGACATAGTACCGCACACTGAGTGTGTCGCCGATGTTGAGAAAGGTCATTTCGTTGTTCGTGATATCGCCGAGTTAGTCCGTCAAGGGCAAGACATTATGGTGCAAGTGGTTAAAGATCCGCTGGGCACTAAGGGCGCACGCCTAACGACCGATATCACGCTGCCTTCCCGTTATTTAGTCTTTATGCCAGGTTCTAGCCATGTTGGTGTTTCCCAGCGTATTGAACTAGAAGAAGAACGCAGTCGCCTCAAACAAATTACTTTGCCCTATGTTGATGATGACGGTGGTTTTATTATCCGCACCGCCGCTGAAGGCGTAGGGGAAGATGAGTTATCCCAAGATGCGGCATTTTTACGCCGAGTTTGGTCAAAGGTGAGTGAGCGACGTAAACGCAGTGGTGTGTCGCTCCTGTATCAAGATTTAGCCTTACCTGTGCGCATTGTGCGTGATTTTGTCGGTACTGAGCTGGACCGTATTCAAGTGGATTCTCGCCGCACTTTTGCCGAGTTGCAGTCTTTTGCGCAGGAGTTTATGCCAGAGATTGCCGATAAGATTGAGCATTATTCAGGGCCTGCGCCTATTTTTGATCTCTACGATGTGGAGAACGAAATTCAACGTGCACTCGGCCGTAAAGTCGAGCTCAAGTCTGGTGGCTATTTGATCATAGATCAAACCGAAGCCATGACGACTGTGGATATCAATACTGGCGCCTTTGTGGGGCACAGGAATCTTGAAGAAACCATTTTTAATACCAACCTCGAAGCGACCCAAGCGATAGCGAGGCAGTTACGTCTGCGTAATCTCGGCGGTATCATTATTATCGATTTTATCGACATGATGACGGCGGATCATAAGGCTCGTGTTCTTAGCAGCTTAACTAGCGCTTTGTCTAAAGACAGGGTGAAAACCAATGTGAGTGGTTTTTCGGGGTTAGGTCTAGTCGAAATGACCCGTAAGCGTACCCGCGAAAGTTTAGAGCATGTCGTCTGCGGCGAGTGTCCGGCCTGTCATGGCACGGGGAGCATGAAGACAGTCGAGACGGTTTCCTATGAGGTCTTTCGCGAAATAATCCGTTTAAACCGTGCCTACGATGCTGATGAGTTCCTGTTGTATTGTTCGCCTGCCGTGTATCAAAGTCTGCATACCGATGATAATCATCTTATTGCTGAACTTGAGGTTTACATAGGTAAGCGCATTCGTTTGCAAAATGAGCCTATGTACTCACAGCATAAATACGATGTGGTGATGATGTAGTGGCTACACTTTTTACTGCAAAAAAATTTAGCCGTTTTTGTTGGCAATTTCTGGCGCTTATTTTGGTCTTGTTTGCGCTTGCCGTCAGTTTGATCCGTGGCTTATTACCGCAGGTTGATGAAGTTCGCCAGCAACTGGTTAATTACGTAAAAAGCGAATATAAAGTCGATGTGCAAGTGGGGGAGTTATCCGCCCATTGGCAGGCATTTGGCCCAGCAATTAACATCGATGACTTAGTGATCCCGCCACAGGAACAACTGCCTGTGACCTTGATGATCAAGAACGTACAAGTGAAGTTAGATTTTTGGCAATCGCTGCTCACGCTCACCCCGCGAATTGAAGATGTTAATTTTGAGGGTGTCCATGTCACTTTAGACATGGATAAGCTTACTGAAAACGATCCCGCTACAATTAATAAAGCCCCGCAACTCGATTGGCTCTATGCCCTATTACTCAAACAACTCGATAGATTCTCCTTAACCAATGCCACAGTGCAATTGCTGAGCATGCACCAAGAGTTTCGCCCGATCCATATTCGTCATTTGAACTGGCGCAATCAGGGTGAACGTCACCGTGGTGCGGGAGAGTTGTATCTTGATAGTCATGCCTCTGAGCATGAGTCTCTCGGATTACAGTTAGATATCAAGGGCGATGGTGCAAATCCCGACAGTTTGACTGGGCAGATTTATTTGGCGGCTAACTCTTTGGATTTAGGTGAATGGGCTTCACGTCAGCCTAATCCCTATGATTCCACTCAAAAGTTACCCTTAGAAGGGGTTGTCAATCTTAAGGCTTGGCTTACGTTTTCCGACCGCAGCATCAGTTCTGCTATGGTTCATTTTGAGCCGAGCTGGCTGCAATGGACATTAAAGCAAGAGCCGCAGAAATTTGAAATTCAAGCGGGCGATATTGTCTGGCAGCCAAAGGAGACGGGTTGGGAAGTGCAAAGTTCAGGACTGGATTTTGTCACCAATGGTGAGCATTGGCCGGCGTTAACGCTGGCCGCGAAGCGTCAAAACGATGAATTATTTGCCTATGTGAATCAAGTTAATACTCAGAGTCTATTGCCGCTGCTGCCGCTATTCCCGGGAGTCGATAGAGCCGTATTACGTCAATGGCATGCGTTAGCTCCCGAGGCGAATATTGGACCAATCCGCCTGTATCAAAAAGCCGACCAGCCTTTGCTCGCCAGTACCGAAGTGAAGCAGTTGCATTGGCAGAAAGCCGACGGTATTCCCAATACTCATCCTGTAGATGTGAACCTGCGCTGGCAAGATAAGACGCTGTATTTCTCTCTACCTGAACAAGTGTACACCCTCGATTTTGGTGATGAATTTTCGGCGCCATTAGTGTTCAATGGTGCGCCAATTGATGGTCAATTCGATACTGAACATCTGAGTTTAAATGTGCCTCAGTTGCAGTTTGAAAACGAAGATATCGGCGTTGATGCGGCATTGAATTTGGACTTTAGCGGTGCTGCACACATGGCGCTGGCGGCCAATGTTCGTATCAACAATGTGGCTAATGCCGACAAGTATTTCCCCAATAAGGCGATGGGTGAATCACTGGCCGAGTATTTGGATACTGGGCTTAAAGCGGGTCAGACCCAAGATGCGCAAGTTGTTTGGCGTGGCCCGTTAAGTGGTTTTCCCTTCGACGATAATAGCGGCGTGTTTCAGGCAGCATTTACCTTAACAGATGCCAAATTTCAGTTTCAACCCGACTGGCCAGCGGTCACAGATCTGTCCCTTAACGCTTTGTTTGAAAATACCCGCATGGATCTTTGGTTAAACCAAGGCAAGCTGATGAATGTGGATGCCACAGGGGCCCATGTATTTATTCCCGCCATTGGTGAACAGACGCTGCTAAGGATTGAAGCCGAACTTGCTACTCAAGGCAGTGCGGCGACTAAGGTGTTACAAGCCTCACCTTTGACGAACTCAGTAGGCAAAACCTTAGATGTCGTGCAAGTGCAAGGTGCTGTCACTGGCACTTTAGACATCAGCATTCCACTGTATGAAGGTGAAGCTGAAGATATTCGTGGTCAAATCCGTTTTGATAATACGCCTGTATATATTGCTCAGCCAGGGCTTCAACTTCATGGCGTGACTGGTGTTGTCGACTTTGCGAATGAGGTTGTGACAGGAAAAGGCATCAAAGCGCGCTTGTTCGAACAACCGCTCAGTTTAACTTTCGACACTCAGCCTAAAGGTAAAGATTTTGGCCTTAATCTTTCGCTGAAAAGTCGTTGGGATCTCAGCCGTCTCCCCGATGAATTGCACAATCCCTTGAGTGATTTTTATCAGGGAAAAATCAGTTGGGACGGCGCTATGACTATGCTATTTACTGAGCAAGGTTATCAAATCCAAGCCAAAGTGACTTCGGATATGCTGGGGACGCAACTGTTACTCCCAGGATACTTTGCTAAACCCGAAAATGAACCACGACCTTTAGTCGCTGAGTTTGTTGGCGATCAAGATGATGCGACACTCGATGTCAAACTTGCCAGTCATGCCGAGTTTATCGGTGGTTTCGATGCCGATAAAGGCGCAAATTTTAGTTATTTTGACTTGTTATTGGGGCGTTTATTTGGTGAGGATGAAGCCAGAAATACGGAACAAGGTCATATTCAAATCGATCTCGGTAAGGCCAAATTAGCCGAATGGTTACCTGTGATTAATGCCTTTGTTGGTCAAGAGAAAATACCGAAAACGGGCATTTTAGTTGATGATATTCCACATAAAAGTTTATTTCCTGCGGTGGCGAGTATCGATTCTCATATCGGTCGGCTCGATCTTTTAGGGCAACAACTGACGGAGCTTAGGCTTAATGCTAAGCCTAACGAGACGGGATGGCGTTTTAATACCGTTGCCAACGAATTTGACGGTTGGATCGATTTCTATCCAAATTGGAAAACTCAAGGTCTCAAAGTTGTGGCGAATAAATTTTATTTTTCACCTGAGGTAAAGCCGAACACGGATGCCGATTTTGCCAGTGATCAAGTGCTCACTAACTTGCCGCCAGTTGCAGTGAATGTGGAAGATTTTCGTTTCTTCGATAAATCCTTTGGAAAGCTTGTTTTGCAGGCGAGCCCACAAGCGGCAGGATATAAGATTCAAACATTGTCTTTGACTACGCCCAATGTCAATTTGCAGGGCAGTGGCATTTGGCAGCAACAGGCTGGACAGAATAAAACGGACCTCAGTGTTGAGTTAAATGCCACTCAGTTTAGTTATCTATCTGCTCAATTGGGTATAGAGCCTGGCGTTAATGAAGCCCCCTTGAAGGTTAATGCGGACTTATCTTGGCAAGGTGCTCCCTATGCCTTCTCCCTCGAAACCTTAAATGGCAAGGTGAAATTTAACTTAGGCAAAGGCCACTTATCTCAGGTGAGTGACAAGGGCGCACGGATTTTCTCCCTGTTCAGTTTAGATTCTTTGGTGCGTAAACTGTCGCTGGATTTCACCGATGTCTTCGGTCAGGGCATGTATTTCAATTCTTTCAATGGCAATTTGCAGATTGATAATGGCGTGGTGAAAACCACTGACACTGAAATGGATGCCATCGCGGGTAATATGAAGGTGCGTGGCTATACGGATCTCACCACTGAAAGTTTGAATTACGATATCCGCTTTGTGCCGCAGTTGGCCTCAAGTGTGCCGACTGTCGTATTGCTCAGTACCAGCGCTTGGACACTGGGTCTGGGGGCCTTTGCCCTGACAAAAGTGCTTGAGCCTGTGATTGAAGTGATTTCAGAAATTCGTTTTCGGGTGACTGGGACTATGGCAGAGCCTGTGGTCGAAGAGTTAGAGCGAAAGAGTAAAGAGATTGAAATTCCAGAATCTATTTTACCTGTGGTTGGCGTTGAGCGCCCAGCGGTGCCGACTGAAGCCGCGAGTCATAACGCCGATATCACTCAGCCGGTAGAAACTAAATCGACCGAGGCTCAATTAACAGAAGCTAAGCCAACTGAAACTAAGTTAACTGAAGCTCAGTCAACTGAAGTTAAACCAAGCAACGCTAAATCTGAGCCACAGCTTCAAGCAACACAACCAGAAGCGCTCGAGCCACAAGACGTTAAGCCTGAAGAGGCCAGATCTGAAGAATCAAAGTCAGAAGAGCTAAAGCCAGCAACAGATCAAATTAAAGTGCTCGATTTAAAGCGGGAGCAACCTCAAGCGACGCCTTCGCCTGAAGCGCCGAACACGCATGTCACACCAGAGAATCAGCCAGCAGTAGAACCGATTAAGCAAATTCAGGGAGATCAGAATGCACATCAGCCTGTTGCAATGTCAGAGCAGTCGCGACGTCAGCGCCAATCTGCAGTTTATCGAATCGCAGCTTAACGAACTCAAACGGGATGCCGATGCGCCCCATTTAGTCGTGTTACCCGAATGCAGTTTACTGTTTGGTGGTCATGAAAGTCAGCAACTTGCTTATGCGGGCGATGTCCATCAGAGTCCGCTCAAATCGGCGTTAAGTGCACTGGCCGCCAAGTATCGGGTGTTTATGGTCGCGGGGACTATTCCGGCGTTGGCTGAGGATGGTCGTGTCTATAGTCGCAGTTATCTGTTTGATGATAAAGGTGATACTTTAGGGCATTACGATAAACTGCACCTTTTTGATGTGGATGTTGCCGATGGTACAAAACAATATCGCGAGAGCGAAACCTTCTGCCCCGGTGATCACATTAGCGTTATCGATACACCTTTTGGCAAAATTGGCTTAACCATCTGTTATGATTTACGCTTTCCCGACTTGTTTAGGGCGATGCGCCTTGCGGGTGCCGAGATTATTGCTGTTCCTTCTGCCTTCACCAAGGTGACGGGGAAAGCCCATTGGCAGGTATTGTTACAGGCAAGAGCGATTGAAACCCAATGCGTTATTCTTGCTGCAGCTCAGTGGGGACAGCATAACGAAGGCAGCCGTGAAACTTGGGGGCAGAGCATGATAGTCGGTCCTTGGGGGAATATTTTGGCTGAACTCAAAACCGGTACAGGTTGGGTACAGGCTGAGGTCGACTTAACCGAACTGCACAGTATTCGCAGTAAAATGCCCGTCATGCAGCATAATCGTTTCCTTGAACCAAGCTTGAAATAATGTGCTAATAGCCAGCAGACGAGTTGAAATGCTGAATTTGCGTTTGAGTCGATATGCAGCATTAACACATAGAATTAGTACACCGAATTTACACTCAGAATATCAAGATCCCTTGGGGTCAAAGAGAGCATAGATGCCATTTTTAGCACAAGTAGAGCAAAGTTTATTGAAGAATGGGTTAGCGTTAGAGGGCCTGCAAACCTATCTAAACACCATACATCAGCACAAAATCGATTATTCTGATCTCTATTTTCAAGGTAGTCGCCACGAATCTTGGGTGCTGGAAGACGGCATCATCAAAGACGGTAGTTTCCATATTGAACGCGGTGTGGGCGTGCGGGCCATCAGCGGTGAGAAAACGGGTTTTGCCTATGCCGACGATATCACTCCTGCCGCCTTAAGCGCTGCAGTACAGGCTGCCCGTGGCATTGCTAGTGCGGGTGAGCAGACTCAGGTACAAGCCTTTAAACGTCAAAAAGCATTGGCGTTATACGACAGCTTAGATCCGATTGCGGCGATGGAAGAAGTCAAAAAAATCAACCTACTGAAAGAAGCCGATGCTTTTATTCGCAGTCTAGATAGCCGGATTATTCAAGTGGTGGTTAGCCTTGCTGGTGTGCACGAAGAAATCCTCGTTGCTGCGAGTGATGGCACTCTGGCGGCCGATATCCGTCCTCTGGTGCGTTTTAATTGCAGCGTGATTTTGGAAGAAAACGGTAAACGTGAACGTGGCGGCGCCGGTGGTGGTGGTCGTCATGACTACGGTGTTTTAATGGCAAGCGATGACACTGGTTTACCTATGTGTTTCGCCTTTGCCCGCGAAGCCGTGCGTCAAGCGCAGGTCAATCTAAATGCCATCGATGCACCTGCGGGTGAAATGCCAGTGGTGTTAGGTAATGGCTGGCCCGGTGTATTGCTCCACGAAGCGGTTGGACATGGTTTAGAAGGCGACTTTAACCGTAAGGGCAGCAGTGCCTTTAGCGGCAAGGTTGGTCAGCAAGTTGCGTCTAAGTTAGTGACTGTGGTCGACGATGGCACCTTGCCTAATCGTCGTGGTTCACTGAGTATCGACGATGAAGGTGTACAAACCCAAAGAACCGTATTGATTGAAGACGGTATTTTAAAGGGTTACATCCAAGACAAACTCAATGCTCGCTTAATGGGTGTTGCGCCAACGGGTAATGGTCGCCGTGAATCCTACGCACATTTGCCTATGCCACGTATGACCAATACTTATATGACGGCCGGTGAGTCAGATCCCAGTGAGATTATTAAGTCAGTGAAGAAGGGCATTTACGCCCCTAACTTTGGCGGTGGCCAAGTCGATATCACTTCGGGTAAGTTTGTGTTCTCAGCATCCGAAGCCTATTTGATTGAAAATGGTGAAGTTACTCAAGCCATTAAGGGGGCTACTTTAATCGGTAATGGCCCTGAGGCTATGAGCCAGATTTCTATGGTCGGTAACGATATGGCTTTAGATCAAGGTGTGGGCGTTTGTGGTAAAGATGGTCAAAGTGTGCCTGTGGGTGTGGGTCAACCGACCCTAAAACTCGATAAGCTCACTGTGGGCGGAACAGCATAAAACCTAGAACCTTACGTCTATGGGTTCTAGTCGCTACCCACCATGAATGTTATCATTCGCAAAGGAAGTTAGAGTAACTACTCTAGAGGTGTTAATGAAACTATCACGTGTGGTCTGGCTGTGCCTATTATCATTGCCTTCGGCTGGCTATGCTCAGCCGATTAGCTTTACTGATGCTTGGCAGCAAGTGCTGAAGGTGAGCGACAAGTTGCAAGCGCAATCCCAGGAAGTTAACCGCGCTAAGGGTGAACAAGAGGCGGGCGAGAGCTTAAATTTCCCCTCATTAGACATTCGCGGTAATTATATTCATTTGGATAAACCGATTGAGTTTGATCTGAAAGAATTAAATTCTGTGGTTTCTATCCCGCCATCGCTTGGCGGCATTATTGCGGGTATTCCGCCGCTGCCCTTAAGTGAACAAGATATTTTTAGCGCCAGCTTACAGGCAATGTGGCCGATTTATACGGGCGGACAAATCACTGCGGCTCAAGGTATACACGCGGCTATGGTGGCCGAGAAGCAACAAGAATTACAATTGGCAACTCGTGATTTATTTACCCTGCTGGTGGATAGATATTACGCTGTCGATGTGACGTTGGCATTGGTGAATACTCAGACTGATCTGGTTGGCTCGTTAGCTAAGCATGTTGATCATGCTTTAGCACTAGAGCGCGAAGGGCAAATTGCTAAGGTTGAGCGCCTCAATGCTCAGGTCGCCCTAGACAATGCTAAAGTCAATTTAGGCAGTGCTCGTCGGCAACATGAAATGGCAGTGATCGCGCTGGCTCGTATGCTGCAGCAAAGTCAGGTGAGCACAAATTCTCCCTTATTTGTACTGCCGCAGGCTCCTTCATTCGCTCAACTCAGCCAAATTACCCTGAGCCAACATCCGGCGCTCAAATTGCTCGAAGCGAAAGAAACGCAAGCGAACGGTTTAATAGCGTTGGAAAAAGGTAAATACCATCCAACGGTTTTCCTCTTCGGTAACTACACCTTGTATGAAGAAGACACACTCTTGACGAGCATCACACCTGACTGGATGGTTGGGGTTGGGGTCAATGTGCCACTGATCAGTCGCGATGGTCGTAGCGGTAAGGTCGAAGCGGCGAAAAGTGCACTCTTACAAGCTCGTTATACCAAGGCACAAACTAAACAAGACTTGAGCCTGCTGGTGGATCAAAGCTATCGCCAATTATTACAGGCCGAGGAAGAAGTGACGGCGCTCGATACTTCGCTCGAACTTGCTATTGAAAACCTGCGCCTGCGTGACATCGCCTTTAATCAAGGGCTTTCAACTTCTATCGACAGAGTCGATGCGGAGCTGAAACTAAGCGCGGTGAAAACTCAGCAATTGGCTGCCCGTTATCGTTATGTGCAAGCCTATGCCAGATTAATGGCCATTAGTGGTCAACTAGATGAATTTATCGGTCGTACCACAGCCCCTACCCAAGTGCAGGAGACAAACAATGCGCGCTAACAGAATACTTGCCCTTGTGGCGTTGGTCGCATTAGGCCTTATCTTAGCCTATGGACTTAAGCTCGCTTATAGCCCGCAGCCGAGTTTGTTGCAGGGCCAAATTGAAGCCCGTGAGTACAATGTTTCGTCCAAGGTGCCAGGTCGAGTCGAGCAAGTGCTCGTGCGCCGCGGTGATAGTGTTGCCCAAGGGGATTTATTATTTGCGATCCGCAGTCCTGAGCTAGATGCAAAGTTAATGCAGGCCGAAGGTGGCCGTGATGCCGCTAAGGCGATGCAGCTAGAAGCCAACAACGGTGCTCGCAGTCAAGAAGTGATGGCAGCCAAGGAGCAATGGCTCAAGGCGCAGGCGGCGGCAACGCTCGCTAAAACCACCTATACCCGAGTCGAAAACTTATTTAACGAAGGTGTGGCGGCAAGACAAAAACGCGATGAAGCCTTTACTCAATGGCAAGCGGCAAAATACACAGAACAAGCGGCCTTAGCCATGTACCAAATGGCCGAGGAAGGTGCGCGGGCGGAAACCAAAGTGGCTGCTGCAGGTAATGCCCGTAAGGCTGAAGGTGCAGTGAAAGAAGTTAGTGCCATTATGGAAGATAGCCAAATGCGCGCACCTAAATCGGGTGAGATCAGCGACGTGCTGTTACAGGCGGGTGAATTGGCACCCAGTGGTTTTCCGATTGTGAGCCTGATTGATATGCAGGATGCTTGGGCCGTGTTCCAAGTGCGAGAAGACCAACTTAAACGTTTCAAAAAAGGTCAAACAATTCAATTAACGATTCCGGCACTCGGGCTGGATGTGGATTTTACTGTGTCCCATATCAGCGTGATGGGTGAGTTTGCCACTTGGCGTTCGACCGAAAGTGGCCATGATTTTGATATGCGTACCTTTGAAGTGGAATTGCGTCCAAACCAGCCGATTACTGATCTGCGTGTCGGCATGTCTGTGCTGCTGCGCAGTGAGTAAAAGTCGTGACTGAACGTACGCCTCACGCCAACGCGGCGGACAAGATTAAGGGCGAATCACAGCCATCGAGCATAAGCTTTATGGCGTTGCTCACAGCGTTAGTTCGCCGTGAGCTGCGTGCCCTATGGCATGACCCTTGGCAGTTAGCGCTGATAAGTTATATTCCACTACTGGGGATTTTATGCTTATGGTGGTTGTTCAGTGCAGGTCTGCCAAGGCAACTGCCCGTGGCGATTGTTGACCAAGATCATAGTCAATTGAGCCGCATGTTGACCCGTCAGCTTAAGGCAAATCCGGTTACCGATCCGCAAAGTTTTACCGACTTATCCTCGGCGATAAGCGCGATGCAACAGGCGAAAGTCTACGCTATTGTGGTTTTTCCCTATGATATGAAAAAGGATTTACTTACAGGCCATAAGCCTACAATTGATGTGCGCTACAACAGTCAATTTTTGCTGGTGGGTAAGTTACTCTCAAGCCAAATTCAGCTGAGTTTAGGCGACGGATTACAACAAGTCGCGGGTTTAAAGCAGCTCGCAAATGGTACACCGAAATCCCAAGTCGCAGTGAATTTAAGCCCAGTCAAAAGCCAAACTACAGCCCTGTTTAACCGAAATAACAACTACATAGGTTTCTTAGTACCGCCAGTGCTGATTGCGCTGTGGCAGTTGTTATCTATGTTAGTGATGGCAAACAGTTTAAATCGAGAGCTGCATTTAGCGCCTACCACTCAGGCCGATGGCATGTCGAATATCTTAACTGAACATTTTTGGCTTAAGGTGTGGGCGAAAATGGTGCTGTTTACGCCGATATTGATGCTGCAGGGCGGCTTT
Source organism: Shewanella sp. NKUCC06_TVS (assembly GCF_019345515.1). Taxonomy (NCBI): domain Bacteria; kingdom Pseudomonadati; phylum Pseudomonadota; class Gammaproteobacteria; order Alteromonadales; family Shewanellaceae; genus Shewanella; species Shewanella sp. NKUCC06_TVS. The sequence goes on along the minus strand of NZ_JAHKQX010000004.1, from coordinate 232,651 downwards.
ATTTTAGCTTGGTTGTATTTGTATCTTGCTCTGCCGATGGCGGGGAGTTTAGCCCTATTATTGCTCGCGCAATTAGTCATGTTATTGGCAGTCTGGAGCTTAGTGTTATTAATATTTGTAGTGATGCGTGACAGTGCGCGGGTCATCAGCTTTTGTACCGCTTTATTTGCGCCAGCGTTTGCCTTTATGGGCATTACTTTTCCGACTCACGAAATGCCGCAATTAGCCCAGTGGTGGCGACTTATCATGCCATCGAGCCATTATATTGAGTCCCATGTTAGTATCGTGAGTTATGGCGCAACTTGGCCAAGTGTGGCGAGCCAAATCACCAGTTATTGGGGCTTTATCTGTCTGATACCTTTGATATATTTCCTGTCGCGTAAATTACTGCCTACCACAGTTAACACCAATGCTTCAGTGACGGTTTATGACTCGGACGCAGCTATATCTGCGAAGGGGCAATAGGATGAATTTATCCAATAGCGAACACGCAAACACACCACGTCAGCTCAGTCTGTGGCGACTGATCCTCACTGAGTTTAAGGCTATTATTAGCGATAAAGCGATCGCAGTGACCTTATTTGGCGGTGTACTGTTTTATTCGGTTTTGTATCCTTTGCCTTATTTGAATCAAGTGCCGACCGAGCAACAACTGATCGTGGTGGACTTAGACCATTCTTCCCTAAGTCGTCAATTGATCCGTCATGCCGATGCCAGCGCAAAAATTCAAGTCATAGGCCAAGTCGGTTCGATTACCGAGGCGAAGCGATTTATTGAGACGCGTAAGGCTCACGGCTTACTCGTGATCCCTGAAGGATTCCGCCGCGATTTATTGCTCGGTAAAGGTGTGACGCTAAGCTATGGCGGTGATGCTAGTTACTTTTTGATTTATTCCGCGGTTGTTGAAGGTTTAGTTAGCGCTGGAATGGATGCGGGTAAACAAGTGCAATTGATTGGCATGCTTGCTCAAGGACAAAATCCTAAGCAGGCCCAAGAGAGTTTAAACTCGCTTCATCTTAACAGTGTACCTGCCTTTAACCAGAGCCTAGGTTATACGCCCTATGTGGTACCTGGACTGTTCTTGCTGATTTTGCACCAAACCTTACTCATAGGTACTGGCATTTTAGGGGCCGGGCAATGGCGACATAAAGGGTATTGGCAGCAGGTGTCACCGGTGCAATTAGTCTGTGGTCGTATTCTTGCTTTCATGTTGATTTATATCTTCTTTACCAGCTTTTATGTGGGCTATTGTTATCACTGGTATAACGTGAGTATTCAAGCGAGCCTTGGCTTAGTTGCGCTGTGGTTATTGCCGTTTTTACTGGCTACCGCCGCCGCAGGTGTTGCCATGAGCACCTTATTCACTCGCCGTGATTTACCCACCCAAGTGCTACTGCTGATCTCTATGCCTATTCTATTCGTGTCAGGTTTTGTGTGGCCGATAGCACTGATCCCAGAACCTTTAGTACTCGGCTCACAGTTTATTCCTGCCGTACCCGCGATTATGGGCATGCTAGAACTCAATCAAATGGGTGCAAGTTGGGCGAGTGTGATGCCAAAATGGCTGCAACTCTGGGGCTTATTTGCGGTCTTTTTCGGCCTAGCGATGTTGGGGATTAAGCGTCGAGCGAGATTGTTGCTGATTGGTACCCATTAGTTTTTAGCGATACCTTAGATTTATATTTATTGGCGAGTGTTAATCGTTTACTGAGGACGTAATGACGTTTTACCCACCCCCTCATAAAAGTTGCTGTTCATATTATCCAAATCTTGCTCAATCCACTGCATTTAACCCTGTTGTTATTTAACCCACCGTAAAAACTGGGCATCTGAAAGCGCACTCGCTACAATCGCCGCAATTGTGATTATAGGAGTCGACATGAGTACATCTTTACTTAACGCACCAACGGGTTTGCAGGCACGAGTGATTAGCTTGGTTGAGCAAAACTGGTTTGGTCATTTTATTTTGACATTGATTTTAATCAACGCGGTGCAGTTAGGTATGGAGACCTCAGCCAGCCTGATGGCGCAATACGGTACTTTGTTGATGAGTCTTGATAAGGTGCTGCTGAGTGTATTTGTCGTGGAGTTATTGCTGCGGATTTATGCCTACAGGGGGAAATTTTTTAAAGACCCTTGGAGTGTGTTCGATTTTACTGTGATAGTGATTGCACTGATCCCTGCATCTGGGCCTCTGGCTGTACTGCGTTCGCTACGGGTGTTGCGGGTGCTGAGAGTGTTAACAATTGTGCCATCAATGAAACGGGTCGTGTCAGCTCTGTTGGGATCACTTCCTGGATTGGCATCGATCGCCACGGTATTACTGTTGATTTATTATGTGTTTGCGGTGATCGCCACCAAAATCTTTGGGGGTAAGTTTCCGGAATGGTTTGGCACCATTGCTGATTCGTTTTATACCCTATTTCAAATAATGACGCTTGAAAGCTGGTCTATGGGAATTTCGCGGCCAGTGATGGAAGTTTACCCTTATGCTTGGGTATTTTTCGTGCCATTTATTCTGGTGGCTACTTTCACTATGCTAAATTTGTTTATTGCGATTATCGTCAATACCATGCAAACCTTCAGTGACGAAGAGCATGCATTAGAGCGTGAGCAGGACAAACAAGTCTTGGAGCAGGAACAAAGACAAATGCACGAGGAGTTGAAAGCCATCAGACTCGAGCTACAACAATTACAAACCTTGCTGCGCAGTGCTGCTGGTGATTCTTCTAATGTATCGACAAAGGGAGATATTGGTTCTGATTAAAGCAGATTAAGGAGCGTGAGCTGATATCAAGTCTTGTACTTGGATTCTGTCGTTTTTCGCTAAGCCATCACAGATTGCGGATCACTTAATATTTTTATTGGGTTGTCTTCTTGTTGGTTTTGGGGGAGAATTCGCGCCGAAAAAATAACCGAGATACTCAGTATCTCGGTTATTTTTTATTTATGGCGTATGTGTTTTAAAACAATTGAGGCCGGTAAACATCCGGAAATGATATGAGGTTCAGTTGAACCTATTTTACTGAGGAAAGACCAATGGGGCTGTTGTGTACCGGATTGTCGGTAGTTGTTGTAAATCAAGTTGTTGCGTTAGCCATTAAACCGAGAGTACAGACGGTTAGCCGCAAGCAAAAACTAATTGCAGATGCGTGCTTAGGTGTTCAACCCTGTACAATGAGGGTGTGCTGATGAGCCAACAAAATCTGGGTTTGAAGCAGACCCTCAACTTATGGCAAGTGGTGGTGATGGGGCTTGCCTATCTCACGCCTATGGCCGTTTTTGACACCTTTGGTATTGTTTCCGAGATCACCTCTGGCCATGTGGCTACGTCTTATCTATTCGCATTGGCGGGGATTTTATTTACCGCGTTTAGTTACGGTCATTTGGTACGTAAATATCCCTATGCGGGTTCAGCCTACACTTATGCTCAAAAAACCTTTAGCCCGAATGTTGGTTTTATGGTGGGTTGGTCATCGCTGCTGGACTATATGTTTATGCCAATGATCAATATGTTGCTCGCAAAAATCTATTTAACAGCCATGTTTCCCAGCGTCGAACCTTGGATCTTTATTCTCGCTCTTGTGACCATAATGACCTTGCTTAATCTCAAGGGGATTGATCTCGTCGCGAACTTTAATGGGGTGATAGTGTTTGCACAGATCGCCATTATTGTGGTGTTCATTGGTCTAATGGCCTATAGCATTTCCCTCGGTGAAGGCGAAGGTGTCGTCGCGAGTGTGCGACCATTTTATGCCGATAATATGGCGATGGCGCCATTATTCACAGGGGCGACGATTCTGTGTTTCTCCTTCCTCGGCTTTGACGGGTTAAGTTCACTGACTGAAGAAACTAAAGATGCTCAACGTGTTATTCCTCGCGCGATTGTGTTGACGGCTTTGCTCGGTGGCGTGATTTTTGTTGGCGTGTCTTATTTTTTGCAGCTCTATTTCCCTGATATTTCCCGCTTTCAACAGCTTGATGCGGTATTGCCTGAAATTGCACTCTATGTGGGTGGTAATCTATTCCAGTCCATCGTATTAGTGGCGACCACAGTTGCCGTATTGGCATCCGGTATGGCTGCCCATGCTGGGGTTGCACGGATTTTATATGTGATGGGGCGGGATAATATGTTGCCACGTAAAGGGTTTGCTTATATCCATCCTAGATGGCGAACTCCTGCATTTAATGTCTTGTTGGTGGGGGCGCTTGCGCTATCTGCCGTCTCATTTGATTTAGAAATGGCGCTAGCCTTAGTGAATTTTGGTGCTTTAGTGGCGTTCACCTTCGTGAACTTAGCCGTGATTGTGCAGTTTTACCTAAGGGATCGACGTAATAAATCTTTTAGAGACCACCTGCAATACTTAGTATTGCCCCTGTGTGGCGCCGGCACTATTGGCGTGCTTTGGGTGAACTTAGAGTCACAATCATTAGAACTGGGGCTTATATGGGCGGCAGTGGGAGCATTGTATTTGGCTTTACGGAGTTTCCGTTTACGCCGTGCAGTAGAGCTATAAAATTAAGAGTTATAAAATTAGTGAGAGTCATGGCTCATAGATGCACAGCTATAACTAAAGATGTGTAGTAGATCTAAGGGCCGTGGGTTGTAATCCTCCAATAAAAAGACCCGCATTCGCGGGTCTTTTCAGTTTGCTTAATTGAGTTTTAAAGCGCTGGTACTGTGAAACCTAAGCCATCAGTGATGACATTTTTAGGGGTCGTGACTTTCACCGATACGCTGGTGTTGGCCGATGCCGTAAATTTCAGTGGTGAACCTAGACTGCCTTTCGCATACACAGTATTGGGAACCTCGAAGGTTTTAGGCGCTCCAGCACAATCCACGCAAAGTTCGATACTTGTCTGAGCTGGCATTATTTGATTCGCACTGTCGTGGACAAATACTACAAACTCAGAACTAGCACCAACGGCTACAGGTTTGATGTCATTCACACTCGGTAATAACACACCGTCTTGCATCACACTGATATAAGCCTGTGAGCCTGACATGCTCATTACTAAGGCTTTGCGTATATAGGTTTTATTGGCTTGGCCTGTGCCGCAGATTGCACTTTCGCATTGTGGACCGTTAAATTTGCCATCGGCAAAACTATATTCTTTTGCTTGAGTATTCCAAAATGGTTCGGCTGAATTCCTAATACCATCTTCATTGTCATCCCTAAACGCATCACCTAGATCACTAAAACCACTAGGAAGATAGGCTTCGATGTCCATACCATTGCCTGTGCATTTTTTTGCAACGCCTGAATTCGTTAAACAAGCCAAGTCAGTCACAGGCGTGCCATTAATGTCTTTACTGATATCGGCATCATCAAAGATGTTATTGCCATTGGTATCGAAGAAGGTTTCGTGACCTAAGGCATAAGCGAGAATCGTGATGCGGTGATCGGGTACTCGTGCCGTTTGTGAAGTCCAAACAACGCTACATGTCCCATTTTTAGTTAAACATGATGTTGGGATCTGGCCACCTTCTGTCGTGAAGTTGACAGCAGTATCATCGGGTGCTGGATTGCCAAAACTATCGGAGGCTCGAATGGTGATCGTTGCGGTTTCACCATTAAAGTCACCCGCTTCTGGATTGAATACTGTCGTTGATAGACTAAATCCAAGTTGTTGAGGTAGACCAGTATTCACGGTTAACTGTTCAGATTGGCTCGTGATGACTTCTTTAGTATCAGTATCAACAGCAGTGGCAACCACGCGTACTGGCGTGGGTACTGTACCGGATAATACGCGCACACTGGCGATACCTTGGGAGTTAGTCAGGCTTTGCACATTCGCAGTGCCATTGGCAAAACTTAAACCACCGACAACCGTATCTAAGGTAAAGCTGACATTCTGTTGCGCTGCGGGTTGGCCATTGGCGCTGGTGACTTTGAAGCTGACTAAAGAGGATTCGCTTGAACCTGTGCCGCCCGCACCTTTGATGCGAATTTGTGCAGGCTCTGCCGACTCAAAACTTAAGCTGGCAAGCGTTTGACGTTGCAGAGTAAATGGGAAATTCGCCGTTAACGTCTGATTGCCAGCTACGGTTGTGGCGATGATTTGGTCGCTACGTTCACTGTTGCCACTGCAACTTGTGTCTTGGAAGGTCGAGCCCGCATTACCCGATAAGGTTGTAACTGGGGTATCGAGTGTGGCGCTATTGTTTGTGGTGCAATCTGAGCTAAAGCTGATGGATGAGGGTGTTTGTACTCGCGTAACCGTGCCGTCATTGGCCTCTAATACTAAACTTGCACTTACACCAAAACTACCGCCTGCGCTGATTTTATATTTGCCATTGGCATCGGCCGTTAAGGTGCTCGCCAATTGACCTTCGGTAAAGACTGCGCCATTGAATGACCCGAGTTTCAGCGTGCCTTCTTGGTTGACGGCATCTTTACTCAAGACTTCATACAAACTGCTGGTTTGCAGCGATTGACCTTGATAGTCCACAGTGACCGTTAAGGCATTTGCCCCTAATTCAGTTGCACTTGGCGTATAGGGTACCTGCGCAATACCTTGAGTGTTGGTCAGCGCACTGGTTGGATTGAGCGCCGCTGAACCTGCAGTAAAGGTGACTTTAGCGCCTTCGATACCTTTGCTTTCGCTATCGAGCAATATGGCTTGTAATTGGACCGACTCATCGACTTTAAAGCGAGTGACTAAGGTTGAGCTGTTTAAAATACTGGCGCTGAGTTTGGGTGTTTCAATGGTGTTGCCATTGCCTGAACCAACGAACTCGTAGTTACGGCTTGCAGTTAATGCGTCTGCATCAGACGGCGTATAGCTCGCCGTTACCGTACCAGCTTCTGCTGTTAATGCTGGGTTAGAAATGATGACTTCAGCAACGCCATCTACATTGGTGAGTTTTGTTGCTGGCGCAACAGTACCTAAGGTCGCAGCGAAGCTAATCAGTTGGCCGCTAAGTTTACTCGAACCCTTTTTTAAGGTAGCGACGGCACAAAAACTCGTATCGGAGGCAAAGCTTAAATTGGTGGTTGCATCGGCGCACTTGCCGTTAACTACAGTTTTATAGCCCAGCGTTAAGCTGTAGCTGTCTGTTGTTCCGTCAGTGTCGGTGCCATCAGCTGCGCCATTACAACCACTGAGCGCTAATGCGCCCAGTAATGCCCAAGAAAATACCGATAACGTTTTGCTAAGTCGCATAAGCAACATCCTTGTGGGGCTGAAGTTAATTAGTCTTGGATTTCGCTGCGTAGATATTTAAACAGCTCTTTAGATGATTTTGATTCTGGGCCTTTGGCCAGTTCTTTGGTGGCTTGACGCACCAAAGTACGCAGTTTTTGTCTGTCTAATTGCGGATAATGCTCGACGACAGTTTGAATCTCATCATCACCTTGGGTGAGTAAGCGTTCACGCATTTTTTCGAACATTTGTAACTTAGCGGTCTCGTTGTTGTTTTTATTCAACACGATAGCGAGTGAAGCCTTGATTGGCTCAATATCAAAATTACGCATCAATTTGCCGATATACTGCATGTGGCGACGATACGCCTCAGTATTGACCTTGATTTTGCGTGTTTGCAGGATCGCGTCGTACAAAAACTCATCCAGCTCGATTTTATCTAGCTGAGTCTTGCTCAGTGAAACAAGCTCCATACCGACTTTTTGCACGGCTTCGCTATCACGCTTGTCCGTTGTTTTGCTGCTGACATAATCTTCATCTATGTCGTAGGGCTGTTTAAAATGTTCTGAATCACCAACAATCTTCATATAGATAAAACCTCAAGTAATTTACTGGCTAATAATAACATCTCCAGCCAAAAATCGCCTAGGTGAATGTGTTTATACCCAAGCTACCTGAAGATACGAGTTTCAGAGCGCCTAGGGTGCTTCAATTCAAGGCGCATCAATGACAGAATGTCGGCCACCTTTTGAATTGATGCAACACGGAAGTGGAGTGCCCTAGGCGCTCCGTCCCGGCGGCTGATGTTAACCACGGGGTAACGCACTTTATGCTGTGTTGGTTATTTTTAACTTTGCCCGCTAGGTCTGCAAATAACCGCCTTGCCTAAAGTGCGTTAAACTCCCGCTGAATCCTGCATCTTCAGGTTGTTTGGGTATAGGATACGCTCTCAAGCCTAAGTCAGCCGCGAATAATTAATGTGAATGGGATTTGTGTTTGTTATGCTACGGCAATTGCCGACAACGAAAGAGTAGCTTTGTGTCTTTGAACAGAATCGATAGTGAATTGGGCGCGCTGAAAGATGCGGTGGCCGTGGCGCTGGAATATGCCAACAAATTAGGAACGAACGCTGCCGAAGTGGCGATCAGTAAACAACAAGGTTTGTCGGTTTCTACCCGTTTAAAAGAAGTTGAAACCGTTGAATTTAATAAAGATGGTGCCTTAGGAATTACGGTTTACCGCGATGGTTGCAAGGGCAGTTCATCGACGTCGGATTTAAGTCCAGAGGCCATCGCCTTAGCGGTGAAAGCGGCCGACGATATCGCCAGTTATACTTCTCTGGATCCATTCAGTGGTCTTGCCGATAAAGCCTTGATGGCAAATCAGATCCGCGATCTTCAACTGTATTATCCACAAGATATTTCCCCCGATGAGTTAGCGCAACTGGCGATCCGCGCCGAAACTGCGGCGCTCGATGCCGATCCACGTATCAATAATTCCGACGGCGCCAGTGCCAATGCTCACACTGCGGTTAAAGTGTATGGCAACAGCCACGGTTTCTTAAACGGTTATTGCAGCTCACGTTATAGCTTGAGTTGCAGCGTGATCGGTGAAGATAGCGAAGGCAATATGCAACGGGATTACGATTACACTATCGCCCGTAAATTCAGCGAGATGCTTGCACCTGAAACGGTAGGTTTAAAGACCGCCGAGAAGACAGTAAGCCGCCTCGGTGCGCGCAAGATCGCGACGACGCGTTTACCTATTCTATTAGCGCCAGATATCGCCACAGGGTTAATCGGCCACTTTATCGGTGCGATCAGCGGTGGCAGTTTATACCGTAAATCCAGTTTCTTATTGGATTCGATCAACACCCAAATCTTCCCCGATTGGTTCAATATCGAAGAGCAGCCGCATTTACTGGGCGCACTGGCGAGTGCGAACTACGACAGTGAAGGTGTGGCGACCCAAGATAGACGCATTATTGACCGCGGCATGTTAGAAACCTATTTGCTGACCAGCTACTCGGCGCGCAAGTTAGGCTTAACCAACACGGGCCATGCGGGCGGTATTTATAACTGGACGCTCGGCCACACAGGCCAAACCTTCGACGAATTGGTGAAAGACATGGGCACAGGTTTGATTGTGACCGAAGTCATGGGCCAAGGCGTGAACATGGTAACGGGAGATTATTCCCGTGGTGCGGCGGGTTTCTACGTTGAAAACGGTGAGATCCAATATCCAGTGGAAGAGATCACTATCGCGGGTAACTTAAAAGAGATGTTCCGTGGCGTGCAAGCCGTGAGTAAGGATTTTGATTTGCGCTCATCGATTCGTACCGGCGGTATCTTGTTATCTGAAATGAAGATTGCGGGTAACTAATCCATAGTGTCACTCGTTCAGCCGTGCTGCATAGTGCGCTTAAGTCGTCTCAGTGTTTTAGTGCCAGTGTTTTAGTGCCAGTGCTTTAGTGCAAGTACTTTAGTGTTAGTGGCATGAATGTGGTTTGAGCATAAAAAAGGGCAAGCGATTAATCACTTAATCTGCTTGCCCTTTTTGTTTAACGTTCGGATTAGATCTGTTCGACCTAAAAAGCCGTGCAGTTAAAAACCATATGGTTAAAAACTATGTTGTTAAAAACAATGCCTTTAAAATCAGTCGTTAAAACGCATAGCTTGCGCTGAGTTCAAACGAGCGACCTGCACCGGCAATCTGCTTAAAGCCATTGGTATTATCGGCCTTAAATTCAGCCACACTCACGCCGCCCAGTGGCAGCTCATAGTAGCTGTCGAACAGGTTATTCACCGCGAAGGTAACAGTCAGATCCTGCCACTTCATACTGCTGTTCAAATTGAGCAAGGAGTAGCTGTCTGTTTCATTTTCAAGGCGGCGGTCATCTACGCGATCTTTGGTCGCAACCCATTGCCATGAAAGACTGTTTTCCCACTGACCTAACTGATGTTGCAGTGCCAGCTCAGTTTGCAACGGCTTGATTTGATATAAAGGTTCATCACCTTCATCTCGCTCGCCACGGGTTACATTCACTTTGCCTAACACTTGCCATTTACCTGTGCTGGTTTCGGCAAACTGGTAGAGCGCATTAAAACGTGCGCCATAGAGATTGGCATCTAAGTTAGTGAATTGGAGAATATTGCGTTTGCCATCAGGTGAGCTAGTGCGATTGAAGCTACCAATGACTTCGGCATCGACATAGTCAGTCACAGCTGTGTACCAAGCTGTGGTCGAAACTTGCCAGCTATCACCGTTATATTTGTAGGCTGCGCTTAAGGTATGGGCGGTTTCTGGTTTAAGATCCGGATTACCCACATAACCATTACCATCACCATACCAACCTATCATAGTGGTCGCCATAGTGCCGCGGCCCCAGCTGTAACGTTCGTATAGATTCGGTGCACGATTCTTGCGGGCTAAACCAAACTCAAGTTGTTGATTGGTCGATAATTGATAGCGCGCCAGTAAGGTGGCATCGATCAGATTATCATCACGTTTTCTGTCCATCGCATTAAAGGCTTTTGCCGCTTCGGCGTCGACATTGGGCATGCCCATCATAGGCATGTTGCTATAAGCTTGGACTTCACCGGTATTGGTGGTGACATACTCAAAGCGAACACCCGCCGATAACCACCAGTTTTGACTTAAATCTTGCTGCCATTCGCCATAAACGGCGGCGCGGCGGCGTTCACCATCGTTGATGTTGATGTAGTCATTGGGCGCCATCATAGTGCCAGGCACCGCAGGCCAAACATCGTCGAGCTGGTAGCTATAGTATTCTTGGCCGACCAGTAAGGTGCTGTCATCACCCATTGGCAAACGCCAGTGCAGTTGATAGCTGTAGTCATCACCTTCAGTGTTCATTGGCATCTTGCCGGTTTTTTCTGGGGTGAAAAAGCCCATCTCGTGTTTCACGCCGTGCCAGTTTACTTGGGCACTGAATTCACCGTCATCGTCGAGTTTGAGTTGATAACGGGCGAGGGCACCGTAACTCTTGTTATCCGTCATGTCCATGTATTGGTTAGAAAAACCTTGGAATGGAATATTTTGGTGGGTCAATTTGATGGCAACTTCTTGAGTCTCATCGCGCCATGCGGCGGTCAGTGCATGGTTTTGTGCGCGGTACAGGGTATCGATGACTTTATCGCCATTACCATCTTTATAGCTGTTGGCATCTTCATAGGCGCCTTGATAGCTAAGACTGACATTTTTGCTGGCGACTGTGGCGTTGGTGCCGAGTAATAAAGTGTCACTCACACTGCGGTATCCAGTTGAAATATCGCCACTATTCCATTTGATGGCCTCGCTTTCACCAAATTTAGGGTTAAGGCTGCTAACCTTAATCACGCCCGCAATATTGTCACCACCCGCACTGACTGGCGATACGCCCGCAATGACTTCGGCTGTGGTGATTTGATTGGCGGAGATATAGGACAGTGGTGGATTCATTTGGTTTGCACAGGACGCGGTAATGTCTGCGCCATCAACCAGCACTTTGATGCGATCGCCCATCATGCCATTGAGGATAGGTAGGGCCGATACGCCGCCCGCTTCGGAGAAATCGACTCCTTGCCCTTTCAGTAGATTTTCAGCCGAGCCTAAGGTGTTACGGTTTTCGGTCTGTTGGCCATGGACCTCTAAGCGTTCAATATTGGCTAATTCGCTGTCGTCAGCCATAGCCTGTGGCGCTAGCGATAAGCCCATGGCGATTGCGAGGGATGAGGAAATTACTGAAGTTTTAAACGGGTGAGATAAATACGCAGAATTTGCAGCCATCTTATTGTCTTCCATTCACTTGGATTAATTGCGCTGCATTATAAAGAGCATCTCAGTGTGGCAGGTGCGGCATATTGTCGCAGAGGGTAACAAAGCGAGTTAAAACATCAGAATATGGCTTGATCAGAAGACAAGTTTTCCACTTTTTAATCAGTTAGGCATGATTCTCTTAGCTCTTTATTGGTACCTCAATTGATAAGGGGTCCAATAGAACTCTACGTTAGCGGTATTTTTTGTGATTTAAGCTAGCCAAAATACTTGCTATACAAGCGCTGAGTTTCACCTTGGGAATCCATAGCGGCGAGTGCTTTGGCAAATTCAAAGACTTTAGAATCTGGTGTTAACACAGTGGGACTGTTATCTGGGCTGATGGGGATATCGGCGCGATAGTTGGGGTTGTGTCTACCGCGGTAGTGGCGGCTTTTTTTCGAGAAACCGAGGTACATTTCCTGCGGTAATTCGCTGTAGTGATAGTGGAGTTTAAACTGGCTTTGGTCACGATTTTTGAGGTAATAATGCAAAGTGGTTTGATCATAAATAAAAAAGTCACCTTGGTTTGAAAGCAAATAATCCAAGGCTTTAGGGACGGTTAGTTCAGGCGGTTTGCGTACCTTAATTTTGTCGGGTAAGCCGCCAAAGTCGTAACTGCCGGGGGCGATTAAGAGGGTCATCTCATTATGGGCTAACTGTTCAATGGAGCGAATATCGGCGGCGCCAGCACGGCTAATGCCAATCGCACGTTGTGAAAGTCCATTGGGGATAAAATGCGCGTATTGAGCCCGCTCTTCGGTGAAATTAAGGCCGGGATAAAAATCGATATTGCCGAGTTTGAGATCCCGCAGAATACGTAATTTAGGTGCGCGCACCACATTGAGTTTGCAGCCAATCTTGTCCGCCGCCGCTTGATAGAGTTCGTGATAAAATCCCGTGTTATTGGACTCGTCGCCAATAAAGGGTAAGCGTTCGCTAGTGCGATACCCCATAGTCATCACACAGGAATCTGAACTGGAAAAAGCGTTGGCAAGCGGGGCTTGAAGCGTTATCAGTAAAAGCAGTGCACCGAGCCAAGATTGAGCGACTAACACGGATGTCAAATTGATCTCCTTATCTGTCGATTACAAAGTGTAACCTGAGTGCCAATAAAGGTTATGGCAAAATCCACTCACTAAACCTATTAATAAAATCTTATTGATTATTAAGCTAATATATTATTTTTGTTTGAATAATCTATCATACTTTCCTACTAGTCAAAGTCATTTTTTATGTTGGAGTGCACAAACTCTGTACATCTGATTTGATTGCGTTATAGTTTGCGCTGTTAGGCTATGGGCTTAACTTTCATTAAGCAGTGAGGCATAAAATGACTAAGCAAAAACCGCAAAATATGCCCTTAGAACACGAAAGTGGTCGAGGCACCATTACCGATAACGCACTCAAAGCGTTAGTGACGAGTCCCTTGTTTAGGACCCGCACCGAGAAAGCGAAAAAGGGCAAAGGGTCATACGATCGCAAAGCACAAAACCGAAAGGGGCATCAGCACAAGGGCGATGCCCCTTTTGACTTTCTAGGTCTGTGCTTTTGTTAATCTGCTTTTTTACTGCTTTAGTTCGCTGTTTTAGTCTGCTGTGTTAGTGCCTCGTTAATCCTGCTAGTTAATGCTCCTCCACCTGCCTTTACGCCAATCTTTACGCTTAAATCAGCCTTATTATTGATACTCCTTGTTGGAGGTTAATTGTACTTTCGCCCTGAGCGAGTATGGTGAACGCTTAGAGCGTTTTAGCGAAGGAGATGCACATGGCACAGCAATATCGAGTTGAACACGACACTATGGGTGAGGTGAAAGTCCCCGTCGATTGTTATTGGGGCGCACAAACCGAGCGTTCGCGGCAGCACTTTCGTATTGGTGCTGAGGCATCTATGCCTGTCGAAGTGATCCACGCTTTTGGCTATTTAAAGAAAGCCGCAGCCATTACCAATCAACAACTTGGTGTCTTGCACCAAGATAAAGCTCAACTGATTGCCCAAGTGTGCGATGAGCTGATTGCAGGCGAACTCGATGCGCAATTTCCTTTAGTGATTTGGCAAACGGGCTCGGGCACGCAAACCAATATGAACGTCAATGAGGTGATTGCCTATCGCGGCCATGTGCTCTCGGGTGGGCAACTTATCGATGCGGTTAAATGCTTGCACCCCAATGATGATGTTAACCGCTCGCAATCCTCCAATGATACCTTTCCCACCGCCATGCACATTGCCGCCTATCGCCAAGCAGTGGAACTCGTTTTACCTAACATGAAATGCCTGCAGCAGAGCTTGCAGGATAAGGCCGAGGAGTTTGCGCACCTAGTCAAAATCGGTCGCACACATTTTATGGATGCAACACCGTTAACGTTAGGCCAAGAGTTTTCGGGTTACGCCGCGCAGTTAAGTCATGCCATCGAAGGCATTGAGCACAGTCTCAAGCGGGTGGCCGAGTTAGCCTTAGGTGCGACCGCTGTCGGCACTGGGCTGAATACACACAAGGATTACGCCGTTAAGGTGGCGGACAATATTGCAAAACTCACGGGTTTGCCCTTTGTGACGGCGTCGAATAAGTTTGCTGCCCTTGCTGCCCACGATGAATTAGTCGCCCTGTCGGCGGCCTATAAAGTGGCGGCGGTCAGTTTAATGAAGATCGCAAATGATATTAGGACGTTAGGTTCTGGCCCGCGTTGTGGCATCGGTGAGTTATTACTGCCTGAAAATGAACCCGGTTCGTCTATCATGCCAGGAAAAGTGAATCCGACTCAGGTCGAGGCTATGACTATGGTGTGTGCGCAAATCATGGGTAATGATGTCGCCGTTGGGATTGGCGGCAGCAATGGTCAGTTTGAACTCAATGTGTTTAAGCCGATGATCATCGCCAATGTGCTGCAATCGGGGCGTTTATTGGGGGATGCTTGCCAATCGTTTAATCATCATTGCGTGGTCGGCATAGTGGCGAATGAGCCACAAATCGCGCTGCATGTGGAAAACTCGCTCATGTTAGTGACGGCGCTGAATCAACATATCGGTTATGAAAAGGCCGCTAAGATAGCCAAAAAAGCCCATAGCGAGCATAAGACACTGCGCCAAGCGGCATTAGAACTTGAGTTTGTCACGGCAGAAGAGTTCGAGCTGTGGGTCGATGCCAATAAGATGTTGGGACCCGATGCTTAATGCTTAATTCATAACGTCACAGCCTAGCCGTTGATAAATAAGTGAAATAGATAGTGAGGCCAAACAGTGGAGTAAGGATGCTGAAGCATTCGCAGTGTTAATGCTTACGAAATGATAAAAACAAAAAGCGAACCAGAGGTTCGCTTTTTAAGTCATAGCCTGTCCTGTATCAGAACGGCTTAGTCTTGGGTGTCAGCGTCTACCACTTCAGCCCACAGATCGTGTTCATCTGAATGGGTGATGCGGGCACGAACCAACATGCCAGGTTCCAGCTCAGTTTCACCATTGATAAACACCATGCCGTCGATTTCAGGTGCATCGGCGAAGCTGCGGCCAATGGCGCCTTCTTCGTCTACATCATCAATCAGAATATCTAAAGTACGGCCAACGAAACGGGCTAAACGCTCGGCGCTGATCTCTGCTTGGAGTTCCATAAATCTGTGGTATCTGTCTTCTTTCACTTCTTCGCTGATAAGCTCGGCGATAGTGTTGGCGACAGCGCCATCGACTTCAGAATACTTAAAGCAACCTACGCGGTCGAGACGAGCTTCTTTTAAGAAATCGAGCAGGATTTGGAAATCCTCTTCAGTTTCACCTGGGAAGCCGACGATGAAGGTTGAGCGGATCACTAGATCTGGGCAGATTTCACGCCAGCGTTGAATCGCTTCTAACTGACGATCAACACGGCCTGGACGCTTCATCATCTTGAGAATGCGCGGGCTAGCATGCTGCATTGGAATATCTAAATACGGCAGGATTAAACCTTCCGCCATTAGCGGGATCAAATCGTCAACCCATGGGTAGGGATAGATATAATGCAGACGCACCCAAGCGCCCATTTTACCCAGTTGGCGCGCTAGGCTAGTAATGTCTTGCTTGACTGGCATACCGTTCCAAAAATCGGTACGACCGCCTTTGTCTTTGCCGTAGGCCGAGGTGTCTTGGCTCACAACTAGAATTTCTTGTACGCCTGATTCCACTAAACGCTTAGCTTCATCTAAGATGCTGCCCGCTGGGCGGCTGTCGAGATCGCCACGTAGCGAAGGGATGATGCAGAAAGTACAACGGTTGTCGCAACCTTCTGAAATCTTTAAATAAGCGTAATGCTTAGGCGTTAACTTAACCCCAGTTTGTGGGATTAATGAGGTGAAAGGGTTGTGCTCTGGCTTAGGCACGTACTTGTGAACATGCTTCAACACCGCTTCGTAGCTGTGTGGGCCAGTGATTTCTAACACATCAGGGTGCACTTCGCGGATTTGGTTTTCTTTAGCGCCAAGGCAGCCAGTGACGATCACTTTGCCGTTTTCTTCTAAGGCTTCACGCACAGCATCCAGAGACTCTTCCACCGCAGCATCGATAAAGCCGCAGGTATTGACGATAACTAAGTCGGCATTGTCGTAGCTGTTAGTGACTTCGTAGCCGTCGATGCGTAACTGAGTCAGAATACGCTCTGAATCCACGAGGTTTTTTGGGCAGCCCAAAGACACGAAACCGATGCGATTCCCAGTGGCAACAGCATTAGTGCTTGCTGCTTCTAATGTTTTGACTGGGATATCAAGCGTGGTCGTTTGCTTGGGTTTAAAAGTTTCAACTGTCATGGTTTCTCGCTGAGGTATAAGCCGCCTTAAAAAAGTTGGCGGATTATACCTGAAGTGATTAAAAGGTACAGTAGCTTTGGCTGAAAAGTGTACAACTGGGGCGCTGAATATGCCAGTTAACCCTAAGGCCTATTTTGGGTGTGGATATAGGAAGACAAGCCAAAGATCCAAGGTCGAACTCATCTGGATAAAAAGCGCTAAAAAATTTTCAGAAAAATTAACCCTTTTTAAAATTGGCCACGTTTATAGGGGCAAGAGACAATTTCTTGATGCTGTTACATATTGGCACAAGTATTGGCACTTTTTACTGATAGCCTAAGCGCTAAATAAGCGACACGGTCGTTTTAGCCGTCTCGTTTTGAATATGCGTTCTATTTGAAGTGGTTTAGGTATAAGCACATTATTTTGGAGTAAGTTATGAAAAATTCTCTTTTAGCGGTATTGGTGGCGGGTGGTCTTTTTTCTAGCGCGTTTATGGCGCCAGCAGTGATTGCCGCTGAGGTCGATTTCCCGCATATTGAAACCATGGGGGTCAGCCAAATCCAAGTCGAGCCCGATATGGCGGATGTGAATGTGGAAGTGGCCGTGACCGAAAAAACCGCTAAAGCCGCCAAAGATAATTCCGATGCCGCCGTGGCTAAGTTTATCGCCCGTCTCACCGCAGCGGGTGTGACTAAAGATCAGATCCAGAGCGCGAATTTAAATCTTCAACCGCAATATGTGTATGTGCAGGATAAAGCGCCAGAGCTGACGGGTTATACTGCCAGTCGCCAAATTACCGTGACGGTAACAGACTTAAGCCGCTTGAATGCTATTTTAGATTCTGCCTTAGAAGAGGGCATGAATCGGGTCAATAACATCGCCCTTAAGTCGAGCAAAGAAGCTGAATACGTCGCCAAAGCACGTCAAGCTGCGATTGTGGATGCCAAACAAAAAGCCGAATCTTTGGCTAAAGGCTTTGGTGAAAATCTCGGTAAGATCTGGCAGATCCGTTATTACGATCAACGCCCTGTGCAACCGGTCATGTTACGCATGAGCGCTAAAGCCGATGCCATGGGCGCCGCCGAGAGCTATCAGTACGGCCAAGTGAGTATAGAAGATAGAGTTGAAGTGATTTATAAACTGAAGTAAATCAGTCTGAGGTATATGGTGATGGATGAAGCTCCTATTGGGATTCATCCATTTTTTTATGCCGTTTACAATCGTTTTATATTTTTGGAAATAGCATTCTTCACTCTATATGTGATGGATTTTATTAGGATGATGAACAGTAAAAACTGGCAAATTTAAGTATTTATCCTCACACTAGTAAGGTTAATGTTTAGGAGGCCGTTTATGGATTTTCCCGCTCGAATAAAGCAACAAACTTGCATGGATTGCTTAAGTGGTAAGTCATTAGGATTTGAAATTCGAATGGCATTTCAACCTATTATCCATTGGCCTAGTCGTGAGATTAGCGGTTATGAAGCCCTGGTCAGAGGCCCTGATGGTGAAGGGGCTGCGTGGGTGTTTGAGCGGATTAATGAAAATAATAAATACTATTTTGATCAGGCTTGCCGTGTTAAAGCGATAGAAACCGCTTCAAAGCTGGGACTCGATAAGATGCTCAGTATCAACTTTTTACCTAATGCCGTATATAACCCTGAGACCTGTATCCGCGCGACGATTGAAGCCGCCGACATGTATGGGTTTGATATTCACAAAATCATGTTCGAAGTGACTGAGGGCGAGCAAATTGTCGATCGGGCAAAATTAGTCCGTATCTTCGAGAGCTATGCTAAGCGTGGTTTTATCACGGCAATCGATGATTTTGGCAGTGGTTTTGCTGATTTAAGCTGGCTCGAAGCCCTGCGCCCTCAAGTATTAAAACTTGATATGACCTTGATCTGTGATATCGATCTCGATAGAGAAAAGCAGTTAGCCGTGGATGAAATACTGCGTATTTGTTTAGAGCTTAATACAAGAGTTTTGGCCGAAGGCATTGAGACTGAAGCCGAACTTAATTATCTCGCTGGAATAGGGATTGAGTATTTTCAGGGGTATTATTTTGCCAAACCACAACTCGAATATTTAAGTTCCTATGAAGAGCTGAGCTTTCGCGCCCCAAAGTAAATGGTTAGGTGGATTGATATCGTTGCACGATTAGAGTGATAACACGTGCTAAGACTCGATGGATAATTCTTTGTTTCTGATATCGGCTAACTGATATATCATGCGCCACCTAAAATTGCCCTTGTTACCTATTCGCTACTATGTCTTCCAACGCGCTCTATACCGATTTATCCGGTTATTACGATTTAATGTGTTCCGATATCAACTACCAGCAACAGAGCGCGAGTATCCATCGTCTGCATCAGTTCCTCGGCAATAATGGTAAGCAACATCTTGATTTAGCCTGTGGCACTGGTCCACATGTGCGGCATTTTATCGACCTTGGTTATCAGTGCAGTGGCCTTGATATTAATCAGCCTATGCTAGACATGGCCATGCGTCGTTGCCCTGAAGCTCAGTTTAACCTCCAAGATATGACGGCTTTTTATTTAGAAGAGCGCGTCGATTTGATTACCTGTTTTTTATATTCCATCCATTACAGTGCTTGCATCGAACGCCTTAAAAGCTGTATCGCCAGTGTGCATAGCGCACTTAATGACGGTGGGCTGTTTTGTTTTAATACTGTCGATAAGCACAGAATCGATAACACAAGTTCGGTTAAGCATTTTGCCGAGTTTGATGGTAGTCATTTCGCCTTCGAATCCGGCTGGCATTACAGTGGGCAAGGTGAGAAACAGTCATTAAAGTTGAGTATTGCCAAAAGCAGTCAGCCATTTGCTGAGGTCTCGCCTTTACCTGTCTCTGATATTAAAGGCTTAGGCTCGCTGGAAGCAGGGTTACACGCCGCAGGTTTGCAAGAAGTGGGTTTACAAGAAGTCCACAGTATTGAGCAATGGCAAGATCAACATGCTATGGTCGCTACCAGCTTCACTGAGCTGCAGGAATTGTTAGCGCCCTATTTTGAAGTGCATGTTTTCGAACACGATTATGAAAGAATTGTCCCGTGGGATCTAGCATCAGGTAATGCGCTGTTTGTTTGCGTGAAGATTTGACCTTCTGTTGACGTTTGATAACAGAAGGTCTGCTCATAATGTCACTGTGACTTGTTAAATCTCGCTTCTCTTTCAGTCTGTTTTTATTTAAAGCCGAATTAAAGTAGTGGGCTTCATTCTTGATTTTTCATCAAGAGTTGACCAAAGGGGAAAGTACCGTTCCCCTTTTGGATATTCCTTGCCAAATAACGTCCATGTTTAACAATCAGTTCGTCATCCATAACTCTTGTTCATAACGCTGCCGCACAGTATTCCCGTTAAAGCTTGCTTTAATAAACTTGCTTTAATAAATAAGTCGCACAATAGAAATGATAATAGAATTAATTAAATGTAATAATTTTGTATGTTTATTTCGTTACCTATGAAATAGTTACAATTTCACAGGCAATAAATACATTAAGACAGAATTAGCACGGCTTTAGTGTAAGTATGAAAAAAGTTTCATGTGTTTTATAAAAATAGTTAACTTGAATTTAAAATATTAAAATAAATCTATACTATTGATAAGTAAGGTTATTGTTTTAATTGCGTATTGATCTGAGTGTGGTTTTGCGAGGTTGGCATTATTTTTGTAATGTCCTTAATGTATTTAAATAATTAACTAGGAGTACTTTATGAAAAATCCCATTCTTACTTTAGCTGCCATTATTTCTTTAGCCTCTTTTAGTGCATATTCTCATGCAGATAACATGAGCAACAGTGATGCCGCAGAAAACGGAATTTATGTCGGCGCTAACTACGGTTATTTAAAAGTCGATGGCGATGATGATTTTGATGATAATAGTGATGTAATGCAGGGCCTTGTTGGTTATAAGTTCAATAAATACCTTGCTCTTGAAGGTAGTTATATTAACTTTGGTGATTATGGTAATGGTTTAGCCAATGCCGAAACCGATGGTTATACGGCAGCCCTTAAAGTCATGCTTCCCATTGCAGACCGAGTTGAGCTATATGCTAAAGGTGGTCAGTTATGGTATTCGACAGATTATGACGTCGTCGGTTTTTCTGGCAATGACGATGGTGAAGGTGTATTCGCCGGCGCCGGTGTGGCATTTAAAGTCACAGATCGATTTTTAATTAATGCTGAGTACACTTGGTATGATGCAGATATTAATGTCGATAGCATCGCCAATGGCGGGAAAACAGATACAGACTTTAATCAAGCCAGTATCGGTGTTGAATATCGCTTCTAATTATTCGTTGTTAATATTTATAATTTAAATATTAATTATCTAGGTGTGGCACGCTCAGTGTCACACCTTTTTTATATTACTAATAAGCCACTCCGAGTTTTTATTTTTTAAATCAAAATCAACGTCGTGGGGCTTCACCCCACACCCGACCAAAAGGGAAAAAACGCCTATTCCCCTTTTGGAAATCCCCCGGCGTCCCTAGCGAAGTTACATGCATTAGTTAGTGGCTTCGTGCTTATTCGAAAATAGCTAACGCTTCCGATGGCTCCGCTTTACATCCATGTAAAGCACCCCAGTTCGGCAGTCCCTGCCTCTCGCTCATAAGCGCGAAAATCACCGATTTTCATTCGCCCCTGCCCCTGCGAAAGCTAGCCCCGCATCCATGCCGAGACTCACGCAATTTGTCTATTCGCCCTGCAGCAACTCCGAGGGTAGGTGTATACCTTGAATTTAGATGTTGCAAATTTAGGTGAGTGCATATGCCCTGTCTTTTAATTAGCTGATTGTGGTAAAAGTAAGCTGCACGCTACTTTATACAGTATTCAACCAATGCATTACGACGTTTTTTCCGTTGTCCTTTTCCTTTGGTTGCATTCATCATACTTGATTTATACTTAGCCAATGCACCGACTTTATTAAAGTTAGAGTTTTTATAGTTTTGATAAAATTCATGAACTTTATTCTTAATTTTAACATCAACACCATTCGTCACGCAGTAATATGAGAATGCCCAGACACCGTATAAATGACTAACACCTGACACATTATACTCTGTAAAGTCAATGTCTAGTTTTTCGAAAAATGAAGATATATTAAATAATTCAATTTCTAATTCGACCCAATTAATCGCCTTGCTATTTGCATATTTCTTATACAATGCATCAATTTCTTTTGGTGATGCCGATAACTCTTGTTTCTCGATAAGAAGAAATATAAATTCAGATACAAGTTCAATATCTTCCATTCGAGTTTTATTTGTTATATCAAGTTGTTTATCCCAATATTTTGATTTGGCAAATTTATAGGCTAACTTTATCAGCATAGAATCATAATAATTAGCATTTCTAAGTTCTTGCCCTGTTAATTTCTCACCGCTTCGATTTAAACGGTCAAATATTTTTTCAACTGTTTTATCATCCTTAGTGTAAACATATTCAATCGGTAATGGGTAAGCCCAGAACTCACTAAGAGCATCTTCAAAATCATCATTTTCTTCTAAGTCTGAAAGGTAAAGCCCTGCTAATTCCTCAACATGAAGAGCATCATTATCGTCATCCGCAGTTGCAATTTCATTATCTATAAACTTAAAGATAGAAGTTAGCCTCTGCTTTCCATCAATAACTTCAAAAGTCGTTTTACCCTGCTTATCAATATGCTCACGAAGAAAGATTGGAGGTATAGGTATGTTTTTTAAAATACTATCAACTAATAAAGACTGTTGTTCACTGCTCCAAACACTATGCCTTTGATAACTAGGTGTCATATTAAATTTGTTCAATGTTCGCCATTCATTAAGCGAGGAAATAGTCATTGTATTTGACTTTCTTTTTAAACGAATACTCATAACACTAACTCCTTTAAAATTTCACTGCTATCAAAATGAATGTAATTATTAAATAAACTATTTATCACGGATTCAAAATATTTATCCATTGCTGGGTTAATATTTATTAAGTCAATTTCATTTGAAGGCGCAATTAAAATGCTGTCAATTTCAGCGCGGTCTACATGCCAATATGAAATTCCAGAAATGATCATTAAATCATTTTTGTTCATCTCTTTGATTTTAGGCTCGTATATTTGCCGTAAACTAGTATTCCAACCATTTTTAGTTCGATTGACATCACCTGCCGGTGGAATTAAGAAAATAATAGGATTGTTAGTGCATAGATCATTATATTTGATTTTTATATCTATAGAAGAACAATCGGATTTAAGATCTTGGTAATTAATGTTGAAGCTAGAGAGTGGTAAGTCTTCTTTATATTTAAAGCTAATTGATCCATGTGGCTTGAATATTTTGAATTTGCATTTATCTCCCCCTTTTGTCATTGGAGGTAATTCGAACTCAATATTAATACTCTGCAGTACTCTTTCTAGCCATATATCATAGTTATAGGTGATAATAGTAACTTCATCTACATCCTCTGAATTATCAAGAGCGGAGAAAAATGAAGCCCATGCCCAACTATTTATAGTTTCAGGTATTAAATCAATTTTATCATTGAAATGAATAAATAAATATTTAAGGTATGACGTTAGTTCTTTGTAGGCTAGTAAATATTTTTGGCTTTTATTTATACCATTTTCACCTTTCAATGCATAAACATTAACACTTGTAACAATTTTCTCTATTAACTGAATGGTTTCATCTTTACTTAGATAAGGGCGTGCACCTAATTCCCATAAGTGAGGAGTATACTTTTTTGATAGGAACCCAGGATTCTTATTAGATGGCCATTTTAAATAACCTCCATGTGAAAAAAGATTGCTGACATCAATGTTGTTCCATATGTTTAATGATGATTTAGAGACAAAGTTTATAAAGTCAATTGTAAATCCATTACCTAAAACCACGCAAACTTTCTTATTTTTAGACATACAATTCCATTTCACATCCAATTGATACTTCGAAATAATAAAAGTCAATATATCCAGCTGAAATTATTATACGATTATTGAGTTAAATTTAATAACCAGTTGCTATGGATATTACTACAAAAAAGCAAAAAAGCAAAAAATACAATTAACTGTACTACCATTTAATTGGTATCTGGTGGGCATTGAATTTGAAAGTTCGACCATAATACCAATATTGTTTTCTGAACAAAAAATATGCTTTAGAGTAATGTTTCACTTTATTGCGTTAGGGTAAATAGATTGGACAGCATAGCTCTTTCAATTTTTTTGGATTGCTGCCTGTGCTGAGGCTACAGGAATCCATCAATCACTGCGAAGTTGCCGCAGGGCGTTGGAGCAAATTGCGTGAGTTCGACATAGATGTCCGGCTAGCTTTCGTAGGTACAGAATAAAGATGGAACATGCATATTTTTTTAGTAAATCGCAGATAACACTAAAAAATTTAACGAGCCGCCCATTGTTAAATTTGTAAAGTGTATGCTTGTGAAAAGGCATACAGATTACTGAAGAGTTGGTTGAATTAAGCATTGGCATGTAAGTGACCGTTGACGGCATGGATGCCGTCGTCGAGCCCTCATGGATGAGTTCATGGCGTGTCACTGGAATGACAGTGCTTAATCATCAGCGATGTATTGGTTAAGTTTTTGAATGACTTAAACAAAAAGGCGCCTAAGCGCCTTTTCTACTATTCAGTTATGGGTAAACCACCCAAAACCTCAGATTTGATTACAACTCTCTATTACACAATCAGATCATACTCATCTTTGAGTATCTTGATGATATCTGCCTTTGGATTCGCTGGCAGCGGGATTGGAGCGCCAGTCACCTTCTCGGCAACGCCGGTGTAAGTGCGTGACACTTGCATCATGGCCTCAAGTGGCAGGTCATTGTCGCGGGCGAGGGCTTCACGCTCTGGCATTCTGTCTTTGTTGAGCAGCACATCAGGATCAGGGAAATGATTTAGCAGGAACTGGCGGAAACCCTCTTTGGAGTTTTCCAAAATCTTGCCATCGCGGTAGGCTGCGCCGTCCCAAATACGTGATGAGTCTGGAGTGCCAACTTCATCCATGTAAATCAGTTTTGAATTGCCATCTTTATCGGTCACATAACCGAACTCAAACTTAGTGTCGACAAACACTTGATCAATGTCGGCCAGTGCTTTTGAAATCACTTTAAAGCCATCTTTTAACAGCTTCTCGTACAGGTCGATATCTTCTAACTTTTCAAAGCCAAAGGCTTGGTAGTTGGCTTGGATATCGCTGCGGCTGATGTTCACGTCATCTTGGGCTGGCACACCTGGGATGCCGGTTAAAATGCCTTTGGTTGAAGGGGTGATCAGTAACTCAGGCAGTTTTTGATCTTTCTCTAAGCCTTCAGGCAGTGTGATACCACAGAATACGCGCTCGCCCTTAGAGTAGGCGCGCCACATTGAGCCTGTGATGTACTGGCGGCAAATAGCTTCGACCTTAATAGGGCGAGCTTTTTGGACTATCCATACGAACGGGTGCGGGATATCCAAAATATGGCTGTCGGCTAGGCCGTTTTCGGCGAACAGTTTAAACCAGTGGTTAGAAATCGCGTTTAATGCCGCGCCTTTACCGGGAATGCCTTTTAAACCGCCTTCACCGTGGAAGATACAGTCGAAGGCCGAGATACGGTCGCTGATCACCATGATGGCGAGCGGGGTATCTTCGGGGACGTTATAACCCTTGGTTTTGATTAAACGGCGGCTGTCGGCATCGGTTAGCCAGTAAACGCTGCGAACCTTGCCGCTGTGGACTGGGCTGTCGGTGCGGATTGGCAAATCGTTATTTACGGCTAATACGGAATCAGCAAGACTCATGACGAGTATTCCTTAGGATAGAGAGTGTAGGGATAAGGTTTTTATAAGTGTCGGTTTGCAGATGAACTATGGCGTTAGCAACAGCCAGATTTATTGCAACCGCTTTATTATTCGCGCTTGGCTTAGGGCGTAAAGCGCTCAGCCAGTTTGCGGGATTTGATGTTAAATCTTGAACAGCAAAAGGGGTATTTTCGGGCGGTGTTTGAATTGTGTTGGGTGGAGATAATGCAAGGGAGGGAACAAACGCAGGGCAAGGTTGGCACCACAGTGAAAGTGGTCTGCGAAAGCGGGCTGGGCCCGTGCCATTTTGCTCGAAAATGCTAACCATTAATCCGAGAGAACCTTGTTCTAGACTGCCGCGAAAAAGTGGCGACATTCTACCTTTTTTGACAAAATTTGCCACGGCTATTTGCATCGCTCTTTGCACAGATCTTTACACAGCCCTTTACACTGCTCTTTATATAGTTCTGTGGCTTGAATCTAGCGGGCGTAAGGATTTGCAAGGGTATTACGCGCTAACACTCAGTGCTGAGCATGATGGAGGGCTGGTGTTCTGCGGACGAGCTAATGTTGAAGGGCTGTATTTTAGCGCACTGATGTGCGAGCTTATGATGTAGCTGCAGCCGACAAGACCATCAAGCCAAATATCCAATGGAGGGAATATGAGCACAAGTCAGCATGTACATAATGATAATCAACGAGAGCTAGTATTAGAGCGGATTATCGATGCGCCGCCAGAAAAGCTGTTCCGCGCGTGGACCGAGCCAGAGCTCCTCAAAATTTGGTTTACGCCAAGGCCGTGGACTGTGGCTAGCGCGAGCTTAGATGTGCGTGCCGGCGGCACTAACGTGATTGTGATGCGCAGCCCTGAGGGGCAAGATTTTCCTAACCGCGGCGTGTATCTTGAGGTGGTTGAGAATGAGCGAATCGTATTTACCGATGCCTTTACCGAGGCTTGGGTGCTGTCCGATAAAGCTTTTATGACGGCAACCATCACGTTTGAACTTGTGGACGGTAAGACCAAGTACACTGCGCGGGTGCAGCATTGGAATAGCGAAGATAGGCAGAATCATGAGGATATGGGGTTTCATCAGGGTTGGTCTAAGGCGACCGATCAGCTTGAGGAACTCGTCGCTAGCATTTAGCCGTTGAGTCTCAAGCCTCGTATCTGAGAGTAAACAATAAGCAGTACCTAGCCCAATTGCCCTGCATTATCATATGGTTGGGGATTGGGCAGGATTAGAGGTGTTATGTCGTCACAGAAAGAAGTGCCTGTACTTAAACAATCAGTGCTTGCGCCATCCCAACTCGCGCAAAGCGCGGTTTTGCAGGGCAATAGTTTTTTATCAAAACAGTTTAATGGCTTGTCGGAATTAGCCCAAGAGCTACAGGGCATCGAGTTCGAGGATTGCTGCTTTCAAGACTGCCATTTTAGCGAGAGCGTTTTTCGTAAATGTAAGTTTATCGATTGTCGCTTTGTACGCTGCAACTTGAGCTTAGTGAAAGTGCCCCAGTGCCAGTTCAGCGGGGTCGAGTTTGAAGAGTGTAAGTTAGTCGGTATCGATTGGACCCGCGCCGCGTGGTCGCGTTTATCCTTTGCCGCGCCTTTTTCCTTTAAGCAATGCATTCTAAACGACTGCTCATTTTTAGGCTTGTCCCTCGATGAAATTATCATCGAAGAGTGCAAGGCCCACGATGTGGATTTTCGCGAGGGCAGTTTTAATCAAGCCAATTTCACCTACACGGATTTTAGTCATAGTCTGTTTGGCCGTACTCAATTATTGGAGGCGGATTTCAGCGAGGCTTCCAATTACGATATCGACATTTTTAACAATAAAATCAAAGGCGCTAAGTTTAGCCGTGACGAAGCGATTCGGCTGCTCAACTGCCTCGATATAGAATTAATGGATTAAGGATTGTGGTAGGTTTTTACTCAGCTTTTCACTCAGCATAGTGATGCTCATCCCACGAGTATTATCGCAATTTACTGAAATATCTGTTTATTTTTGAAGCCGCCATTTGTCCCATCTGGCGGCTTTTTCTGTCCGTTTTTTAAGACCTATTGATCTTATTCACGTATTTCAAGGTCAGTCCTAGGTTTTAGTTGCGGTAGATCACACCGAGCTTCCCCATGTGGTTTACCACAATACCCACCTACCTCTTTCGGGATAACAATCTCTGTGGATGAGCAGTGTATTCAGCGTATGCCGTGTATTTTGAAGATATGGTGGCGCTGTTTTAACGCTTTATAACTAAAAAAGTAATCAAATCAGTGAGCAAACCTCTGCTCGATGGCGTCCAATGTGGCGACTGACGGGTGGGATGAGCGTGATGGAGGTAACCATGATTGAGCTTAATAGGCGAACCTTTTTAAAGGGAGCAGGAGCGAGCAGCGCCACGTGTGCGTTGGCCAGTCTGCTGCCGGGCAGCTTAGCGGCATTAGAGAATAAGCAGCTAAAGGGCATGGGCAAAGACATTGCCAGTATTTGTGAAATGTGTTCGACTCGCTGCCCGATTTCGGCGCGGGTGATTGAGGGCAAAAACGTCTTCATTAGTGGCAACAAGGCCGCTAAATCCTTTGGCGGTAAAGTGTGTGCCCGTGGCGGCGCAGGCCATAGTTTATTGTACGATCCACAGCGTATCGTTAAACCGTTAAAGCGGGTCGGTGAGCGCGGCGAAGGTAAATGGGCTGAGATCAGTTGGGATGAGGCTTATAAATTAATCGCTGAAAACCTCAATAAAATCAAAAAAGAACATGGCCCAGAAGCCGTGGCATTCTCGTCAAAATCTGGCTCACAAGAAAAGCATTTGTTTCACCTTGCGACCGCCTTTGGTAGTCCAAATACCTTTACCCACGCGTCGACTTGCCCTGGTGGTTATGAAATTGCCGCTAAGGCTATTTTTGGTACTAAGGTCAAACGTGATTTAAGTAATTCTAAATACATCATTAACTTCGGCCATAACCTGTACGAAGGCATCAATATGTCCGAAACCCGCGGCATGATGGCGGCGCAAATGGACAAAGGTGCCAAGCTGGTGGTGTTCGAGCCAAGATTCTCCGTCGTGGCCGATAAAGCCGATGAATGGTATGCCATTCGCCCCGGAACCGACGTGGCCGTCGCCTTGGCGTTATGCCATGTATTGATTGAAGATAATCTTTACGACAAGGCATTTGTCGCGCGTTATGTGGAAGGTTTCGAAGCCTTTGCCGCCGAAGTGAAAGCCTATACCCCAGAATGGGCTGAAACCATCTCCGATGTGCCTGCCAAAGACATCCGTCGTATCGCCCGCGAATATGCCGCTAAAGCGCCCCATGCTGTGGTCGATTTTGGTCACAGAGCCACCTTTACCACCGAAGAGTTTGAGATGCGCCGCGCCCTGTACGCCGCTAACGTCTTGATTGGTAATATTGAGCGTAAGGGCGGGATTTATATCGGCCAGAAACCCGGTGATTACAACAAGCTTGCCGGTGAAGCGGTTGCGCCCGTATTGGCAAAACCTGGCGTGAAAGACATGCCAAAACCAGCAGCGAAACGTATCGATCAGGTGGAAGAGCAGTACGCCATGATGTGGACATCGGGCGGCGTTTACCAAACTATTCTCGATGCCACATTAAGCGCTGTTCCTTACCAGTTACACGGTTGGGTGATGTCACGCACTAACCCAATGCAAACCATGACAGACAGAGCACGCGTTGTTGAAGCGATGAAAAAGCTCGACTTTATCGCCGTGTGTGATGTGTATATCAGCGAAACCGCCGCCTATGCGGACGTGATTTTACCTGAATCGACTTATCTTGAACGTGATGAAGAAATTGCTGATAAGTCAGGTAAAAATCCGGCCTATTATGTGCGCCAACGGGTCGTTGAAACCTTAGGTGATACTAAGCCTTCTTGGCAGATCTTTAAGGATGTGGGTGTGGCTATGGGCCTTGGCGAGTTCTATCCATGGGAAAACATGGAAACCCTGCAAATGCTGCAGGTGAACCGCGACACTGACCTGCTGCGCCGGATCAAAGACGAAGGTTTCGTGAGCTTCGGTAAGCCAATTATGTTGTGCGAGCCTAAGATGGTTGCCGAGTTTATTAAGGCATACCCCAATGCGCGACCTGCCGATGAAGACGGCACTTACGCCAGTGCACTGACCTTTAAAACCCCGAGTGGCAAGATTGAACTCACTTCCGCGAAAGTTGAAGCCATGGCACCGGGCCGTGGGGTGATTAAGTTCCGCGAAGTGAATCTTAAAAAAGCAGATGAGCTGTACTTTATCCAAGGCAAAGTTGCGGTGCACACCAATGGCGCCACCCACAATGTGCCTATGCTCGCTAACCTGATGTCGGATAACGCTGTGTGGGTTCACCCTGTTACTGCGGGTAAGTTAGGGATCAGCAATGGCGACCCAATCCGCCTCACCAGCAGTGTTGGCACAGAAGAAGGCCATGCCTTAGTCACGC
Source organism: Shewanella sp. NKUCC06_TVS (assembly GCF_019345515.1). Lineage (NCBI taxonomy): Bacteria > Pseudomonadati > Pseudomonadota > Gammaproteobacteria > Alteromonadales > Shewanellaceae > Shewanella > Shewanella sp. NKUCC06_TVS. The sequence goes on along the minus strand of NZ_JAHKQX010000004.1, from coordinate 202,688 downwards.
CGGGTATTCGCCAAGATACTGTGTTTGCTTACATGGGCTTTGGTTCTAAAAACAAAGAGTTGGTCAGAGCAACGGGCAAAGGTATCCACTGCGGTAACTTACTGCCACACGTTACTGCTCCTGTGTGTGGCATGACAGTGCACACCACGGGCGTCACGCTGGCAAAGCGCTAATCGGAGGCTTAAATGAATAAACGATATGTAATGGTGCACGACGAGAATAAGTGCATCGGCTGCCAAGCTTGTAACGTGGCGTGTCGCAGTGAAAATGGCGTACCCGAAGGCGTAACTCGTCTGCAAGTGCGTGTGGAAGGCCCCTTTGGTGAGATGCCTAATCTGCATTTCAAATATCACAGGGTATCTTGCCAGCAATGTGAAGATGCACCTTGCGTTAAGGTGTGCCCAACGGGTGCGGCCTATGTGGGTGAAGATGGCATTATCTCTATCCATACCGAGAAGTGTGTCGGCTGTATGTACTGTGTGGCGGCGTGCCCTTATAAAGTGCGCTTTATGAACCCAGAAACCAAGGCGGCGGATAAGTGTAACTTCTGTAAAGACAGTCGTTTAGCACGGGGCGAAGAGCCAGCGTGCGTGACTGTGTGTCCAACCGATGCCTTAGTGTTTGGTGATGCCAATGATCCAAGCAGTGAAGTGGCCATCATGCTCAACACTAAAATCACTTACCAAGATAAAACCCATTTGGGCACTAAACCTAGGGTATATCGCGTTCCTACCAAAAGAGGGGGGATTTGATTATGAACAATACTTGGGGCGACATGGCGCAATATGATCCTGTCACTTGGCACTGGGTCATCGCCGTTTACCTGTTTATGGCGGGGTTATCCGCGGGCAGTTTACTGATTGGCATTGGTTTGCGCTGGGCGAATAAGGAACTCAGCGCGGGAGCCGAAAGCAGCATTCTTAAGGCGGCAGCCATTATTGGGCCTGTGGCGATTAGCTTAGGTTTAGCTTGTTTAGTGTTTGACTTAACCAAACCCTTCCACTTTTGGTTGATCTTAATTCACTATAACTTCCAGTCTGTGATGGCAATCGGGGTGCTGGCGCTGCTGGCGTATTCTCCCTTGGCCTTTGCATACGCCATTATTGTGCTGCGGGATGACTTACCAAAATGGGGGTTGGGTTTCCTAACACCTATCGCTAAGTTACTTATGCCATTTCGAAAGCTGATTGAAGTATTGTTGTTTGTCCTCGCGATTGGCGTAGGGGCTTACACTGGCTTCTTAATTTCGGCGATGAATGCTTATCCTATGCTCAACACTGCGGTACTGCCTGCGCTGTTTTTAGTGTCAGGTCTATCGGCGGGCGCTGCGGCAAATGCGGTACTGGCGTTGCTGATGTTTAAGACGGACAACCACGACAAAACCTTAGTGAAGATGCACGGTTTAGAATTGCCTGTGATGGCGATTGAAATTCTGTTCCTGTTCATGTTGTTCTGCGCCTTGTACTTCAAGGGCGGCGCGGCGGCTGCGGCCTTAGCATCGTTAACGTCTGGGTTATGGGCAAGCGTGTTCTGGATAGGCGTTGTCGGTATAGGTTTTGGTATTCCATTGCTGTTTATGCTGCTACCCGCCGCGACTCGCCACACTAAGGGCGCGATGATCATGGTGGCTTGTGCGAGCTTAACGGGCGTACTCGCCTTAAGACACTTTATTGTGTACGCAGGGCAAAGCTATTTAAGCTGAGTGTAAGCTGGCTTTACATATTGATAGATAAAGAAAAAGCACTGGCAATGTCAGTGCTTTTTTATTGTTTGAATCGTGAGAAGGTTTGCCAGTATAAGCAGGACGCTTATTGGGGTAATAACTCGATAACCGACTTCACCGTTAGCACTAAGGCGCTGATACTGCACAGGACTAACGTCGCCATCTTTGTCTTCTCTTTATCGACACGGCCCACTAATCGTCCTGCGACTAAGTAACCTAAAATCACTGAGGGGAGCAGCATCAACGACAGCCACAGATGTTTTAATTCTAATAAGCCAGTGATCGCTAAAATGATCAGTGCAATCATGGAGCTAAAAATGAAGAAGGCCGACAGCGCTGCGCGAAACTGCGAGGCATCTTTGCCTGCCAACAAAATCGCCATCGGTGGGCCACCAATCGCGGCGATATTGCCGAAGATCCCTGAAACCACACCTGCACCGAAGAGGGTTTTCTTATTCACTGGCAGGCTGAATTTATACAGGCTGAGGATCACTGCGACAGTCACAATGGCGGCGATGGATAAACCCAGTATGGGCTGAGGCGCAAACAGCAACAGGCTCGCGCCGATAAAACCGCCGGGCACGCGACCTAGGAGCGCATATTGCAAGCCATTGAATTCTAAGTGACCGCGTTCACGCACTAAGGTCAGCAGGGCGATGGAGAAACCCATAGCAATAACAGGCGCAGGTACAAGTTGTGGATCGACGATATACAGCAAAGGACTGGCGACAACCGCAAGTCCAAACCCAATCAGACTTTGGGTTAAGGCGCCCAGAAACACGACCAGCGAGGCTAAGGCGAGTGTCTGTGGATCTATCATAGAAAACATAGGATTTCCTATATCCCAAACCAACTCAAGATGGTGAAATTTAAAGTTTGAAGTCGCTTGGGTATAAACAAAAAGGGATCGTTAACGATCCCTATTGATGAGCACTGTGATATGACTTTGAAAGCGACGAGTCGCTATTCCATGTCTTCCCACTCGATTCCCATTTGATCCATCAACAACTTGGCTTCTGCGGGAATGCTGTCTGGATTATCTTTTGACAGATCTTCATCGTTGGGCAATGGCTGGCCAGTGTAGGCGTGCAAAAATGCCTCACACAACAGCTCGCTGTTGGTGGCGTGACGCAAATTATTGACCTGACGACGAGTACGTTCGTCCGTGAGGACCTTAAGCACTTTGAGCGGAATAGACACAGTAATTTTTTTTACTTGTTCATTCTTCTTGCCATGTTCAGCATAGGGGCTGATGTATTCCCCATTCCATTCAGTCATTGACTCACCTGTTATAACGCTAAATTCGGGGCAGATTTTAAACCCTTACAAAGAACAGTCAAATTATTGCTACTATTTCTTTGTGATTGCAAACAGATTTCTTTATGTTCAGACGTCTAAACGTCTTCACGCCTATTGACGATGGCGTTGGGCTTAGGTACATTTAGACGTCCAGACATCTCTATCAGTCTATCGAATTTAGGAGTCCACCCATGGCAGAGCGTCAATTAGCCACACTGGCAGTGCGTCAGGGTATCGAAAGCGATACTCAATATGGCGCAGTTGTGCCACCGATTTATTTGTCGACTAATTACGCCTTCGATGGTCATAAAAATCCCCGCGAATTCGATTACAGTCGTTCAGGCAACCCAACTCGCTGCATTTTAGGTGAAGCATTAGCCCAATTAGAAAAGGGCGCCACTGGCATAGTGACGTGCACTGGCATGGCGGCCATCACCTTAGTGACCACTTTGCTCGGCCCTGATGACCTATTAGTTGTGCCCCATGATTGCTATGGTGGTTCCTACCGTTTATTTACCAACTTGGCGAAGAAAGGCCAGTTTAAGCTCATTGTGGTCGACCAAACCGACAGCCAAGCGTTAGCCGCCGCTATTGCGCAGAATCCCAAGATGGTGTGGCTCGAAACCCCATCGAACCCGTTATTGCGTGTGGTAGATATCGAAGCCATTGCTAAGGCGAGCCATGGGGTCGGCGCGCTGGTGGTGGTAGATAACACTTTTTTATCGCCAATATTGCAACAACCCCTATTGTTAGGCGCGGATATCGTTATCCACTCCACCACTAAATATATCAATGGTCACAGCGATGTGGTCGGCGGCGCTGTGGTCGCCAAAGACGCGCAAATCGGCGAAAGCTTACATTGGTGGTCGAACACTCTAGGCTTAACGGGCTCAGCCTTCGACAGTTATCTGACCCTGCGCGGCCTGCGTACCTTAGCGGTGCGTATTCGCGAGCATCAAGCCAATGCCCAGCGTATTATTGAGGTATTAACCCAAAGCCCTGTGGTGAGCAAAGTCTATTACCCCGGTCTTGCGGATCATCCAGGTCACGCCATTGCGGCCAAGCAACAACAGGGCTTTGGCGCTATGCTGAGCTTTGAGCTCAAAGGCGGCGAGGCCGAAGTGGTGGCCTTTTTAGGTGCACTCAGCTTATTTAGCGTGGCGGAAAGTTTAGGTGGCGTCGAAAGTTTAGTTGCAGTGCCCGCCACTATGACCCACAGAGCCATGGAGCCGCAAGCGCGTTTTGAGGCAGGTATTAAGGAAACCCTATTGCGTCTATCGGTGGGTATTGAAGATGCCGCCGATTTAGTTGCAGATATTCAAGCAGGATTAGCCGCCGTTGCGGCTTGTCAGTAGAGGAATAATAGATGGCACGTTGTCACTTACATAAATTTGGTGGCTCCAGTTTAGCGGATGCCGATTGTTATCGCCGAGTCGCCCATATCCTGTTAACCCACGGTCATAGTGATGATCTCGTGGTGGTCTCTGCGGCGGGTAAAAGCACGAATTTCCTGTATAAATTATTAGCGCTGCGTGATGCGGGTCAGCTATGGCAAGAAGAATTACAAGTGCTGATCAGCTACCAACAGGGGTTGATTGAGCAGTTGTTGTCGAATGAACAAGCCCGAGATCTGCGTGAGCGTTTGGCCACTGATAAAGCGCAACTCATCAGCTTGTTGTCTTTAGATGAGCGCAACGAATACCAAATCAACCATGTGGTGAGTTTTGGCGAACGTTGGTCGGCACGTTTAATGGCGGCGCTGCTGCGCGAATCTGGCGTGGCAGCAAGCCATGTGGATGCCTGTTCAATTTTAGTGGCCGATGAAGCCGCTGTGCCACAAATTCGGGTACAGGAATCCCGCGCTAAAGTACAAGCCCTATTAGCTGCGCATCCCAATGAACGCTTAGTGATCACAGGATTTATCTGCGCTAACGAGCGTGGCGATACCTTGTTACTTGGTCGTAATGGTTCAGATTTTAGTGCCAGCCTGATTGCTAGTCTCGCCGATATCGAGCGCGTGACTATTTGGACCGATGTGGAAGGGGTGTTCAACGCCGATCCTAATAAAATCAACGATGCCAAGTTACTGAAAAGCATGTCACTTGCCGAAGCCGATCGCCTAGCGCGTTTAGGCTCGCCAGTATTGCATTCGCGCACTTTGCAGCCGTTATTCAATACCGAAGTGAGCTTAGCGGTGCGTTCAAGTTATGCGTCCCACACCGACTTTACCTTAATCGCGCCCCACAGTTCGTCGGCGAGCGCGCCTGTGGTGACTAATCTCAATGCTGTTGTCCTGTTCGGCTTTAAACTCACGGGTGAGTTAACCCGTTTATTAGATTTATTGATCGCCGCGGGTTTAACGCCATTGGCCCATTGGACCTCTGCCCATCAAAGGGTTGAACTTGCCTATACCGCTGAGAATCAAAAACAAGTTCAAAGATTACTCGATGCCGAGGCAGAAGCATTAGGGATCAGCGAGCAGCAGATCAACACAGATTTTGGTTTAGTCGCATTAGTAAGTGCCGACGCCGAACATTATCGCCGCAGCTTCGCGCGTTTACTGAGCCGTGATGCTAAACCTTTGTTCAGTGGCGATTTAAGTTTAGTGACGTTAGTGCCCCAGTCACAGGTGAATCTGTTAACCCAAAAAGTCCACCGTCGCTGCGCTGGCCCGCGTAAACGCATTGGCGTCTTGCTGCTCGGTGTGGGTAATATCGGTGAGGCTTGGATTGATCTGTTTAAGTCGGTTTCACCCTCACTGGACCATGAACTCGAAGCTAGTGTTGAGTTAGTCGGGTTAGTCAGTTCGAGTAAAGCCTTGATTAAATCCACTGGCATTAATCTTGCCGCGTGGCAAACAGAGTTTAATACTGAAGCAACGCCTTGGCAGTATGAACATTTATTCGAGCAATTAGAGCAAGTTAACTGCGATGAGATGGTGGCCTTAGATATCAGTGCCAGCGCCAGTTTGACGCTGCAATATCCAGAATTGTTCGAGCGTGGCATCCATGTGGTGAGCGCGAATAAACTTGCGGGCTCGGGTCCACTGCCTTTCTATCGAGAGTTAAAGCAGCAACTGGGTAATCGTCGCTTATTTTGGCGCTATAACGCCAGCTGTGGCGCAGGTTTACCCATCCAACATGCGCTAAATGATCTGCGTAACAGCGGTGATAGCGTTGAAGCGGTGGGCGGGATTTTCTCCGGCACCCTGTGTTGGTTATTTGAAAAATACGATACCAGTAAGCCATTTTCAGAATTAGTGATTGAAGCCAGAGGCTTAGGTATTACTGAACCCGATCCCCGCGACGATCTCTCCGGCCGTGATATGCAGCGTAAACTGCTTATTTTGGCCCGTGAAATTGGCCTTGAAATCGAGCTTGAAGATATTGAACTGCGTTCACTCGTGCCAGCCGCTTTGGCGGATATTCCCTTAGATCAATTTCTCACCCGCATTGCCGAGTTAGATGCTGATCTGCTGCAACAGTATGGTGCGGCGGCGGAGCAAAATAAGGTGCTCAGATATGTGGCATCCTTAGACAACAGCGGCCTAGAGCTCAAGGCCGAAGTGGGTTTGCAGTGGATTGATACCCATCACCCTTACGCCAACTTAACCCCTGGTGATAATGTGTTTGTGATCCGCAGTGTCTTCTACCAAGGTAATCCGCTGATCATCCGTGGACCGGGCGCTGGACGCGAAGTGACAGCGGCGGCGGTGCAGTCGGATCTGACCCAGATCTGTCGCGATCTGCTGCAGGAATAACGCGGTATCAAGCCTCTTAAAGGACTCCTTCGAGTCCTTTTTTATTGGCTAGAATAAATCTATCGAATTAACCGAGATTAAATGCGGTTTATGGACATTTTTTGGCTTGACTTACATCTCAGTTTCTCTAGTATATGGACATATAGACGTCCAAACGTCCATTTTAACTAATTCATACTAGCAAAGAGTAGCGCCAAGGGCGGTTGAGGAAATACACATGGCTTTTCATCACGCACAACATTCACAATCGCTGAACCAGAGCTTGTCTGAGCTTAATGGCGATATTAATGTTTCTTTTGAGTTTTTCCCGCCATCGACCCCCGAAATGGAACAGATCCTGTGGAACTCTATCCGTCGTTTAGAGCCGCTGAATCCTAAGTTTGTGTCTGTGACTTACGGTGCTAACTCAGGCGTGCGCGACCGCACTCACGGCGTGATTGAACGTATCCAACAGGAAACCGACCTCGTTGCCGCGCCGCACTTAACCTTAGTGGATGCCAGCGATGAAGAACTGTTAGAACTGGCTAAGCATTACTGGAAGTCGGGCATTCGTGACATAGTGGCACTGCGTGGTGATTTGCCCGCAGGCAGCCCCAAGCCAACCCGTTTTGCGGTGGATTTAGTGCGTTTGCTGCGCTCAGTGGCTGACTTTGATATTTCAGTTGCGGCTTATCCAGAAGTGCATCCCGATGCGAGCAATGCACAGGCGGATTTGATCAACCTTAAGCGTAAGATTGATGCGGGTGCTAGCCGTGCCATCACCCAGTTTTTCTTCGATGTGGAATCTTACCTGCGTTTTCGTGATCGCTGTGTTGCCGCCGGTATCGACGTTGAAATTGTGCCGGGTATTTTACCTGTGACTAACTTTACCCAGCTAAAACGTTTCGCGGGCATGACCAATGTGTCGTTACCGAATTGGTTACATAAGCAATTCGACGGTCTAGAAAACGATGCGGGTACACGCCAATTGGTGGGAGCAAACGTGGCCATCGACATGGTGAAAGTGCTGTCCCGCGAAGGCGTGAAGGATTTCCATTTCTACACCTTAAATCGCGCCGAATTGACCTACGCGATTTGCCACACTTTAGGCGTGCGTCCTAAATAAAACCTTATAAAATAAGCTAATAAAAACGCCGCAGAGAATGCGGCGTTTTGTTTTGTTTAAATTCTAAATTGAGCTAATAAAGTTGTTAAACGGGCTGCGAGTTGGGCAAGTTCATCGCCAGCGCGTGCAGTTTGTACCGCACTATCTGTCGCATTGGTCGCAATATCATTGATGTTATTAACATTTTTATTAATTTCTGCCGAAACCGCACATTGCTCATTTGCAGCGCTGGCGATCTGGATATTCATCTGGCTAATGGTGGAAACCGCATGGGTAATGGCTTCGAGTGCTTCACCCGCTTGGTGAACTTGGGATACACAGCTTTGGGTGGTACGGGTGCTGGTTTCCATCGCATTGACTGTGGACTTAGCTTTATGCTGAAGCGCTTCGATCATCTGCTGAATTTCCGTTGTAGATGCTTGAGTACGACTCGCCAGAGTGCGTACTTCATCGGCAACGACCGCAAATCCTCGACCTTGTTCTCCCGCCCTTGCGGCTTCAATTGCCGCATTGAGTGCGAGTAAATTAGTTTGGTCGGCAATATTACGGATAACCACAAGCACAGAATCGATTTCAGCGGTATTATGCTCTAATTCATTGATTTCACTCGCTGCTGTGGCTATTTCCTCGGCCAGTATGGCGATAGTGGTTACCACTTTTTGTACAACCAATTTGCCTTGTTCGGTTGAGTCATTGGCATGATTGGCGGCATCGGCCGCATCGGTCGCGTTATGGGCAACTTCTTGTACCGTTGCGGCCATTTCATTCATTGCGGTGGCAACTTGCTCGGTTTCGAGGTGCTGGCGACTCGCCATCTTCTGGGTTTCCCGCGTAATGCTCGACATTTCTTCAGCAGAGGTGGCGAGCAGGCTTGTTGAGTCGGCGACGTGGGAAACTGTGTTGTGGATTTTTTCTACAAACCGGTTGAATGCCATCGATAATTCAGCAATTTCATCCTTACCTTTTACCGCGATTCTGCGCGTTAAATCGCCTTCACCTTCAGCGATATCATTCATGGCTTGGGTGGTTTCAGCGATAGGGCGAGTAATCCCTTTGGCAATAAACCAAGCAATGGCGGTTCCAATGACCAGAGCCACTAAACCGATAAGGATCAACTTAAGGCGAATATCCGCTATCGCTTGTTCTGAATGGGTTCTATCCATCGCAATATCGAGTACGCCAAACACGTTTCCTGAGTAATCTTTTATGGCGTGGCGATACAGGGCGTAGGTTTTGTTATTTAAGGAAATAGTGCGTATGACTTCATGGCCTTGCATGACGTTATTGAGTTCATCTGTCGCTTGGGTATCAGGCGTGAATGTAGCGCCAAATAACTTGTACCCTGAACCATCTGGCAAGATGAGGGCAATTTCTGCTTGATAGGCTTGTTTAAAATTATCAAAAAAGGGTTGACCGAAGGACATGCCAAACTCAACTGAGCCCGTGTGTTGTCCGTTGTAAGTCATTGGAACTAAACCACGAATACCTAATCCTTCCACTCCATATTCCAAGCCATAAAGAGGGCGCTTTTGGCTATTTGTTTCAACTATGGTCTTGCGTATGCTGGTGAGATCATCGCCAAATTTTTCAGGACGATGCAAGCGTAAAAAAGAAGTGGCTGGTGGTCTATGGAATTGGAATTGCTGAACCGCAAAATCGCGCTTAAGTTGGGTAAATATAGGTAAGGTACGGGCGGTGAGTTCATCACGCTCGCCTGTTGCAAAGGTGCTTTGAACTTCTGGCGTGAGTGAGATGATGGTTGCCATTGCTTCGGCTAATTTGCCCGATGAGGCTATCTCGGCAACAGCGGTTTCATAGATCTTATGGAGTTCTCTTTGCTCGGATTCTGCAACTTGGCGACTGAATTCAGAGAGAACGAGCGGCATGATAAAGCTCATTACTGTTAACAGTAATAGACAGATCCCAATAACGATCCTCGTACTAATTTTTAGATTTATCAAAACAGCCTCCAATTCATGTGCAAATCAACTCAATTTATCCGTTTGATATTATAGAGATACAACTTGATAAGATTTGAGAGGGCGCGAACCTTTTTAAGTTATTTATTCCCTCTTACGCTCGTTTCGTGCCCTTGGACACAGATCTATTTTGGGCCTAAATATTTACTTAGCCTGCTAACTAAGTATAATGCTTAGCACGCTAACTAAGTGGGTGAGCAAGATGCAAAAAGAATTAGAGCGACTAAAAGAGTTATCACTGGCGGAGCATTTAGGCCGTCTGCATCGACTGTGGCGTACCGTGGCCGATGTTGAGCTGGCACCTTTAGGATTAACTCATCCCCGTTGGACTGCCCTTTGGAAACTGCTGCGTTTAGGCGACAGTGTGAGCCAAAAAGTGTTGGCCGATGCCTTAGAAATTGAATTGGCTTCGCTAATGCGCACCTTAGGGCAATTAGAAGAGCAAGGTTTAGTCGAGCGTCATTGTTGTGACAAAGATAAGCGGGCAAGGATTGTGAGTCTGACGCCAGCAGGATTAGATGTTTTAAAGCAAATGGAAGCGCGGATTATTCAAGTGCGCCGTGAGTTATTAGGCGGGATCAGTGCCGAAGAGTTGAGCGAATTTGAACGCATTATTAGCCTGATCAGCGACAACGCAAGCGCCAAATTAACCAAGGTTACAGACACCCTTTTGTGAGAAAGAAGATGACACCGGATCAACAGTTTGCCCGTTTAGTAAAATTTGCCATGTTTGGCTTTGTGATGGTTTTTGGCTATTTCATGCTGGCCGACACTATGATGCCATTGACGCCTCAAGCAATGGCGACCCGTGTAGTGACTAAAGTGACACCGCAGATCAGCGGTAAAATCCAGACCATAGCCGTGACCAATAACCAAACGGTTGCCAAGGGCGATTTGTTGTTTCAAGTCGATCCCGCGCCTTATGAGTTAGCGGTATCGCAAGCTAAATTGGCCTTAGAGCAAGCCCGTCAAGATAATTCTGAGTTAGATGCCTCGCTACTGGCTGCTAAGGCCGAGGTCAATGCCAATAAAACCACCTCACAACAAAAACGCAGCGAGGCTAAACGTCTCGATGCCCTGTATGCCACCCATGGTGTATCGCAGCAGCAAAAGGAGCTAGCCGATAGCGATGCCGCAGCTGCTGAAGCCAATTTGCTTGCCGCCAATGCGCGTTTAGAAAAACTCAAAGTGAGTCGTGGCAGTTATGGCGAAGAGAATCTTAAAGTGCGTCAGGCGCAAAATCATTTAGCCCAAGCCGAGCTTAATCTGTCTTATACCCAAATACGTGCAGATCAAGATGGGATAGTGACTAACTTACAGTTAGAAGTCGGTAGTTTTGCGACCGTGGGGCAACCTCTGTTGGCCGTGGTATCGGATAAAGTGGATATTATTGCCGATTTTCGCGAGAAGAGCCTGCGTGGCGTGAATGCTTCTTCGACCGCTTTGATTGCGTTCGATGGCGAACCTGGGCGTTTATATCGGGCGACGGTGAGCAGTGTCGATGCGGGCGTGAGTGCTGGGCAATTCGATGCCAATGGCCGTTTAGCCGCGCCACAGGAATCGGACCGTTGGGTACGTGATGCCCAAAGATTGAGATTACATCTAGTGTTAGATGGTATGGCAATGAACAGCTTACCTGCGGGTGCGCGCGCGACCGTGCAACTGCTGCCCGAGAATAGTCTGTTTAGCTTGCTCGCTAAGGTGCAAATTAAAGCAATCAGCCTGCTGCACTATATTTACTAGCCTATTTACTAGAATGTTTACTAGCGTATTTGCCAGCATATTTATCGGCATATCCATCAGTACTTATCTGTGTTGACGAGCACGAGTGACTCGCGGTGGTTTGTATTTGCCACGAGTCGCTTGAGTGAACGCTTCAAAGCAACATAAGTGTGAACGCAGCATAAGCCAGCTAAACATCCTCATTTAATGTATCGATAGAACAAGGCGACGAGCATGTTACTACGCCATAGCCCATTGACGGCCAACGATTTACGCCAGTGTTTACGGATTGCGACTGGCGCGACCTTAGGTTTTACCCTGTGTAAAATTTTTGGTTGGAGCAATGGAGTCTTTTTCACTGTGACACCTATGCTACTACTCGGATTAGTGCCAGTGATGAATGGTCATGCTATGCGCCAATTATTGGCTTCATCTGCCATGGCTGGGTTAGAGGTTGGGTTACTCGGCGGTTTCTTTGGCAGCCATCCCGGCATGATGACTCCCATCGTTTTCCTATTATTTTTATACCGCTTTGCGGCCATGTCCCGCGGCAGTTTGTTTCTCTTTGGTGCCAACGGTGTGCTGAGTCTCAGTATCATGCTGCACTTTGCAAGCTATCCCGGCGTTGACTTAAACGACTTAGTTTTCAGTAATTTTTGGGCGACAGCACTTTCAGTAGTTATCGCCTACGCTATGACGGCACTCTGGCCCGATGTGGAACCAAGAGCGGCTTACAAACCTGGGCCTAAGGCGCCGCATCGAATGCGCCACGAAGCCTTGCTCGGCGCGACCATAGCGACGGCATCGTTTCTGGTGTTCCAAATATTTGATCTGCGGGATTCGATGTCGGCTCAAGCGACTACTCTTTTGCTATTGTTTCCTATGCATTGGAATGGTGCACTCGACTATGCCCGTAAGCGCGCCATAGGCACCCTGTTGGGGGTGTCGTTTGGGATACTCGTGCAGTTGCTGCTCTATGATTGGTCAGGGCTATTGATGTTAGTTGTGCCCTTGTTGTGGATTGGACTGATGATTTTTAGCCAAGCCCATGTGCGCGAGGCGAATGGCTCAGGTGTCGGTTTTGGTGCTATGACCACGTTAGGGATTTTGTTTGGGCAGTATTTGACCCCAGGTAACGACTTAATCTTCAGTGCCTTATATCGAGTGAGCAGTATTTTAATCGCTATCGTTGGCACGTTACTTTTATGCTATTTGATACATAAGTTATTGAATCGTTTCGAATCGACGCGATTTGGTTATTGAGCAGGCCATTAAGTCTTGAAGGCTTGCAGCTTAACCTTGTACAGAGTAAGGTAAATTTATCCCGTTTGAATTGAACAATAAGTGACTCTTAATGAATGTTAAGGCTCATTTATTGGCTGTTTTAAAAATGAGCGGCTGATTTTAAAATGGGTTTAGTGTGTGAGCACAAACATAAATAACAATAACCCCTATGCTTTAGAGCTTAATTCTCTTCAAGGATAGAACATGAAGATTAAAACATTAGTCATAGGCTTAACGCTATGTAGCGGCTATGCCGCTGCCGCCGAGCCTTCTGACAAACAATCGATGAACGTTATGCCACAAGCTGCGCAGTTATGTGTGTCTTGCCATGGGGCAGGGGGTGAGGGTATTGAACCACTCGGCCCTCGATTAGCGGGATTATCTAAAGAATATATCTCGACACAATTGCAGCATTTCCAAGCGGGCGTTCGCCAAAACGCGACCATGATGCCGATGTCAATGACGCTCCAAGGTGACGGTATTGAGCAAGTGTCGAGCTATTTTTCAGCTAAGCCTGCCAATGAAGTCAAGCCTGTTATCCGCGGTGAACAAGTTGTTTTTAATGATGATACCGCCCGTTTAGCCTATCAAGGTGATTGGTCCCGTGGTTTACCAGCCTGCGTGACCTGCCATGGTCCTTCTGCATTAGGTGGCGGCTTATTTCCTCGCTTAGCAGGTCAACAGGCGAGTTATATCAAAACGCAATTATTAGCATGGCAGTCGGGAACACGTAAAGGTGATGTCGATGGCATGATGGGGAGCGTCGCGAATAAGCTCACCGTCGCCGAGATTGATGCGTTAGCCAACTACTTTGCGAATTTAAAATAAGGAGCCGGCCATGAAATATTCCGCAATGTTATTACTGGCCGCGATGGGGTCGTTAACCGTTCAGGCGCAAGCTGAAACTGAGCCAGTACAAGAACGCCCAGATAAGCAAGCTCCGCTGCCTTCTTTCCCTAAGGTAGCAGATCAAACCTATCTTACCCCTAGACCTTTGAGTGCGATTCCCGAAGGCGCCTTTGGTGATAAAGTGCGTTTAGGTTATCAACTGTTTGTGAATACCCAACAGCTGCGTGATAAGTATGTGGGTAATGAGCTTAACTGTACCAATTGCCATATGGATGCAGGCCGTAAAGCCAATGCATCACCCCTCTGGGGCGCGTATTTTGCTTATCCGGCGTATCGTAAAAAAGACAATAAAGTCAGTAGCTTTGAAGAACGCATCCAAGGCTGTTTTAACTATTCGATGAATGGTAAAGCCCCAGCATCAGGTAGCCCTGAGTTAGTGGCGCTTTCTGCTTACGCTTATTGGTTAGGCATGGGCGGCTTGATGGATGAGGCTAATATCAGTGGCCCTGTTCCTGAGATCAGTGATGCTGAGTTAGTCAAAGGTGCTAAGCGGGATGACTTCCCACTACCAGAGGCATTAGCTAAGGCTATGACAGTTGAGCAACGTGCTAACTTGCCGGGGCGAGCTTATCCTGAGATCCCAAAACCCGAACAAGCCTATTCACCTGAACGAGGTAAAGCCGTGTATGTCGCCCATTGCCAAACTTGTCATGGTGTTGATGGGCAAGGTCAAGCCATTGCGGGTGTGTATGCACTGCCGCCGCTGTGGGGACCTCAAAGTTATAACTGGGGAGCGGGAATGCACAGGGTCAATACTGCCGCATTTTTCATTTATGAAAACATGCCCTTTGGTAAGAGTATGCAGTTGACGAACCAACAGGCTTGGGATGTTGCCGCTTACATCAACTCCCACGAGCGTCCGCAGGACCCACGTAGCAAAGGTGATGTAAAGCAAGCGCAGGAGAAATACCATAATGACAGCGATTACTATGGTCTCACTGTTGATGGCAAAGTGTTAGGCACTGAGTCCTATCCGATTTTCCCTAAGAAGTCATAGTTGAGCCGCTGAGATTAAGTGCTCGTGTGATGTTATAAAGCGAGTGAATAAGTTAGACAGAAAAGCCAGCAAGCATTTAGCTTTGCTGGCTTTTTTATTAATTAGCCCAAGAGTTTAGGCTTGTCATGGCACTTTCTCACCGACACGCAGCTAGTCCATCCGTGGATGCTCGACCGCCCCGTCCATGGGGCGGACGGTCGTCTCGCAAATCACCATGACTCACCTTTCGGACATCAGTGTTAACTGTCGCTTTAAAAGCATACGGAGATTTTCGCTATAAGTGGCTTATTCACTATCTCGAATGTGCAAAACGTATTGAGGGAGTCGAACCCTCTATACGTTTTCTAAGAAGCTGATTTACGATGGTTTTTGATCAAAGGAAACAAAGTTTTGTTACACCTTACTGTATTTCTATCGAAAGAGAAATGTGCAAGTGATCTCAGGCCTTACCAAGCCACTCCGTTATTCACCGTGCCAAAATACTTCTCAGTAAATAAGGTCTCGATTTTTCAGGATGAAAAATGTTGATAAGCCACTGATGCTGATGTTAACTTATTGGCGTCATTAAATTATTTTCTCGTTTATTCCCATGTCTAACTCTATTCGGGTTGGGTTTTATTAGAAGAGCGGGTAATACACTGTTATGTGTTGGCGCGGGATATCTCGATATATTTGATAGAGTGTTATATGAATTTGAATGGACAGCAAAAAATTGTTGATATGCTTGGAGAGTGCCACAGAGAGCTTACTCATATCCAAGGCTCAATGGGTGAGCCGGAGTCTCTGACTAAAGAACCCTTGTTAAATATCCACCTTTTTAGGGCTATTAACAATGAAGTTGAGCTGTGGCTTCAAAATCCAAAGAATAATTCAGTAGTCACGCTTGCAAGCAGAAATATCTTTGAATTGTACTTAATCTTGCTTGAAGTTAACTCAAATGAAGATTCATTGAAAAGGTTTTATGCTCAGTTGGCTGGCGACATAGATGATCTAAATGCTGCATTTATAAAAAAGTGTAAAGCAGCGAGTTATGCTATACCAGAAAGTGCTTTTGGCGTACTTCAGGAAGAGACTGCTTCTATTCCTTTTGAAATCGTCACAACTCGTCCTTTTAATATGCGAAATTTAGCTAGTGAGCATGATTATCTAGAGGACTATGATTTTTTCTATAAGCTAAGTTCAAAGTTGATTCATCCTTCGGCACTAAAAGTCTTCGGTATTGAAAACGATAGCCCTCAGTATGAAGTGGTGGCTATGGCGGGGTATCATTTTGTCACTAAAGCTACAGATTATGCGGTGAGTCTATACAACGACCAGTTAGCATTGCGAGCAGCCAACACATAATAAATCGAACTCAGCATGTATGCATCTGTGAACACACTTGCTATAACACAGGAATGCGGTTCACTGAGCCAAATGAATACACCCAAATATCATTTAAGTTAGATAACTTGATGAATACAACCAATTGAACTTTATTGAAACATCCATAGTTAAATTTAGCGACAGGTATACTCGGGAATTAACGAGATTAAGTACTTGCATGGAAGTGACCGTTGGCGGCAAGGATGCCGCCGTCGAGCCCTCAGGGATGACTCATTTCTAAATCAAAGTTGGCGTGTCACTGGAATACAAGTACTTAATCTTTTAGCAAATCAGAAAGGATACTTTATTGTATCTGACCGATAATGGCATAGAGAATATCACTATAATGCCTAGGACATTATTAACACTTCTTTTTAAATCATAAGCAGGCGTGTCACTGGGAAAATAATGGCAATTAATGCTGCATAACTCAGCAGCTTTGCTTTGGTGGGAAACAACTCAGCCTGAGTTGCAAAAAAACATTATGATCTCCGCGCTATAACAACTTATCTTGCTATAAGGATTACCGTGTCTCAGCCATTGGAAGAACCTAAGTTAGAAACTGCACAAATTTGCCCTTTGTGCCAAGGCGCGAATCAATGTGCTGTGATTTTAGGTAAGGGTATTGAGGATTGTTGGTGCGCTCTGCAAACATTTCCACCTTTGGCCGCCTTGCAAGCGCAAGCATCAGATTCGCCGCTAGGGGTCATCAACCATATTTTACCGTCTGCCGATGCGTGTATTTGCCAAGCTTGTTTAATCCAACTTAAGCAGGGGTTAAGTCTGGGGCAGCTTGCAGAGCAGGATGAAAAAAGCCCATCGAGTGTGAGCGATGGGCTAGGTTATGAGGTGAAATAGCGGGCTGAAGTAATGAGCTATCGATTTATGGTGTAATCCAGTTGCACAGTGGTTTGTGCCTCAACGGCTATACCATTTTCAAACTTGGGTGCGTAACGCCATTTATCTATCATTTTTAGCGTTTCTTTCTCAAAGAGAGCACCACCCTTAGAAGCTAAAATTTCAGGATTTTTGACGAAGCCATTTTCATCGACAGTAAATTTAAGCTGAACCCAGCCACTTTTACCTCGTTGCGCATAGGACATTGGATAGTCTGGTGCGGTACGGAAAATAGGTTGTTGTTCCTGTGCGTCGGCCCAAGGACGCATTTTGCCGATAGCAATACAGTGGGCGGTGGACTCGTCACGCTTTCCTTGGCGCTCATAGAGTTCGACTAAATAAGCGTGGGCACTTAAGGCATAGGGATGGCTAAAGTTAAGGGCTTCAAACTGCTTCACGACTTCTAAAAGTAATGGCATCGCTTTGTCATCATGCTTTTCTGCATACTCAACGGCACCCACAACATAGGTTGCCTTGACTCTGTCTATGGCGTTCTCTGGTAAAATCTCTTTATAAATATCATAGGCATCGAAGGCATAGCTTCTTACGCTTTTGGTGTATAGCTCTGTATTTGATAAGCGGTTGAAGGCGGCCATTTTTACATCGGCGAGCAGTTTCTTTTTATCGGATTTTTCAGCAATTGCGATAGCAGTAAGCAAATCATTTTTCGCATCTTTGGCTTCAACGGCGGTTTGTGCAGCACCCAGTAAGGGATCGATAAGCTCAAGCGCTTCTTTGCCATAATGAACTTTATAGTTAGCCAGAGCGAGTTGATACAACTCATTCGCCTTAGCCGTTTTTGGCAGATTATTTTCTGTAAATGGGTAAGGTGCAACTTGCTTTTCTATCGCGCTGGCCCAGTTCATGGCGAGATTCGCTAAGTCGACACTGTCTTTGGCATATTGGGCTTCGCCGAGTTGATAAGCGGCTTTTGCGCTTGCTTCAATATTTGCAGCATCGCCTTTTTCTACGGCGGCTTGATAGTCACTATAGGCTTTGGTAAAGCTATTTTCTGAGGCATGCACGCTAAGAGAAGTGCCTAAAGTGAGGGCAAGAAGACAGGCAATTGGCAGCATTTTTCCGTGTGGCATTCTATATATCCTTATTATTGATGAATTTAGATGATACATAGGTGTACATTTTGAGGCAAGTTAGTTTGGCTTTTGTTAATGATGCTTGTGGTGAATGCAGATAACTGAGCACTGAGAACTGAGATTGAAAATAAGCGAGCCCAGCTGAAACTGAGTTCGCTTATTGATCAGTGTTTTGTCGTTTTACTCGCCGCAATCACTTAGTAGTGAAAGTCACGGCGAACTGTCCAAGCGCGCCGTATTCAAATTTGCAGATCTGTGCCAATGGCAGATCGAGGACGCCAGCGTAAGAGCCTGTGATCACATATTGCCCTTGAGTTAAGCCAATGCCTTGGGCGGATAAAAAGTTAACTAACCAGTAGAGTCCCGCCTTAGGGAAACCGTTGGGATGAATGGCGGATTTTTGCAGAGTATCGCTTTGCTGATGCTCGTCATTGGCAATATCAACGCTGAGTTCAAAACAGCTGGTTTCTAAACCTTCTTGCGGATTAAGCACAGGCCCTAACCACAGTCCTTGATTGACTAAGCCATCGGCGAGGGCATCAAAATACGTCGCTTCACTGGGTGTGTGGTAGCGGCTTTTGATCAATTCCAAGGCTAAGCGTGTGTGGCCTAAGGCCTCGTCGATTTCAGCCTCTGTGTAAGGCGTGCTTCTTGGCGGTAAATCGCGAGCAATCTCGAAGGCGAGTTCGGGTTCTACTCGGGCGAGGCCTTTAGTCGATGGATAAAGTGGGCAAGTGGTCGATTGTTGATATACATCAGCTTGATAAATAGACGCTACGACGGTTTTTTCCGCCGTGGGCAATAGGCATTTCCACGCTGCGATAGGATTGTTATCGCTTGCCTTAAATATTTCTGCTACAGCTTGTTGAATAGCGAAGGCCTGTTCGAAGCTGGTTGGCCTTAGTTCTGGGATCAGTAAATCGCCGCTCGTGCCTGCTGCGCGTCGCTCGGCTAATTCTTTGGCTGCGGTATTAATATGTGTTTTAACTTGTTCGATCGTGGCGGTAGATAACATTAACTTTCCTATTTAAAGCGTTAGCTTAAAAAGAAGTGGCCTAGAGTGTGTGTGGCAGAAGCCATTTTTATGGGCCAAATATACTCGGTTATTGGCAACGCGGGAAATGCCAATGTTGGCTTTCGGGGTAAATCTGCTGCAGTTGAATCAAGAGTGCGGCCAATATTCCAATTATCGTAAGATGCTGAAACTTGCCTCATATAAGTGTCAGCTAAAGTATCCAAGCTAACGCGAATGTTTCCATGATGATCCGCTAGATATTGTGTTAGCTCAGTGCCAGAATGGCTGTCCATTTTGCGGTTTCTACTGGACTCCTTCGTGAATCTTAGCCATAACGCCCCTCAGGCAAATAATCATGCTCAACTCGGGCTCCTGTTCATCTCAGTTGCGGTTTTATTTTGGGGCATGTTACCGATAGCATTAAAGCTCTCTGCGGCCTTTATTGATCCCGTGACTCTTACTTGGTTTCGTTTTCTGGTCGCGCTTTTAGTCAGCATAGTGATCCAATGGAGCGCAGGTAGTCTTAAGCAATTTGCAGCACTCGATGCCAAAGTTTGGTTAAGGTTAGTGCTTGCTGGCATCTTCTTGATGCTCAATTATGTGTCTTTTGTTTACTCACTCGATTACCTCGCACCCGGCGCCGCCCAACTTAATTTCCAGACTTCACCCTTTTTCCTCGCGTTTGGTGGTGTGTTGTTTTTTAAGGAACGGCTTAATGCAGTGCAACTCAGCTGTTTTGCAACCTTAGCTTTAGGTATGTTGATGTTTTTCCATCCTAATTTAAATTTTTCTGGGGCTAATAATCATCAGGTTTGGATTGGGGTGATGATCATCCAGTTCTCAGCACTGTCGTGGACTAGCTATGCCTTATTGCAAAAATCCTTACTGAATCGTTTGTCGCCCGCGAACGTGCTCTTAGTGATCTATGGCTTAGGTATTTTCGTAATGGCTCCCTTTAGCGACTTTAGTCAGTTTGTCCGTATGGACAGCTTCGATTGGCAGATAGCACTGTTTTGCGCCGCCAATACCTTGATCGCCTATGGCTGTTTTGGCCAGTCGATGAAGTATTGGCCGACGGCGCAGGTCAGTGCCATGTTGGCCCTAACGCCAGTATTTAGCTTTAGTGCCACGGCGTTAGTGGTGAGTCTTGGCTGGTGGCCAGAAGTATTTCGCGCTGATGAATTAGATGGTTTATCTCTGCTGGGGATTGGCGTGATTATTGTCTCTGTGATGGTGGTGCAATTGCTGCCTATGTACCGTAATCGTCAGGCGAAGCGTTTGCAGGCTGTCTAACGCAGACATTTTATCTATGGGAAAGGCCAGTGATCACTAGACTCAGCGAGTTAAAACTTCAGGATATCCGTGGCGTCATCTTCGATCTCGACGGCACCTTAGCGCATTCTAATCCCGATTTTGCTGGGCTGCGGCGGGAGTTGGGGATTCATTCTGGTACGGATATCTTGGCCCATGTCGAGAGTCTGAGTACGGGTGAAGCACGGGCTAAGGCGTTAGATATTGTCCATGAGTACGAAAGACAAAGTTCACTCAAGGCCAGTTGGATTGATGGCGCGAGGGAGCTTATCGAATGCCTACGGGCCAAGTCACTGCCCTTGGCTATTCTGACTCGCAATATGCCAGAAGCGGCGCAAATAACTATGGATAAACTCGGCATAGATATCGCACTGGTATTAACGCGCTATGATGCTGAGCCTAAGCCGCATCCCGAAGGTATTCATCTTATTTGCCAGCAGTGGCAACTCGCGCCCGCAGATATCTTGTATGTGGGCGATTATCTGTTTGATCTGCAAACTGCGCGCAATGCTGGTAGTCACTGTGCCCTCTATTGTCCTGAAACTATTCCCGATTATGCCCACAACGCTGATATGCTCGTTACTTGCTACCATAGCTTTATTGAAGCATGGACAGTTGGCGACTAGGCATTTTTTGGGGCCGTGACTGCATCTTGCTTATCTTGTTTCAGTCCCAAGCGCACGCTATCTAATAAGGCAATTAGCCAGCAGAGGATAAATCCATACATCAGCTTGTCCGCACCATCACGAATGGTTGCCGTGGTTTGCTTGGTCACTTCGGCCGCAATCACGCCCATATCCAGCGGTAAAACACCAGTTTGAATATCAAGTGAGATAAGCTGTGCTACTTGCATGACTTGTTGCAGCATCAGGCCAAGACTCAGTATTGCCAGCACAAAAAACACTAGGGCGCTGCGTTTATGTTGCAGATAGAAATGGCCGCTGCCGGGGGCGACGAAGGCGGATAATAGTCCAGCGGTAAGGGCTTTTTTCATGGGAGTCGATTACTTATACCATTAAACTCTTTGGAGATTAGACACTAAGCTTTATCTTTGCTAAAGGCAAACTAAGACAAAATCAAGACAACAAAAAAGGAGCCTAGGCTCCTTTTTTAGTCTCTAGCTTAAGCTAGATTAGTCTTCACGTGGTTTACGTGGCTTACGCTCACCGGCAGGTTTGTCTGCACGAGGTTTGCGGTCAGCAAATGGCTTGTCACCAGTAGACGCAGCGCGAGGCTTACGATCACCCGCTGGGCGGTCACCTGTTGGACGATCGCCACGTGGTTTACGGTCACCCGCAGGACGGTCTGAACGAGCACTGCGGCCTGAATCAACAAATACTTGATCACCAGCTTCGCGGATGTTCAATGGCTTGCCACAAACACGTACTTTACGTAGGTGCTGTAACACGTCTTTTGGCATGCCGTCTGGCAGGTCAACAGTGGTCACTGCATCGTAAAGTTGGATTGCGCCAATGTAACGGCTGTCGATGTTAGCTTCGTTTGCGATAGCGCCAACGATGTTACCCACACCCACACCATTCTCACGACCTACGTCGATCACGTAACGGCACATTTTTAAATCTGGGTTGTCTTTCAACGCTTCAGCTGAGCCTAAGCTGGCTGGCATTGGACGCGGTTCGCGACTTCTGCGTTCACCACGCTCACCACCACGGTCATTACGATCACTTCCGCGGTCGCTACGTTCAGTGCGCTCACTGCGTTCATCACGAACACGTTCTTGAATTGCTGGCAATTGCAAAGGACGTTCTTGCTGAACTTGCTGTAATAATGCAGCGGCTAGCAGATCTGTATCGACTTCTAACTGTTGGCATAATTGAGCAACAGCTTCTTTCATGAAATCTAAATCGCCGTTGATTGTTTCAGCCAATTGCTCACCTAAGCGAGACAGACGACGTTCTGCAACAGTCTCTGGGCTTGGGATTTTCATTGGTGAAATGCGGCTGTTAGTTGAACGTTCGATAGTGCGCAGCATGCGCATTTCACGGCTCGTTACAAACAGGATCGCCATACCAGTACGGCCAGCACGGCCTGTACGGCCAATACGGTGTACATAAGCTTCGGCATCATACGGAATATCGTAGTTTACAACGTGACCGATACGCTCAACGTCAAGACCACGGGCCGCAACGTCAGTCGCGATCAGAATGTCTAACTTGCCACGTTTTAGTTGGTCAACTGCACGCTCACGGGCTTGCTGGTTCATGTCACCGTGTAGTGGTGATGAAGCATAACCGCGGGCTTCTAACTTCTCAGCTAACTCAACACATGAGTTACGAGTACGCACGAATATGATTACACCTTCAGTGTTTTCAACTTCTAATACACGTACTAAAGCTTCAAGTTTGTTGTGTTGTGATACTTGTACGAAACGCTGTTCGATTGACTCAACCGTAGTTTGGCTTGATTCGATACGAACATGTACAGGATTACGTAAGTGCTGGTTAGCAACACGCTTAATTTGCTCTGGCATAGTGGCAGAGAATAACGCCAGTTGGCGCTCGCTTGGCGTGTGCTCAAGGATCCATTCGATATCATCGATGAAGCCCATTTTTAACATTTCATCGGCTTCATCTAGCACTAAAGCTTGTAATGAGTCGAGTTTCAAGGTGCCGCGACGCATATGGTCCATAACACGACCAGGCGTACCAACGATAACTTGTGGGCCACGTTTCAGGGCATTCAACTGTTGTTGCATGCTTTGGCCGCCATAAATAGGAAGAACGTGGAAATTCTTCATAAATTTGGCATAGCTACTGAACGCTTCAGCAACCTGCACGGCTAATTCACGTGTTGGTGCTAAGACTAAAATTTGCGGTGTAGTTTGGCTGGTAACTTTGTTTAATAGTGGTAACGCGAAGGCGCCAGTTTTACCTGTACCTGTTTGCGCTTGACCTAAAATATCTTTGCCAGCCATAAGTGGATCAATACTGGCTGATTGGATTGGCGTTGGTTTTTCATAACCTAGCTCGTCAAGAGCACGCAACAAATTCTCGGATAGGCCGAGTTCACGGAAAGTTCTTTCATCGGATGACATTGGGTTGTAGCCTTGTGGATGCGCGCGCGAAATGGCGCTAAAGTTTCACAGACAGAAAATCAACCCCGTGTCGATTTCCCGCGAACGACGGATTATAGCAGCATGGCGGCCACTTTACCAATCAGAGTCACGCTATTTAACCTGTTTTCTGCATTTTTTTCGCTAAAACTGAGCAAGAAACGCGCCACTTCCCATTAATTCTTTAAATATTCAACATTTAATTGAAGTAACTCGAATGCGGACTCTGTCACTGCCGCAAGAAAAGTGATGTCGATTGTCGCGACGGTATCCTCTGGTGTGTGATATTGGGGATGGGTCGGCACACCAAAATACAGCCAAGGGATATTCGCTTTGTGGAAGGGGTAATGATCCGACGCCCGCAGCCAATCGGTACTTTGTATGCTTCGACCAACGGGTTTAGGGTGCGTGAGCTTAATGCAAAGTCGGTTCTGTTGATTCAGTAGGGGTTTAAATTGATTGAACTGAGTGAAGTTTCGACTGCCTTCGAGGTAAATCCCATAGGGCCTGCCGGGGTGACTCACCATATCTAAATTCAACATCAGCTCAAAAGTCGCTTCTGGCAGGCGGGTTTTGAGTTGCTCTACCAAGGCGATACTGCCATAGAGCCCGGGTTCTTCGGCATCGGTTGCCACAAACATCAGGTTTACCTTAGGCAAGGTATTGGGTTGTAGGGCAAATTGCTGTTGCCAATGTTTGGCAATGGCGAGCATAGCAGCGACGCCCGAGGCGTTATCATCAGCGCCGTGGTAAATCTTGCTGCCGCTCATGCCTAAGTGATCATAGTGGGCGACGATAATGCGCCATCGATTCGTCGGTTCTGCCGTCATCACGGTGGCGACCACGTTGGCGCCAGTTTCTTGGGTGAAGAAGGTTTTATATTCAAAGGGCACGATAAAGTCCGCTCCCCAAGGCTGTAAACCTAGCCCCTGAAATTGCTGCTTTATATAGTCACGACTTTTTGCCGCACCTTGAGTTTGGGTTTTGCGGCCTTCAAATTCATCCGAGCTTAATACTGTGACTGTCGCTTGTAACTCTGTGGGCTCGGCCCAAGTGAGTTTTAGCTCAGTGCGTGCACAAGTTTCGGTTGAGTTAGCGCAACCAGTGAGGGTCGTTGCAACAACGCAGGCCAGTGCTAATAAGCCAAGTCTTTGGGATTGATGTCTTATAAGGTGCGTGATCTTGAACTTGGCGAGCAGCTGACCGATACGACTGTGGTTGAATAGAGTCGATGCGCTTAGGTTTATGTCGCTTAGGTTTTTACTTAAAAGTGATTGATACTGCCTCGGTAATATAAGGTGAGTCACTGGGGACTGAGTGCTATCACGCATGGACATTCCTTATCGCTGAAGCCTTCGCCAGAAGATGAATATCATCTTTGCCTAAATCCGATTCTAATTCAATGAGATCTATATGTATGCGATAGCTTAAGCATATTGGATTGCTGAGCGAAAAAAAGCGCAGTGCTTAGGGCGACTGCGCTTTTATTATTCAGACCAACTGCGGCATGAGCCGAATGTTAAGCCTTAGCTTTATTGGCCTTTGCCAGCTCGATATCCCGTTTTAGCAGTGGCTTTAAGAAGCGTGCCGTGTGGGAGGTTGGATGCTCGGCGACTTCTTCCGGCGTGCCTGTGGCTAAAATCATACCGCCACCACCGCCACCTTCTGGGCCTAAGTCGATAATCCAGTCTGCGGTTTTGATCACATCCAGATTATGCTCAATCACCACAATCGTGTTGCCGTGGGATTTGAGACGATGCAACACGTCGAGCAGCAATTGAATATCGGCAAAATGTAAACCCGTGGTCGGTTCATCCAAGATATACAAGGTTTGGCCCGTGTCACGTTTGGACAGCTCTTTGGCAAGTTTCACCCTTTGGGCTTCGCCGCCCGAAAGTGTGGTTGCACTTTGGCCGAGACGCACATAGGACAAACCCACATCCATCAAGGTTTGTAGCTTACGGGCAATGGCAGGTACGGCATCGAAGAACTGACGCGCATCTTCCACTGTCATCTGTAGTACTTCGTGAATATTCTTGCCTTTATAGCGTACTTCTAAGGTTTCGCGGTTGTAGCGCTTACCTTTACAAGAATCACAGGGCACATACACATCGGGTAGGAAGTGCATCTCGACCTTGATCAAGCCATCGCCTTGGCAAGCCTCACAGCGGCCACCTTTAACGTTAAAGGAGAAGCGGCCGACCTGATAACCGCGAGTCCGTGACTCTTGGGTTCCGGCAAAAATCTCGCGGATCGGGGTGAAGATGCCCGTATAAGTGGCCGGATTCGAGCGCGGTGTGCGACCAATCGGGCTTTGGTCGATATCGACCACTTTGTCGCACAGTTCCATCCCTTCGATACGGTCATAGGGTGATGGCTCATCCACTGTCGCCCCGTTGAGCATTCTATGGGCGATTTTGAAGAAGGTATCGTTGATTAAGGTCGATTTACCCGAACCTGATACGCCCGTCACACAGGTGAATAGGCCAATGGGAATGGTTAAATCCACATTACGCAAGTTGTTACCGCGAGCGCCAAACAATTGAATGACTTGGTTTTTGTCGAAGGGAATGCGCGGCGTATCGATATGAATGCTGCGCTTACCGGAAATATATTGGCCGGTGACCGATTCTTCACAGGCGATGATCTTCTCAATCGGACCGTCACAAATGACTTCGCCGCCGTGTACGCCAGCGCCAGGGCCGATGTCGATCACGTGATCCGCCATACGGATCGCATCTTCATCATGCTCAACCACAATCACAGTGTTGCCCAAATCCCGCAGGTGGATCAGGGTTTGCAGCAGACGCTCGTTATCCCTTTGATGTAGACCAATTGAGGGTTCGTCGAGCACATACATCACGCCGACGAGCCCTGCACCAATTTGGCTGGCGAGTCGAATACGTTGGGCTTCACCGCCGGAGAGGGTTTCTGCTGAGCGCGATAGGCTCAAATAATTGAGACCCACGTTGACGAGGAAACCTAAACGATCGCGGATTTCCTTTAAAATCTTCTCGGCGATCTGCGCCTTTTGGCCGCTAAATTCGACTTTCTCGAAGTAGTCTAAGGCTTCGCCAATCGACCAAGTGGTGAGTTGTGGCAGGTTGATATCACCTAAAAACACGTTACGTGCTTCTTCGCGTAAGCGCGAGCCACCACAGCTTTGACAAGCTTGGGTATTGATAAACTTGGCTAATTCGTCACGTACCGAGTTACTTTCGGTTTCGCGATAGCGCCTGTCCATGTTGTTTAGAATGCCTTCGAAGGGGTGATTACGCACCACCACATCACCGCGGTCATTAATGTATTTAAAGGCAATACTTTCTTTACCTGAGCCGTAAAGTACGATTTTGCGGACTTTTTCGCTAAGCTGCTCGTAGGGCACTTCGACATCGAACTTATAGTGTTCGGCGAGTGAGCTAAGCATTTGGAAATAGTAGAAGTTGCGTCTATCCCAGCCGCGAATCGCACCGCCCGCCAGTGAAAGCTCGGTATTGGTGATCACGCGCTCAGGATCGAAAAATTGTTGTACCCCTAAACCATCACAGGTTTGGCACGCGCCGGCTGGATTGTTAAAGGAGAAGATCCTTGGTTCTAATTCCGCCATCGAATAACCGCAATGCGGGCAGGCGAAGTTGGCCGAAAAGATCAGTTCTTCGCCTTTTGCTTTACCAGTACCAGTGTCGTCTTCCATGCTGGCAACGGTCGCTATGCCGCCGGAGAGTTCTAGTGCAGTTTCGAAGGATTCCGCTAAGCGTTGCTTGATATCGTCACGCACTTTAAAACGGTCGACAACCACTTCAATCGTGTGTTTAACGTGTAAGTCTAAGGTTGGCGGATCGGTTAAGTCACACACTTCACCGTCGATACGCGCGCGGATATAACCCTGCGCCGATAGACCTTCGAGCAATTTAACGTGTTCACCCTTACGGGCGTTGACTACAGGTGCGAGCAGCATCAAGCGGCTGTCTTGGGGCATTTCCAACACTTTATCGACCATCTGGCTGACGGTTTGTGCCGCCAAGGGTTGATTATGTGTCGGACAACGCGGCTCACCCACGCGGGCAAACATCAAGCGCAGGTAATCGTAAATTTCGGTAATCGTGCCCACGGTCGAACGTGGGTTATGGGAGGTGGATTTTTGCTCTATGGATATCGCCGGGCTTAAGCCTTCGATATGGTCCACATCGGGCTTTTCCATTAAACTCAAAAATTGGCGAGCATAGGCAGATAGGGACTCGACATAACGTCGCTGGCCCTCGGCATATAAAGTATCGAAAGCGAGGGAGGATTTGCCAGATCCCGATAAGCCCGTGATGACAATCAGTTTATCCCTTGGGATAGTCAGGTTGATATTCTTGAGATTGTGGGTGCGTGCGCCGCGTATTTCAATCTTATCCATCTATCGCTCTAATGCCATATGCTTAAAAAAATGAGCACAAGTATCGCACAGTTCCGCCGCTGAGTTTAGTTGATTCTGTGATCTGCACCAATCCTAGGGCTGGCACTGGCTTTAAGTCGACCTGCTTCGCGGGATGTTGTGGATGGAATGGATTAACTAAGATTAATACTGTTGTTGCGCACTGACTCACAGGACAATTGTGAACATTATGTTAGACTCATTCCCCTGTGCCTGAGCGTTAAAAATAAAGATGTTAACTCAGACACAGTCAATATAGGTCCGTGATAAACGGGATAAAAGCTAAGTGTATAGTCAGTGGTTTAGGCCACTATTTCCTTTTGAGCAAATCCTTTTGGGTGTGGTAACATGCGCCCCTTAAAAGACTTCAATCCAGGGCAAAATCATGGGTAACAACGGACTTTCGGGTACTGAGAAAAAAGTCGCGTTTTCTTTAGCCAGTGTATTTGGTTTGCGCATGATGGGCTTGTTTATGATCATGCCCGTCTTTGCACTTTATGGTCAGCATCTCGAAGGCTTTTCGCCTCTGTGGGTGGGTATTGCTATCGGCGCCTATGGCCTGACTCAAGCCGTGCTGCAAATCCCTATGGGGATTTTATCTGACAAATATGGTCGCAAGCCGATTATTCTTGGTGGCTTAGTGTTGTTTGCTATTGGCAGTGTTATCGCTGCTAACGCAGATACGATTTATGGTGTTGTCTTTGGTCGAGCTGTACAGGGTATGGGCGCGATTGCCGCTGCCGTGCTGGCGCTTGCCGCGGATTTAACCCGCGACGAGCAGCGCACTAAGGTGATGGCGATTATTGGCATGTGTATCGGGTTATCTTTTGCCCTGTCTTTGCTAATGGGACCTATCGTTGCGCAACATCTTGGGTTGACTGGATTGTTTTGGTTAACGGCGGTATTTGCTATTGTCGGTATGCTGTTGATCCAGTTTTTAGTGCCTAATCCCATCACTCAGGCTCCGAAGGGAGACACTTTAGCAACGCCCGCTAAGCTCAAACGTATGTTCCTCGAGCCGCAATTATTTAGGCTTAACGCTGGGATTTTTATCCTGCATTTAGTGCTCACCGCAGTATTTGTGGCATTACCGCTGGATCTGGTGGATGCGGGTCTAGTGAAAGAAAAACATTGGATGCTGTATTTCCCCGCTTTTGTGGGCGCATTTATTTTGATGGTGCCGTTAATCATCATAGGGGTTAAGCGCAAAAATACTAAGGCGATGTTCCAAATTGCCCTGATGATAATGATAGTGGCATTGCTGGCGATGGCCGCATTTGCGAGCAATCTCTGGGTATTGAGTTTTGCCGTGGTGCTCTTCTTTACAGGGTTTAACTATTTAGAAGCCTCACTGCCAAGTTTGATTGCCAAATTTTGCCCCGTCGGCGAAAAAGGTTCGGCCATGGGCGTGTATTCTACTAGCCAATTTTTAGGGGCTTTTTGTGGTGGTATGCTCGGTGGTGGTGCTTTCCAGCTCGTGGGCGCAGTCGGGGTATTTATTGTTGCCGTGATCTTAATGTCTATTTGGTTATTCCTGACATTAGGCATGCAAAATCCTGTGCTGTTAAAGAGTTACACCTTAGAAGCCGAAGTGAAAGACAAGGCGCAAGCGCGCGATATGGCAACCCAGTTATCCCAATTAATGGGCGTTGTTGAAGCCATAGTCGTGCTGGACGAGAAAGTGGCTTACTTAAAGGTTGATGAGCATTTCGATTTAAGAGAAGCACGAGCTGTGTTAGGCTCTGCTCAATAATATCTGGTCTGCCGTGTGGTATTTGGGGAAGCAGATTTTCCTCTATGGCGACACAGATAAACAACATACTGAATTAATAGATTATTTAAAGAATCGCAGGAGATTTCAATGGCCAGTCGTGGTGTTAACAAGGTAATTTTGGTTGGCAATTTGGGACAAGATCCAGAAGTGCGTTATATGCCAAACGGTAATGCAGTCGCAAATATCACAGTAGCGACTAGCGAATCGTGGAAAGACCAACAGGGTCAACAGCAAGAGCGTACTGAATGGCACCGTGTGGTTCTGTTCGGCAAATTAGCTGAAATTACAGGTGAATACCTGCGTAAAGGTTCACAGGTTTACCTTGAAGGTAAACTGCAAACTCGTAAGTGGAAAGACCAAAGTGGTCAAGACCGTTACAGCACTGAAGTGGTTATCGACCAAAGCGGTAGCATGCAAATGCTAGGTAGCCGTGGTCAAGGTGGGCAAGCACAAGGCGCGCCAATGGGCGGCGGCATGCCACAAAACGCAGGTTATCAATCTGCACCACAGCAAGCCGCTCCTGCGCAAAATCAATATGCGCCAGCGCCTCAAGCAGCACCAGCTTACCAAGCGCCAGCTCAGCAACAATATGCTCCGCCAGCACCTACCCAGCAGCAAGGTTATGGTCAGCCGCAGGCTCAACAACCACAACAAGGTGGTTATGCGCCTAAGCCGCAAGCCGCTCCAGCGCCAGCTTATCAAGCGCCTGCAGCACCGGCACAGCGTCCTGCGCCACAACCACAGCAAAACTTCACTCCAGATTTGGATGATGGCTGGGATGACGATATTCCGTTTTAAATTGGAACGTATTGAAGTGTAAAGACGGTATCGTCTTAAATAAGCAAAGCCACGCGAGTCGTGGCTTTGTTGTTTCTTGTCTTTATGCTTTTAAGTTTTGTGCTTTGATGCCGTGGGCGAGGTTGCTAAATCTTTCACCTCGCTTGCTCACATAACGATACGTTTGAGATAGAAACTTAGAACGTATAATCGAAGTTATAACGCATGCCTAGCATGATCTGGTCATTGGTTTCGCGGTATTCAAAATCTGTTTTTTGATATTCGATGAAGGTGCTGAATTTCGGTGTTTTATGCCATTCCAGCGTAGTGTTATAGGCATTGTATTTCGCGGAGGTGATGTCATTGTCGCCATCGTCATATCTGGACACGCCTAGCTTGATTTTATAGCTGTCAGTGATGGGATAGCTTGCAACTACATCCAGTGTTGAACCATCCAATGTTGTGCCATCGACGCTGTCTTTTTCAATGTTTTGGTAGGCTGCGGCGAGGAACAGAGAATTGAAATTTTTTGCTAGTGTTACACCGAATGTATTTTCATCCTTGTTGTCCTCTAACTCTTTATTATAAAAAGCTGCGGCAATGTAGATGAAGTCGGTTTTATAACGGATGCCCGTGTTAACGAAGTCACTGCCGCCACTGCCTTTATTGCCGTCGAATTGCGCATCGGCCGAAAATAACAGGTCGCCAAACTCTTTACGATAGGTCACGAGATTATTGAGCCTGAATGGGCTCGCACTGTCATAGGCCAGAGGTGTTCCTGAGCGGTTAAAGATATCAACGGGATCGGAAATCATTTCCTGTGTGACGGCTTGTTTACCTATGGCAACGCTACCAAAAAATCCCTTTAATCCGACATAGGCTTTGCGCGCATCGCCAAAGTCACCGTCATCTTTGATATCGACCTTAAATTCCCCTTTCGCAAAACCGACTAAGCCATTACCGAGTTGGTGCTCTGCAGCAAAACCTATCCGCGAGTTTGCATCGCCAACATCCCACACATCGTCCGAGTTAGTGTGGGTCAGGCCGAATGTTGGGCGTAAAGAACCATAAAAATTAAACTGGGTATCCGATGGCACTGATGGCTCATTTTCTTGAGCTTCGAGCATGGCGAGTCTCTGCTGAATTTGTTGTAATTCAGTGCGTAATTCGTCATTGGTTTCTGCTGTATTATTGGCTTGAACGGCAAAAATAGGTGTGGCAAAGCTCAGCACAAGTATGGCTGATGTAAGTTTAGACGGTTTCATTTATGTTTCCTTACATAACAACTACTCGCGTTCTGCTAATGGATTTTGTTGCCGATTGAGCGGTATCGCTAGTAGTAAGGAGCTGCACTTGTGATAGTGCTGGGGAGGCGCCTAACTAAGAAAATTAGGCTTCGTAACTCAGCAGCTGACAGATAAAACCTGCCAGCTGGCTTTGGAAAGGTGTTGCCCTAAAACCCCGCTAACGCAACGGGACTTTAGGTTAAGGAAAA
The DNA here is from genome assembly GCF_019345515.1 of Shewanella sp. NKUCC06_TVS. Classification (NCBI taxonomy): domain Bacteria; kingdom Pseudomonadati; phylum Pseudomonadota; class Gammaproteobacteria; order Alteromonadales; family Shewanellaceae; genus Shewanella; species Shewanella sp. NKUCC06_TVS. Next base: position 170,689 of record NZ_JAHKQX010000004.1, on the reverse strand, counting down.
CTAGAGTATGCTTGCGGCCATTTTGCGGCGCAGGTAAGCGATTTGCTGCATGTGCGGCAAATCTTTGGGGCAGTTATCTTGGCAGCCGAGTAGCGTCATACAGCCGAAGACGCCATCTTGATTGCCTATCACATGGTAGAAATCATCCGCGCTGCGGCTGTCTCTGCTATCCATTTCAAAGCGAGCAATTTTCATCATGCCAACCGCGCCGACAAAGGTGTCACGCATTTGTTTGGTGGCGCAGGCCGACACACAAACGCCACATTCGACACAGCGTTCTAGCTCATAGATCCGCGCGGCTTCTTCGGGTGCCATTGGATTTTCGAGGCGATGAATGTCCTGATCATCGGGTCTAGGATGCAGCCACAGTTTTAAGCGTTCGGCTAATTCGCGCATAAATTTACCCGTGTTCACCGATAAGTCGCCAATCAGCTCGAAGCCGGGCAGCGGCATTAGGGTGATTTCGCCATTAGGATAATTTGCCGTTAACGTGCGACAGGCAAGCGTGGGGAAACCATTGATCACCATGGCGCAACTGCCACAGATGCCCGCGCGGCAGACAAAGTCGAACTGCAGTGACGGGTCTTGTAGCTCACGTAGTTGATTTAAGGCGATAAATACTGTCATGCCCGGTGTTTCAGTCAACTGATAACGTTCCATCTTTGGCTTGTCTTGGCCATCTTGCGGATCGTAGCGAAAGATATTAAAGCTGATTTGACGGCTCATAGTGGTTTGTTTCCTACCGGTTGGGCTGGAGTGATCGCTAAGGTATCGCTGAGGCGTTCATTAGGAGCCTGCAGGTGGCTTGGCAGCTCGTATGGCATCAGGGCTCGCTGCAGTGTGTTTCTATCGGGATCATCACCTAAGCTCGCGAGCACTTGATTGATTTCTTGTACGCGTTTTTCGGTATCTGGATGGGCGATAGTATTGTCGTTACCGTAGCCACGGTATCCCGGTGGTAGCTCCATTTTCATCACATCTAGCGCTTCATAACGCAGTACTGGTTCAAGTGATTCGGCATCTGGCCAAGTCGCCAGTGTGCGGTTGAGCCAATCTTTATCATTGCGTTGTGGGTAATCTTCCCGTGAATGGGCGCCGCGGCTTTCAGTGCGAGCCTCTGCGCCACAGGCGACGGTTAGGGCCACTTTCAACATACGGGTGACGCGCAGCGCTTCGACTAACTCAGGATTAGCGTGACGTTTTTTACATTTTAGGCCAAGATTTTTTGCCCGCAGCAGTAAGTCTTTCAAGCCTTTAATGGCTTTATCTAACTCGGGTCCATTACGGAAGATCCCGACGTAGTTCATCATGATGCGTTGCATTTCTTTCTTTATTTGGAAGGGGTTTTCTGTGCCGTTGCCTTCGATCAGTCCATCGATTTCTTGCTGCAATTTATTAATGAATTTTTGGGTCAGTGCGGTATCAATTTCTAAGTCGTTATTATCACAAAAATCAGCCACATATTTGCCGATGATCATGCCGCCGACCACAGTTTCTGCCACCGAATTACCGCCTAAACGGTTAAAACCATGCATGTCCCAACAGGCCGCTTCTCCGACACTGAACAGCCCTTTGAGTTGTGGACTCTCGCCTGTGGCATTGGTGCGCACGCCGCCCATGGAATAATGCTGGGTAGGCCTGACGGGGATCCAGTCTTTGCAAGGATCGATACCGAGGAAGTAATCACAAATCTCTTTCACTTCGCGCAGGTTGGTTTCGATATGTTCACGGCCCAGCTGCGTAATATCCAGCCACAGATGCGGGCCGTAAGGGCTTTCGACACCATTACCTTTACGCATGTGCTCTGTCATGCGACGGGAAACCACATCGCGGGAGGCGAGTTCTTTTTTCTCTGGCTCGTAATCTGGCATAAAGCGATGACCGTCTTTATCACGCAGAATACCGCCATCACCACGACAACCTTCAGTGGTAAGGATCCCCGCAGGCACTATGGCGGTGGGGTGAAACTGCACCGCTTCCATATTGCCTAAGGTGGCGACACCTGTGTCGAGTGCTAACGCTTGGCCTATGCCTTCGCAGATGGTGGCATTGGTCGATATTTCATAAATCTTGCCATAACCGCCGGTGGCGATGGTGGTGGATTTGGCGACATAAGCGCGCAATTCACCTGTGACTAAACAGCGGGCAATGACACCATGGCAACGCTTACCGTCATGGATCAGCGACAGGGCTTCAATCCGTTCATGTACTGGAATGCCCATGGAGATAGCTTGGTTATCGACCGCGTACAGTAAAGAGTGGCCAGTGCCGTCTGCGGTGTAACAAGTACGCCATTTTTTAGTGCCACCAAAATCGCGGGCATTGATCAGGCCGTGAGCTTCTTCGGCCTCATTGAGCGTTACCCTTTGCGCATTCATGATGACTTCACGCGGGCCGGCGGAAATTCTTGACCAAGGCACGCCCCAGTTGGTGAGTTCTCGGATCGCTTTCGGTGCAACGTGGGCAAACATGCGTGCGACGTCTTGATCGCAGCCCCAGTCAGAACCTTTGACTGTGTCTTGAAAGTGAATGTCTTCGTTATCACCCATGCCTTTAACAGTATTGCCTAGGCTGGCTTGCATTCCGCCCTGTGCGGCGGCCGAATGTGAACGTTTTGCGGGAATTAACGATAGCACTAAGGTATCTAGGCCTCGCTCTTTGGTGGCAATCGCGACTCTGAGGCCTGCCAATCCTGCGCCAATGACTAATGAGTCTGTATAAATGATTTTCAAATCAGATCCTTATCTAATAATTTAGATAACATTTCATGGATTTATCATTGCGCTCCTCGGGCATAGATGCGCGGCAACTATGTATCAGAGGAGGATCCGTATGTTGTTTGTCTTTCTATATAGGCTAGGTGCGCCGATAGCGTCATGCCCATTACTGAGGAATAAACGGTTGTACTGGCAAAACTAATTCGATACCAATATTGATATAGGTCACTAGGCTTAATGTGCCTAAACACAATAAATAGACGATCAATACTTGCGCTATAGTGCGGATAAGTGGGCGGTTACTACTCACACCCCACTTTAATATCACTCGGTATAAACCAACGATGCCGTGGAATAACACGATAGGTAAAAACACCACGTATAAGAGCCAAGCGTTATCGTGGTAAACCCGTTCGGCCGAAAGGTGAGGGCCAATATCAGGGTTTAAAATCATAGTGGCAAGATGGGCTGACACTAAGAAAAACAGTAAGAAACCGGTGATCATCTGCCAGAACCATGCTTGGGTATCTCTATGCTTGATAGTCGACATAAAGCCACGCATCGCTCGCCATTGGCCTAATTGCACTGGAAAACGACGTAGTGCGGTGGCGGCATGTACTGCAACAATCACCAGCATAATGACTGAAATGATCTGGGTCACTATGGGGAAGCCATGACCCGTCGAGCTAAACATACTGCCTTCTAAGAATTGCACCATGTGAAAAAAGGTTTCTTTACCAAATAAAATGCTCGCCTCGAAATGCATATGAAATAAGAGGAAAATACCTAATATAAGCCCTGTCACACTTTGTAAGCAGTCTGCTTTAGCCGACCAAGCTTGGCCAAATGGTCCGCCGTTAATGGCGGTAGGAACACGCGTTTTTGCTGACATTAATTCACCTCTTACTCGATTTGCTATGGCGTGAATGTACCTGCATCACGCCAAAACAAAGTCTATAGATACAGATTAAAAGAAGAGGGTTAATCCATTTGTAGGCATTAGCCCTGAGAGCACTTAGGGTAAAATTGAGCTACAGCATCATGCCGCCAAACAGGAAGGCTAATGCCACACTGGTGGCAATCGTCACAACGCCAGGGACCAGGAACGGATGGTTAAATACCGCCTTACCAATCCGTGTCGAGCCAGTATCATCCATCTCGACCGCAGCCAGTAGCGTGGGGTAAGTCGGTAATACAAACAGCGCGCTGACGGCGGCGAAAGAGGCTACGGCTGTCAATGGACTTACACCAATCGCCAAGGCTGCGGGCATTAGCGCTTTTGTTGTCGCGCCTTGGGAGTAGAGCAGCATGGAGGCAAAGAATAAGGTTACCGATAATAACCAAGGCTGACTTTGCAGTAAGGTGCCGGCAAGATCTTTGATTTCCTCGATATGATTCGACACTAAGGTATCGCCTAACCAAGCCACACCTAACACACAAACACAGGCTGACATGCCTGACTTGAAGGTGGCCGCGTTAGAGATTTCACTTGCGTCTAACTTACAGAAAATCGTAATAGCGGCAGCTGCCGTGAGCATCAGCACCATAATGGCGGCGTCGCGTGGCAATACAGGGTCAACAATCAAACCGACTTTGTCTGATATCGCAGTGGCATAGGCCATGACAGCCGCAATCGCCAGCAAGAAAATCATCACAGATCGTTTCGCGCCGGCTTTAATTTTGATCTCCGTTTTACCGCGTGTTTTGACTAAACCTTTGGCTAAGCGTTCTTGATAGACAGGATCATCGGCCAGTTCTTTACCCATTAAGTTGGCAACAACGGCGCCGACCATGCAGGCGAGAAAAGTTGAGGGAATACAAACGGCTAACAGTACTAAATAATCTACGCCAAACGGCTCTAAGATGCCTGAGAAGAACACGACAGCCGCTGAAATCGGTGAGGCGGTAATGGCGACTTGAGATGCGACAACGGCAATAGATAAGGGACGAGAGGGGCGAATGCCTTGCTCTTTTGCGACTTCGGCAATAACAGGTAAGGTGGAGAATGCTGTGTGGCCTGTACCCGCAAAAAGTGTCATGAAATAGGTGACGACAGGGGCCAGAAAGGTGATTTGTTTTGGATGCTTACGTAATAATTTTTCTGCCAGTGAGACTAAATAATCCATCCCTCCAGACACTTGCATGGCCGCAATCGCGGTGATAACTGACATAATGATGAGGATCACGTCAATCGGGATATTGCCCGGTTTGAGTCCCATCCCCGCGGTCAGTATCAGTACCCCGACACCGCCAGCGAAGCCGACTCCCATGCTACCCATCCTTGCACCAAGGTAAATAGCCCCGAGGACGATAATTATCTCTAATATAATCATAGTGTTAACTCTATTTTATTTTTAATTTCAATAGCCTACGCATGTTCACTCTGCGCAGGCTTATTCTTGAATCATCGAGTTATGGGCTGGGGAAGGCTCCCCAGCCCCACTGAGTTACACTTTGGCTTTGCTGGTGTTGCGTTTAGCCTGATATTTAGGATTCATCAGGTTTTCAACTGAGAGAATGTCATCGAGTTCTTCAACCGTTAACAAACCGCGTTCGAGTACCACTTCACGGACATTTTTACCCGTTTGGGCGCAAATTTTGCCTATGATGTCACCTTCATGGTGGCCGATGATTGGGTTAAGGTAGGTCACGATCCCGATAGAGTTCATCACATGGGCCATGCAGATCTCTGGATTGGCTGTGATACCTTCAACGCATTTTTCACGCAGGGAGATACAGGCATTACCCATCAAACTGAGCGACTCAAACATCGCCTGTCCAATCACAGGTTCCATTACGTTAAGCTGTAATTGACCTGCTTCGGCGGCCATAGTGATAGTGATATCGTTGCCGACAATCTTAAAGGCAACCTGATTGACGACCTCAGGGATCACAGGGTTAACCTTGGCTGGCATGATGGAGGAACCCGCTTGCAGCTCAGGAAGATTAATCTCCTTCAGACCTGTACGTGGACCCGATGAAAGTAAGCGTAGGTCGTTACAAATCTTGGACATTTTAATCGCCATACGCTTAATTGCACTGTGCAGCATAACGTAGGCACCACAATCGGATGTCGCTTCGATTAAATCTTCCGCTGGCACATAGGCGCGGCCAGTAATGTCTGCCAGATACTTAATGGCTAATGCAGAATAACCGACAGGCGTATTGAGCCCTGTACCAATGGCGGTTGCGCCTAAGTTCACTTCTAACAACAGCTCTTGGCAACGTTTGATGGACTTAATTTCTTCTCGCAATGTAACAGCAAAGGCATGAAACTCTTGGCCTAAGGTCATAGGCACGGCATCTTGCAATTGAGTGCGGCCCATTTTTAAGATGGTTTTAAACTCTGTGGCTTTAGTGTCGAAAGCGCTGATAAGGTCGGTTAATGCATCTAACAGAATATCGGTACTGTTGATGACCGCAATACGGAAACCTGTTGGATAGGCATCGTTAGTCGATTGGCATTTATTGACATGGTCATTAGGATTGATGACATCGTAACGGCCTTTTTCTAGCCCCATGATCTCCAGTGCAACGTTGGCTAATACCTCATTGGTATTCATGTTGACTGAAGTGCCTGCGCCTCCTTGATAAACATCGACCGGAAATTGATCAACAAATCGACCCGTTGTGAGTATCAGATCGCACGCTTCAATAATTTTGTCAGCGATTTCAGGACTTACAGCGCCTAATTCACTGTTAGCCATGGCAGCGGCTTTTTTTGTTAGCATCATGCCACGGACTAATTCAGGTACATCGGAAATTTTTTGATTACTCAGCTTAAAGTTTTCGATGGCACGCAATGTATGTATGCCATAATAAAATTCATTGGAAACTTCTTTCGTGCCCAATAAATCTTCTTCGATCCGTACGCTATTAGTATCTTTCATTTCGATCCTATTAAATCCAATTAATAGTAAGATATATCTCCGAGTATTGAGTTGTGGATGTGTACAATAAGTATACGTAACACATCAAGAATAACTCATCGAAAACATGAAGGAGAATCGTCTCCTTGACTATCGAAGTAGATCTTAACGCTTTGGCAATAACAGGATTAGGATGGTGATCACTTAACTGTATGAAATAGTGTATTTCTTTTTTTTCTTAGATAAGTCTCTCAACTCGGATCACTAGTGTGAGCCATTACTTTTTGATGCAAATTAGCTATAGATTTGTTATTCGTTAACCAATCGGCGACATATTTATTCAAGTGTTTTTAAAATTAAATAAACCATACGATATTTAATTGTCACTGCGTCAATAGCGAATAATCATTGATTAGTTAAATCTACTCAATAATAAATGCATGGTGTTTTCCTTAAAGTTTAAATAATCAATTAGATAACGCTAAATCTGTTATTTCATTTTAGTGAGAGCTATCACAGTGAGGCTTAGACAATAGTGCACACTGTGGGCGTTTATTATTAATCAAAGGATGTAAGCATGAATTTTCCAATGCGTAAGCTTTTGCTCTCGGTCACTTTAGGGTTATTTCTCTCCTCCACGGCGCAGGCGCTTCCACAGGTACGTATTATTGCCACGGGTGGCACTATTGCGGGAGTCGGACAATCGGCTACTGAGTCTAACTATCAGGCAGGTGAAGTGGGCATTAGTAGCTTAATTGCGGCCGTGCCTGAAATGAAACAACTTGCCGATATTCAAGGTGAGCAACTGGTTAAAGTCGGTTCGCAGGATATGAACGATAAAGTTTGGCTAGCCTTAGCCAAGCGCATCAATCTGCTATTGGCTGATAAAGATGTCGACGGTATCGTCATCACCCATGGTACTGATACCTTAGAGGAAACGGCGTATTTTTTAAATCTCACCATCAAGAGCGATAAGCCTGTAGTACTGGTTGGGGCAATGCGTCCATCAACTGCCATGAGTGCCGATGGCCCGATGAATCTGTATAACGCAGTCGCGACCGCCGCTAACCTCGAATCTAAAGGTCGAGGCGTGTTAGTGGTGATGAACGATACCGTATTGAATGCCCGCGATGTGACTAAGACTAACACTACAGATGTACACACTTTTGCCGCGCCTAACTTTGGCCCGCTTGGCGTTATCCATAACAGCAAGATTGAATACATGGGCAAAACTGAGCGTCAACATACAAGGCAAACGCCTTTTGATGTCAGCAAACTCGACAAGTTACCGCAGGTAGGCATAGTGTATAACTACGCCAATGCCAGCGATTTACCTGTCAAAGCTATGGTTGAAGCGGGTTTTGATGGCATAGTCAGCGCTGGTGTAGGTAATGGTAATATTTACCACTCAATATTTGATACCTTAGCTAAGGCGAGTCAAAAAGGCACCTTAGTCGTTCGCTCTAGCCGAGTGCCCACAGGCGCAACCACGCTTGATGCCGAGATAGACGATGCTAAATATGGCTTTATCGCAGCAGGTAATCTTAACCCGCAAAAAGCCCGCATTTTACTGATGCTGTCGTTAACGCAAAGCAAAGATCCACAGCAGATCCAACGTTGGTTTCAACAGTTTTAAGATTCAGCTGCGTGATAAAACAAAAGCCCTGTGAATATTCGTAGGGCTTTTGCATTTTGTCATTAATGGCTTACCTGTGAAGTTGTTTTTTCACGAGGCCATGAGCCGAAATATCTAAACAGTGTTGTGATTTTTAAAGCCAAAATTGTGAGGGTTCAACTCAGATTTTCAATCAAGATATTGCTCTGTAATTAAATTTAAGAAAGGGCTTGGCTAATTAAGCACTCAATATCTCACTAATATATGCATACCATTCCACAGTAACCATTAAATCCACAGCTGTTTCAGCTTCCTTCCTCGCTCATTATTTTTCGGCATATTCTGACTATATATCAAGGCGATAAACTATTTTTAGTACGGCATAAGGTATTGATTTTGTGACTTAAAGTGCTTTAGGTACTATAGTGAAAGCTTATTTTATCTGAAACATAGGTGAGCGCTTCCTAGGTTTCTTGTTTGATTTTGGGGGCAAAGTGCGAATTTTAATGAACAATTTCAAGGTAATTAGTTTTGTGCGTCAGTGGTTACTGCTGGCGTTTTTGAGTATGGCGTTGCCACTGCAGGCGAGTGAAGATCCGCTGTGGATGGGAACGACAGGCTTGCCTATGAGTGAGCGGATCCATACAGGTGAACTTGCCAATGGTATGCGTTATTTATTGGTGAGCAATAAGACGCCGGAGCAGGCGGTCATAGTGCGGATGCGGGTGGATGTAGGCTCTTTGATCGAGTCTGATACCGAGCAAGGATTAGTGCACTTTCTTGAGCATATGGCCTTTAATGGCTCGACCGGATTGGCGGCGGGGGAGATGATGCCGACATTGCAGCGCCTTGGCCTGAGTTTTGGCGCCGATACCAATGCTGTGACTGAGTTTCAGCAGACGGTTTATCAATTCAACTTGCCAAGTAATAGCCAAGATAAAATCGATACTGCTTTGTTTTTAATGCGAGAAATTGGCAGTAATCTATTACTTGACCCAGCGCTAATTGAACGTGAAAAAGCGGTAGTGTTGTCTGAACTGCGTGAACGTAGCGGTGCGGATCTTGAGAATTACCGTAACCAATTACAGTTTTTAATGCCAAACACATTGTTGTCAAAGCGCTTCCCCGTGGGTGAGGCGAACAGTATCAGTAATGCCAATCGCGAGGCGTTGCTGTCTTTATATCAGCGTTTTTATACACCCTCACGCACCACTTTAATTGTGGTGGGTGATATCGAGGTAGCCGCGGTAGAACAAAAGATAAAACAACAGTTTGCCAGTTGGAAAGCCGCGCCTTTGGCCACTAAAACCAAGGAACAAGCTATTGGTACTGTCGCAGAGCGCCAAAGTGTCGATGCGGCGGCATTTTTTGATCCAAGTCTGTCAACGTCAGTTTCCCTTGGCATGCTAAAACCCATCTCAGCGATTACCGATAGCCCTGCTGTGCGGGAGCAGGAAATGTTGCTCGAGCTTGCCCACGGCATCTTGTATCGCCGTATGGAGTCGCAATTACTGCATAGCCAAGGTTTATATGGTGTAAACCTGCAGGTTGGGCCGCAGTTTGATATTGCCTATGGCACACAAATGAGCCTAGGTACGCAGGAAAATAACTGGCAAGAGGGAATCGCACTCTTGGAGAAAACCCTGCGTCAAGCAAAAGAGTTTGGTTTTAGCCAGCAGGAAATTGACCAGCAAATCAAACGTATGCATAAGGGATATCAGCTAAGTGTCGCGGGTAGTAGTACCATTCACAGTGTGAATATTGCCGAGAGTCTAGTGTATTCGGTGGCGGGCAATCGCGTCCCTGTCGAACCTGATTGGCAGCTCGCATTTTTTGAAAAAATAATGCCAACAGTGACACCGCAAAAGCTAAGCCAAGTGTTTAATCAAACATGGAACGCCACGCCGTATTTGTATCTGACCAGCAATAAGCCCATTGAAAATGCTGAAAAACAGCTTATCGCCAGCTACGAGAAAAGCCGTAAACAAGCGGTGAGCGCACCAGCAATCAAGGCGATTGATGAGTTTGCTTATACTCAGTTTGGCGAGCAAGGCAAGTTAGTGGTCGACAGTCGCGATAAGGAAACGGGGATTCGCCAACTGCAATTTGCCAATGGCGTGCGCCTTAATCTTAAGCCTACCAACTTTAATAAAGGCACCACATTGGTCAGCCTAAACATTGGCTTTGGTGAAGTGCCATTCCCTGAGTTGGATGGTTTGTCTTATCTGTTTAACAGTGCGTTTGTGCAGGGGGGACTCAAGGCCCATGATTATGACAGTCTGCAGGATATTTTTGCTGGGCAAGATATTTCCATCAACTTAGGCCTGCGTGAGCAAAGTTTTGGCGGCGAGATTAGCACTAATGCCGCAGAGCTACGCACGCAGCTTGGCTTAATGACGGCTTATTTAATTGAGCCGGGTATGGATAAGCAGGCTGAGCAATTGTTTCGTGAACAAGTGATTGCCGAGCAACAAAGTATTCATAGCAACCCACAATCTGAGTTTTCTAATCAGTTTGCCCGTATCTCCCATAATGGTGATAAACGCTATGGTTATGGTGAGCCTGAAGAAATTCTCAAACGTCACTTTGGAGAATTAGCGCCGAGTTTCCATTCGGCCGTCGAGCAAGGGGCGATTGAACTCGCTATTGTGGGCGATTTTGACGAAGCGAGTGCCATTGCTGCTGTGGCTGAAACAATTGGCGCCATTAAGCGTAGCCCTATTGCTAATGCTCAGTCGATAGTACCTGTGTTTCCGAAAGTGCCCGTTCAGAAAACATTAACGCATTATGGTCAACTTGATATGGCGGCACTTGCCATGGTGTGGCCTACAACGGACATGACTCACTTGAGTCAACACGCGGGATTGGGTCTGCTGGAGCAAGTGCTAAGCATTCTATTAACGGAAAACGTGAGGGAGAAAGCGGGTGCGAGTTATTCGCCATCGGCCTTTTCTTACAACGATTTCAATGCCAGCGGTTATGGTTACTTAGGTTTGTTTAGCGTGACGACTCAAGCCATGTTGCCAACGGTTGCCGAGTATTTCACCGCCGCAGTTAAGCAAGTTAAAGCGCCTTCGGGGATCAGTGAGGACTTACTTAATCGAGCCCGCCAACCTGTGCTTGAGTGGATGCAAGCGGCGCCGCAAACCAATGGTTTTTGGTTAGATCTCACCTCAACCGCCCAGAGTCATCCCGGTCGTTTTGCTGCCTTTAAACAAAGGCAAGCGTTAGCGCAGCAGATGACAGTTGCAGAACTTAATAAATTGGCGCAGCAATATCTGCAAGACGATAGCAGTTTAATGATCCAAGTTCTGCCTGCACCGCCAGAACCTCAGCAATGAGTGTTGGGCTCATAGAATAGTAGACTGATCATTCACCGACATATCCCCTGTGGTCGCAAACCGCAGGGGATATTTTTCTACCTATTTCTTTCCCTATCTTCTGTTACCAACTTTTCTTTCACGTTCGTGGTGTTATGTCCCTCCCATAGGTCGTCAATGGAAATACCTGTTGTCGAAAATGCCACTCACAGATCTGCGCGAGTGAAACTAGGCTAGGCGTAACTTATGTGTGAGATGGCTAATGGGGTGAGGTATATGTTTCGATATCTATTGTGCAGTTTTTGTCTAGTGTTTTTGTACCCGACAGGGATAGATATGTACTTGGTCGGTTTGCCGCAAATTGCGCAGGATTTAGGGGCGAGTGAGGCGCAGCTGCATATTGCTTTTTCTGTGTATCTTGCGGGAATGGCGACTACTATGCTGTTTGCGGGGAGCTTAGCCGATAGGATTGGGCGTAAACCCATTACCTTGTTTGGCGCATTGCTGTTTGCTATTGCCTCTTACTTTGCCGGTAGTGCGCAAACCAGTGATCTCTTTTTAATGGCACGCTTTGCACAAGGGATAGGTGCGGGTTCTTGCTATGTTGTGGCTTTTGCGATTTTGCGTGATGTATTAGACGATAAACGCCGAGCAAAAGTGCTCTCTATGGTCAATGGCGTGACTTGCATTATCCCTGTGATAGCGCCTGTGATAGGCCATTTAATTATGCTTAAATTCCCATGGCCTAGCCTATTTAACACTATGGCGGGAATGGGATTAATGGTCTTAACCCTGTGTATTTTTGTATTGCGCGAAACCTATCCTAAACCGCAATTTCACACCACAGTTGAGCTGGGTGGGTATAAAGAATCCTTTAAACAGCGGTTTTTTCTCAGTCGCGTGGTGATAACGACTTTAGGTGTGACCACGATTTTAAGCTATGTAAATGTCTCTCCCATGTTGATCATGGGGCAGATGGGGTTTGACCGTGGGCAATATTCCAATACTATGGCAATGATGGCATTGGTGAGTATGTTAGCCTCATTTTCGACGCCCTTTTTGCTTAACCTGTTTAAAGAAAAATCGTTAATCTTGTTCTCTCAGACATTATTTGCCGCAGCGGCATTGGTGTTTATCTTGACTCAATTGGGCGGGGTTAGTCAGTCATTCAACCTGTTAGGTTTTGCTTTTGTTTGTTCCGGTTTTTCGATTGGATTTGGGGTCACCATGAGTCAGGCGCTCAGCCCATTTGTGGCTCGGGCTGGGGTTGCCAGCTCATTACTGGGAATTGCCCAAGTGTGTACTTCAGCTTTATATATTTGGGTGATGGGTCTGCTCGAAGTGAGTGCGATTAATATATTATTAGTGATCCTCGCTGTCGGTGCGCTGGTGAGCATTACACTGATCTTAGCGGTTCCTAAATTGCCGGAAATTGTAATTAATGACCAAATCCCTGAGTCGGCTCGATCTTAACTTATTGTTTATTTTGCAGCTTTTATTACAGGAGCGGAGTGTCTCTAAGGCTGCCAAAAAGCTCAATGTCACGCCATCCACTGTGAGTAAGTCGCTGGCCAAATTACGGGATTGGTTTGACGATCCCTTATTTGTCAAAACGCCGCAGGGATTTCAGTTAACGCCATTGGCTCACGGTATGGAGCAGGAGTTATCGGAATGGTTGCAAATGGGTAAGCAACTGATGGCTAAGCGCGGTGATGAGATGACCAAAGGGCTCACCTTCGAGTTAATGCTTGAGTCGCCTTTGTTGCTTATCATGCTTAATGAGCTGACTCAGGCCATTTATACTCAATACCCTGATGCAAAGGTGAAGGTACGAAATTGGGATTACGATTCACTCGAAGCGATTGTGCGTGGTGAAGCTGATATGGGGTTTACCGGCCGAGAAAGTCATCCACGTTCCAAGGAATCCCTTGATTTATTACCCTATTTTATCGATTTTGAGGTTTTATTTACCGATCTTCCTCAGGTGTATTTACGCCGCGATCATCCCGCCTTGCAGGAAGAGTGGAATATAGACACTTTCTTAAAATACTCGCATATCAATATCTTGTGGGAAAAGAGCGAAACCTGGGCCTTAGATGATGTGCTTATTGAGCTTGGTCTGAGTCGTAATATTGTGCTGACCTTGGCCAGTTTTGAGCAGTCACTGTTTGTCGCGGCAGAGCCTCACCACAACATGATGGCAATTGCGCCACAATATTGCGAACAATATGCTCGCCAATTACACCCTGACTTAGTGAGTCGTCCTATCCCGATAAGTGGCGAATATCTTGATAAACTCGCTATTCCTTTTACCTTAATTTGGCATAAGAGAAACAGCCACAACCCCAAAATCAATTGGTTGCGAAGCAAGATAAAAGCCATTTATCAACAGCGTGCGCATGATTAAGGCTGTTATTTACTGCATTAACTTGTTTGGGTAATACCCAATTGCTGACAAATATGTTGGATACAAAGTTCTCGCTGTTGGCACCATAGCCCGTAACTGACGGGGATAAGTTTAATGCCCGCGCGCTGTAAGAGTTTATACAGTTCAATATCGAAAAAGTCCGCCCAAGGTCCTGGGTAACCGATTAAATCTATTGCTAAATATTGGTTACCATAGTGACATAAAATATCCAGTTCTAGCCCCGCCATATGGTAGGCTCGCCAGACAGTTATGCCTTTTTCTTCAATCGCGAGTGCCACAGACTGGCCGAAGGTATCGAGGGAATCGACATAATTGTGTGCCGCTTGAAATTGGCCCGCCGATGCTAAGTAAGTTGCCAGTAAATTATTGTTGGGGAGCTCATGCGCTTGTACCGATAAAAATAGCCACTGCATTTGTTTAGCGCGGGTGATGGCGACATTGAACATATCTTCGCGATTTAAATACACGGCGGCGCGGCTGTCGTTGGCCGTAATGCTAAACGACAGCAGCATAATATCGCGTTCCTCACCTTGAAATCCAAAGGGTGTGGCAATCCGTAATTGGTGACGCTCGAGTTGTAGTGCGCTAAAGCGTGCGAGAATTTGCTGGGATAAATACTCCGTCTGATTGCGAAAGCAGGATAGTACACCAATGCTGGCGGGCACTAATGCATTCTCTTGTTCATCAATCAGTTGAGCTAACTTTTGAATTAATGCCTCCGCTTCTATGGCGTTAATGCCCTTGCTATCACGGCTGCCAGTCACATGGACTCTGTGTAAGTGCCCAGAGCTTGTGCAAGGTCTGTGCTGCATAATCTTCAGCATGCCTTGATAAAACTGCTGATTACTAAATTGGATCAGCTCAGGTTTACTCCGAAAATGCTCATTTAAAAATACCACTTGGGATTGGCTCGCAAGGGATTGCGATACTAAGTCGAGCATACTGGCATCACGGTAGCTCATTAGGCCGCGACAATCTGGGGCGAGTCCGAGTTGGGTCTGGATTTGGGTTTGTTTTGCGCGGGACAAAAACGAGAAATGGCGCAGCTGTTTGCTATCGCCCACCACCAGTGCCGCTTTTGCCCGCTGCAAGGCCGGTAAACAGGCGGCAATATTGGCTTGGGTGGCTTCATCAATAATCACTAGATCAAACATTTGCTGCTCCATGGGCAGCACTTTATGCAAGCTGGCAAGGCTCGATAACCAAATGGGAAAGGTTTGCTTTAAGGCATCAAAATCCGTTTTGTAGAAACCGTCGAGTTGCTTAGCGGACTGGCGGGCGCGTAACGCACTGGCAAAACTCACCAGTGTACTGCGCTTATGTTTGAGTAATTGGTTTAATCGATAGTGAGTTGCCAATTGTAAGTATTTGAGGCTTAAGTCTTCTTTTTGCGCTATCAGTGTCGTTAATTTATCGAGTTCATTCCATTGCTGGGCAAACCTTTTTATACCTGCACGGTAAGCCCAGTTGTAAAATCCTAAGCGCCAACGGGATTGTCCTTGTTGTAAGGTCGCCAGTTTTTGGCCGCGACGTATGGCATGGCGGCAATGACGTATAAAGTCCGCTTCCATTTTGACTTGCTGACGAGTCACAGTATTAAGTTGTTGTTTTGCATTGAGTAGCAACTTATCCGAGACGGCCTCATCAGATGCAGGGTGCTGACCATGGAGCATTTCATCAATCTGGTTTTTAAGGACTTTTATAAACTGCGGCGAGCCGGCTCGAATAAGACTGCTCCCAAGCTGGAATTGTTGTTGCAATTTATCGGCAATCACATCAACAGCAACATCAGTGTGGGCGACGATGAGGACAGATTTACCCCTTAATACCTGCTCTGCTGCCACAGTGGCTATGGTGTAACTCTTACCTGTTCCCGGCGGGCCTGAGATCTGCCCCAAAGTATGATTGGCCGCAATCTTTAAGGCCTGAATTTGCGCGCGGCTTAACAGCCCAGGAAGATAAGCCTCTTGCGTGTCTTCACTGGCGCTGATTGATGTTGTTTGTTGTGTTTCTGCGAATAGCGCTTTAAGCGGTGCTGATGGTTCAGCCGCTGTCATTAGTTTGTCGAGTTCGTGCAAAATGCCGCGACTTGCGATCGAACGTTCTGCCAAAATGATTTGGCTTCGACTGACAAGAAACTGCCCACGTTTACGGCATAAGCTAGTGAATTCAGCCTCATCGATCAGCTTGGGAAAATGCAATAAATGACTGGTATCGACATCGGCTTGGCCCGCCCGCAGCCAAGCTATCCAGCCACTGACATCCGTTGGATTATCGCGTAAATCTTGGCTTAGGCTATGTCCTTCAACGACTAATTTTTCTAATAGAGCTTCATTGATAGTGAATGGTCCGCTGCCAGCTAGAGTGTTATTGCTCTCTAGGTAGAGATTATCGCCGTCAGCCTGCAATTGGCATTCTCGATAAAGGAGTGGTGTCACGACTTTTCGTTTTTCGCCATTAAGGTCGACTGTGCCGCAGAAAAACAGACAGCAGTGCAATAATACCTTTTCGCGTAAATACAAAGCGCTACGTGCTAGTAATGCACTGGCGGGAGCAAATGGCACTGGCAAGCGGGGTAGGAAGCCACTGCTTAACTCGTCTTCATGTTGGAGTAATAGCTGATCTTGCTCGGCAAGCTTGTGGCTAGACCAGAGATTGATTTCGGCACTATCGTGTTGAAAACATTGTTTGTAGTAGTTGAGAATCCCTTGCAAATCCTATCCATCCCAAAGGCTTAATTGGCGATGCGAGAGTAACCTAATCGCATTAGTCGAACAAGGTTTGTACCGTCTGAGGATAGTTTATCCATAGTCGCTTTAAGCCTAAAAGAGAGGTGTTCGATAGAACAGTCATTTCCCACTGGAGCAGAATTTTTGAGAGGCGAGCAAAAGTATCAGCAGCCGCATTTGTATCAATTAAGGGCCTGAAAAGTGTGGTTTGTATCACTTTTCAGTGTGTTATTGAAATGTTTGTTAAGTGTTTGAGTTTGTAAAATATTTGTTTTTGTTTTTAGTGGAAATTGCCATTGTTGTCATTGTATAACTGCGTAGATTGAACTGAATTTTTGTCTGCTAATGAGGGAAACAATGATAAAAAGTAAGCTAAAGGGATTCGCTGCGGTGGCTGTTGCCTGTTTAGCGGTAACGGCATGTGGCTCAGATGATAATAATGAAGAGGGCACAGATCAAAATGCCACCTATGTGCAATTTTATAATGCTTCAGCTGGAAGCACTGCTACTGCACTCAAAGTTGCCGATAAAACCTATGAAAGTGTGATCTATGGGGACACTATGCCGCGATTTACGTCGACGGCTGGCGTAACTGCGATTGAAGTGATGGCTAAGGATGCCTCTGATAAAGATATCTCTATTTATAAAGAAAATATCGATTTGAAAGTTGCAACGGACCATTTCTTTGTATTACATGGTGATTTTACCGAACCTAAATTACTTAATATCAACTATTCTCGCACTGAACTCGATAAGCTCAACGAAGTGGCTGAAAACAGTAAAATGCAGCTCTTGATTGCCAATACTGCTGTACATGCCCAAGCCTTTGACGCTTATGTTTCTAAGTCGACCCAAACCTTTGCCGATGCCGTGATGTTAGGCAGTGTGGCCTACGGTGAAGTGTCGCAGCCGCAAGTGATGGATACGGGTGAATATAAGGTTTACCTCGCACCAGCGGGAACAATGAATGTTTCTTATACAACTGCGAACATTAAATTCAGTTCTAAGGTGCCTTATAAGCTGATTATCCGCGAAGGTTTTGGTGCTTCGGATTCAAAAATCACCTTGGACAGTGTCGATTCAACCACCAATGTTCGCAATCATGTAGCATTAGAAGCGAGTGTCGATTATCGCGTCTTTAACGGTTTAGGTTCGCACATTATCGATGTGAAAGTGGCTAGCAGTAAGCAAGATACTCTGTTTAGCGAAGTGCCATCTTTTGGGGTGACTAGCTATCAAGGTGCTGAGTTTAATGATTTTGGTGTGAGTGTGTTCGACCACGGTACGCAAAATAAATTGCTCGATAACGTGTTGATCACCCTTAACCAAGATGACATTAAAACCATCTTCATCTATGAGCAAACGACCGAGCAGGGCAGCCAAGTGAAGGCGATGGAGATGAAGCAAACTCAGACGCCAAGTCCCTATAGCTTTAAGTTCGACATTGTGAGTTTTGCCGATAAAAGCAATCTAACCGTGTATTTCTTAAAGGCAAATGACACGATTGAAACGGCTGTAAATAAGATCACCGCAGTCAATCCAGCAAGCCCTCAGTCATTGACTGTGCCAGCTGGCGAATATTCTATTAAGGTTATCGCTGTGGAAAACGGTACTAAAACCGTTGTCTATGCATCCGATTTAATGGATTTCAGCAATGAAGACAATGTGACTATGGTGCTGAATAAAGATCCTTCCACTAGTTTTGGTTATAACTTGATTAAGATCTAACCGCTATGGTGAGTGAACGGC
This sequence comes from Shewanella sp. NKUCC06_TVS, assembly GCF_019345515.1. Taxonomy (NCBI): domain Bacteria; kingdom Pseudomonadati; phylum Pseudomonadota; class Gammaproteobacteria; order Alteromonadales; family Shewanellaceae; genus Shewanella; species Shewanella sp. NKUCC06_TVS. Next base: position 152,262 of record NZ_JAHKQX010000004.1, on the reverse strand, counting down.
TCTAATAAAACAGCGCTACTTAGGTAGCGCTTTTTTTGGCTGTTTTTGTGTGCTCGTTTTAGTGTGCTTAGTAGATTGAGCATTATTGTCTTAGCATTCACTTTTTATTGATTGTGGCTGCGGGGTTAATGTAGGCTGAACGGCAAAAATTAAGCCGAGCATTGCTGTGATGTGTATAACGCTGTGGTATGAATAACGCGAGCAATATAGGAAAAGGAGTTCACTGTGATGAGTAAAGGATTTAAAGACGGCCATTTCCAAATTGGTGAAGGCAGTATTAGCGGTACTATAGCGTGTATGTTAGCGATATTATCGTTTCTGGGTGTATTGGCGTTTCATTTTCCCGAATATCTCACTACTCCAGAATTACGCCAAAGCTATAATGTCGATGTTATTCGCAGCTTAATATTTGTCGCCTTAGTGGTATCGGGCAGTTTAGGTTTATTGAATTTTATTCGAAATAAAAATAAGCGTTTCGGCTTTGTGGCTTGGGTATTTGTAAGTTTAGCGATTGCTTTTGGTGGTCATCAAGTTGAAGTTGAGCCTTTTGCTAATCATAAGGTCTCACTGGGTTTAGATTGGTTTATTTTAGACTTATTAGGCTCAACCTTAATTTTCATTTTTATCGAGAAATGGCTACCCCATAAACCAGAACAAGCAATATTGAGACCCGAGTGGCAAGGAGATTTAAACCATTTTTTGGTGAATCACTTAGCGATTGGATTTGTATTATTGGTGGCAAACCAATTTGTGCAGTCGACCTTTTCTTGGGCTATTTCCAGCACAGTGCAAAGCTTTATCGCGGGTCTTCCCTTTGTGTTGCAACTGTTGTTGATTTTATTGGTCGCCGATTTAATGCAATATGCGGCGCACCGTGCCTACCATGAAATTCCTTTCCTGTGGCGCTTCCATTCGGTGCACCATAGCGCGAAACATTTAGATTGGTTGGCTGGTTCAAGGCAACATATGTTTGAGTTGATTGCTACCCGTTGTTTAGTGCTCACGCCGATTTTTATCTTGGGATTCTCCAAAGACATCATCAGTATTTATGTGATTATCGTTGGCGTGCAGGCGGTCTTTAATCATGCCAATGTGCAGGTTAACTTTGGCTGGCTACGTTACTTAATTGTCAGTCCGCAATTCCACCATTGGCACCATGCTTCTGATAAGGCGGCAATCGACCGTAACTATGCTGCCCATTTTTCTTTTTTAGATTACCTATTTGGGACTGCAGTTCGAGGTCAGAAAGAGTGGCCAGAGCAATATGGTGTCGTGGGCGATTACATGCCTGTTGGCATGTTTAAGCAGCAATTGTATCCCCTTGGTTTAGCGAAGAAAGACACAAAATAATGGCACTGCAACTGGAATGGTTTGTTTTGGAATGATTGTCCGGGAGTATTTGTTAGGTCAACTGAGTAGTAACGCTGAGCTGTGGCGGTTAACTCTGATATTGGGATAGAAACAAGCCCAACACAGCGCTTGGGAACCGCGCTTTGTTGGGCTTTTTGCCGTTCAAACTACAATCGTTATTCGGAAATTTTCAGTTCTTGGCCCGGCTTAATAATACTTTTGCCATTGAGCTGGTTCCACTTCATTAAGTCAGCCAGTTTAACCTTATTCTTACGGGCGATTTTATCCAGCGAATCACCAGATTTCACCTTGTAAGTAGTCGCTTTTACTGCAGGTTTATCGGTCGATGTTGAGGTAGTCGCTTTAGCTTTGGTCGACGACTTATTGCTCACTTTTTTATCTGTCTTCGCCTTGGTTTTAGTGGGTTCAGGCTCATTATCATTGCCTGCCATTGGCGTTAACAGTGTGAGCTCTTGGCCGATTTTTAGGCGGTCAGATGTCAGATTGTTAGCCTGTTTTAATGCTTTCACTGACATATCAAACTTGGCTGCGATTGTGCCTAGGCTGTCACCAGATTTGACAATATAGCTTTGGCTATCATAGCGTTTTTGAGCGTAGAGCTTGTCTTGATTTTCCTGATAATGACCTATGTTTTCCAGCGGTAAGGCGATTTGATATTTGCCTTTGCTGGGGATTACACCTTGGCGAAAGCCTGGGTTATAGGTTTTAAATTCTGCTTTGCTGAGCCCTGCTGCATTAGCAATCTGGCCAATATCTACGCCATTAGGTGCAGGCACTCTTTCCAAGAAAGGGCGGTTAGCAATAGGGGGGACTTTTAAACCGTAGTGGTTGGGATTTCGAATAATCTGAATAAATGCCAGCCACTTAGGAACTGTTTGTACTCGCTTAGCAGGGATACCCAGTGACCAAAAGTCCGTAGGTTTACCCTTGGCTTTGTTTTTATCAATGGCGGCTTTGATCACTAGCTCACCGGTATTGTAGGCGGCGACGGCGTTAATCCAGTCTTTGTCTAAGGTGTCGTATAGGTGCTGTAGATAGTCGAGCACTGCATCGGTTGAGGCCAGCGCATCTTTACGGCCATCGTAGGCAGAATTCACCGTTAAGCCAAAATTACGTCCAGTAGCAGGGATCATTTGCCACAGTCCTGCGGGGCCGTTAGCTTGTGCTAAAGGGTTATAGCCACTTTCGACTATGGGCAATAACGCCAATTCTAATGGCATGTTACGCGCTTCGAGCTGGCTGACTATGTAATATAAAAATGGCTCGGCGCGATCGCCAACCTGATTCATAAATTTTTGTTTATCATCGAAAAAGTTACGCTGTTTACGTACTTCGGCATCATCATGGACGTCAATGGTATTGGCGTGTTGGATCTTTTCCCACACATCGCTGTACTGCTCAACCACGGCGGGTGGCGTTTGATGCTGTTGTGGCGAGTGGTCGTTATCATTACTGACATCACTTGCAGTGGCATTGAATTCAGTGGTTGATGGGCTTGCTGATGTTGTAGCGCAACCGCTCAGTAGGGCCATTAGCATGGCAAGCATAAGCACTGTAAAAGAGTGCGTTTGGCGAAAATGTGTCCGCATGATTGTCCTGTGATGAGTTGACTGTGCATTCCATATTGGTGCACATGCTAATCTGTTTTCGAGTTTCTGGATAGCTCCCCCAAGTTTTACCTATAGTATCAAAGTTGTCTTAAGGCCGATTGTGCCGCCCTTTGATTGCAGATCCTGCGTTTAGCTTTATCGATTTATACGCTACCATAGCCGCGATTTTTCATTGACTTGGGTAGCAAAGTGCAGACGTTAGCGCAGTTAAGGGCAGGGCAGTTACAAGGGATCACACGTTTACAATTGGTTGAGGATTTAACCGAGTTCCCGCGGGAGATTTTTGATTTAGCCGATACCCTCGAAATCCTCGATTTATCGCATAATCAACTGAGCACTTTGCCCGAGGATTTACACCGCTTATCGCATTTAAAGATAATTTTCGCCTCGAATAATCGCTTTGAACATTTGCCTGAGGCATTAGGGCGTTGCACAAATTTAGAGATGATTGGCTTTAAGGCCAATCAAATCAAAACAGTGACTGCTGCGGCATTACCGCTGCAAACCCGCTGGCTCATCCTAACCGATAACCTCATTGAGACGTTGCCTACGGCCATGGGCGATTTACATCGTCTGCAAAAATTAGCCTTAGCGGGTAACCGTTTAACAGCCTTGCCCGAGTCGATGGCCAATTGCCGCAACTTAGAGTTAGTGCGTTTATCGGCCAATCAACTCCACGCACTGCCAGCTTGGTTACTCAGTTTGCCCAAACTGACTTGGCTCGCCTTTGCGGGAAATCCATTCAGCCATACCTTAGTCGATCCCCACGCCGATGTGGCCACAGTGGCGAATGTGACTCTGGGTGATATCAAGTTGGCTGAGAAGCTTGGCGAAGGGGCTTCTGGGGTCATTTATCGAGGCGATTGGTTGAATCAAGCCATGATAGCCGCGACGGGGTCGGCGCAGATTGCGGTAAAACTCTTTAAGGGTGAAGTGACGAGCGATGGTTATCCCGCTGACGAGTTAGATTGCTGTCTCACAACGGGTGATCATCCCAGCCTTATTAAGGTCGTGGCGCACATTAGCCAGAAAGATCAATTGGGTTTAGTGATGGAACTTATTCCGCCAGGGTTTAGTAACTTAGGGCTACCACCAAGTCTTGTCACCTGCACTCGCGATACCTTTAAAGACGGTAGCGAATTTCGCCTTGATGAAGTCGCCAAAATCACACACCAGTTGGCCGATGCAATGGCGCACATACATGCCAAACAAGTAAGTCATGGTGATGTCTACGCCCATAATATTATGGTTAATCAACAGATGAGCTTATTGTTTGGGGATTTTGGTGCGGCATCAAACTTACGCAATCTATCGACAGCAGAACGCTTAGCGATAGAAGCTATTGAAGTGCGGGCGCTTGGTTGCTTGATTGAAGATCTGTTGGCCTATGTGGATGCATCTGCCTATGTGAGTGCCTCGATTGGCCCTCTGTACTACACACAGTTGAGTGCGATTAAAGACGAGTGCATGCAGTTAGATGTGGCTCAGCGCCCCTGTTTTGCAGATGTGAAAAAGGCTATCGGAGCCCTGTTAAAAGGTAAATAGTGGCTTGCTAATAGGCTGGCTCTACACTTGTTTCAAGTTTGCTGTATTTTATGGTTGTTTGTGTGATTTAAGTGCTCACTATTGAGTTTATCGTTAAGTTATTGTTTTGTTTGGTTGTGTAACCGAGTTTTTACTGGCACTGACTAGGATTAAGCCTATAGGCTGTATACCCAAATAACCTCAAATTGCTGAAACAGGCACTTTGGGGGGACTTGGTATTAGTTTTGGGTTCAATCCGGTTTGCTGTTGTCGGATAGGATGTCCGTTGAATAGTAAGAACGATAGGTTTGCATACTATGTTTACACAAACGCTGTTTACACAAATAGTAACTGAACGAGCACGCAGTGCATGCGATATTTCATTAAAAAGCCATCCCCATCATCTCCCAAAGGCGCCCTTATTCGCGCCTTTGCCGTTTCTACTTGCGAGTGTTTTCGCTTTAGCCCCTATGGCCGTGATGTCGGCGGACAAGGTCGACATTATCCCTGTGACGGTCGAGGCCGTTAAAGAAACGTCCTTTGCCGATGTAGTGAATGAAGTCGGTAAAATCAACGCTATTGATTCAGCCACGCTGAACTTTAATGCTAGCGAAAAAATTAGCGCGATTCATTTTAGTAACGGCGACAAAGTGACTAAAAGCCAAGTGATTGCCGAGCAGGACAACATTAAAGCCAAGGCTGATTTAGACAAAGCCAAGAGCACCTTAGCACTGGCTAAAACTAAGCTGGAGCGTATCGAAGACTTACTGATTAAAGAACCCTTTGCGCTTGCTAAGCAAGATGTGGATGAGCTACGGGAAAATGTGAATCTGGCCGATGCGGATTTTCGCCAGAAACAAGCAACCATGAACGATTACCTGATCAAGGCTCCCTTCGATGGTCAGTTGACCAGCTTTAGTCAGTCTATCGGCAGTCAAATTGGTGCTGGTACGGCCTTAGTCACCCTCTATAGTTTAAATCCGGTCGAAGTGCGTTATGCCATCAGTCAGAAGGATTTAGGCAAGGCGCAAAAGGGCCAAAAGGTGAATGTGACTGTTGAGGCCTATGGTAATAAGGTATTCAAAGGGTTAGTTAACTATGTTGCTCCTGCGGTAGATGAAAGCTCAGGACGGGTTGAAGTGCATGCCGCCCTTGAAAACCCTGAGTTTAAGCTTGCTCCAGGCATGTTCGCCAACATCAAGCAGTTCTATAGTCTAGGGATTAAGCGTCTGTTAGTGCCGCAAAATTCGATTATTGCCAATAACGATGAACGTTTTGTCTGGCTAGTTCAGGGCGATAGCGTAGTAAAACAAGTAGTTAAACTCGCTCAAAATACGAATGACGGTTATGCCGTCGTGACTGAAGGTTTAGCCGAAGGCGATTTAGTCGTTAAAACGGGTATGCAAAACCTCAAGTCCGATAGCAAGATCAAAGTCGTGCAGGATAGAAACACTGCAGATAAAGCGGCAACATCAAGCGCTGACAAAGGTGCTGATTCAGTCTCTACTCCAAATATTGAGGTGGCTGAATAATGCGTTTACCCGAAGTCTGTATTCGTCATCCTATCTTCGCCTCCGTACTCAGTATTATGGCTGTGTTACTGGGCTTGATTGCCTTTCAAAAACTCGATATCCAATACTTCCCTGAGCATACCACCCACTCGGCATCTGTGAATGCGTCGATTGCAGGGGCGAGCGCCGATTTTATGTCGAGTAACGTGGCCGATAAGTTGATTGCTGCGGCTTCGGGCATAGATAAAGTCGATACTATGTCGACCGACTGTAGCGAGGGGCGTTGCTCATTAACGATTAAATTCAATGATGACACTAGCGATATTGAATACACCAACTTAATGAACAAGTTGCGTAGCAGCGTCGAAGGGATTAACGATTTCCCCCAGAGCATGATAGATAAGCCCACAGTTACCGACGATACTTCGGCCACAGATTCTGCCAGTAATATCATCACCTTTGTGAACGCGGGAGGCATGGAAAAGCAGGCTATGTACGACTACATTAGCCAGCAGTTAGTACCGCAACTCAAACAAGTTCAAGGCGTTGGTGCCGTTTGGGGGCCATATGGTGGCTCACAAAAGGCGGTCAGAGTCTGGCTCAATCCTGAGCAAATGAAAGCGCTGAATATTAAAGCTGCCGATGTGGTGGGCACGTTAGGCTCCTACAATGCCAGTTTTACCTCGGGTGCGATCAAAGGTAAGTCGCGGGATTTCTCGATTAACCCTTTGAATCAAGTTGAAACGCTTGAAGACGTGAAGGATCTGGTGATTAAGGTCAGCGAGGGTAAGATCATCCGCGTGTCCGATGTCGCCGATGTGGTGATGGGCGAGGAAAGTCTGTCGCCGAGTATGTTGTCTATCGGTGGACATAGTGCAATGTCATTGCAGATTTTACCGCTGAGCAACGCTAACCCAGTGACAGTGGCTTCGAACATTAAAGCCGAAATTGCACGCATGCAAAAACATTTACCCCAAGGCTTAGAAATGACCTTGGCCTACAATCAGGCTGATTTTATTGAAGCCTCCATCGACGAAGGGTTTTCTGCGTTGATTGAAGCGGTGATCTTAGTTTCGCTGATTGTGGTGTTATTTTTGGGTAGCCTGCGGGCGGCATCGATCCCCATTATTACGATTCCCGTGTGCGTGATTGGGGTGTTTGCTGTGATGTCGGCGCTCGGGTTTAGTATCAATGTGTTGACTATTCTGGCGATTATTTTGGCTATTGGCCTGGTGGTGGATGATGCCATTGTGGTGGTCGAGAACTGCTATCGCCATATTGAAAACGGTGAAACGCCTTTCAATGCGGCGATTAAAGGCTGTCAGGAGATCATTTTCCCTATCATTGCGATGACGTTAACGCTCGCCGCCGTGTATCTACCGATCGGATTAATGTCGGGCTTAACCGCCGATCTGTTTCGGCAATTCTCCTTTACCTTAGCAGCGGCCGTGATGATCTCTGGCGTGGTGGCGTTGACTTTGTCGCCTATGATGAGCGCCTATCTTATCAATACCACTGAGGAACACCCTAAATGGTTTAGCCGAGTCGAGAATGCGCTGCAGCAGTTAAATCATTTGTATATCAATGAGCTGAATAAGTGGTTTGTCCGCAAGCGTTTGATGTTTGGTGTGGCTGTGGTTTTGGTGGGTCTTGCGGGTATTGCTTACTGGCAATTACCCAAAATACTCTTGCCTGCGGAGGACTCCGGCTTTATCGATGTGGCGTCTAATGGCCCTACCGGTGTCGGTCGGCAGTATCATCTCAATCACAATGCTGAGCTTAATGGCGTGATGGACGAGCATCCCGCGGTTGGGGCTAACTTGTCCTATATCGAGGGAGAGCCTGTGAACCATGTGCTACTCAAACCTTGGGGTGAGCGCAGTGAGGGTATAGATGATGTGATCAGCGACTTGATTACAACATCAAAGGAAAACGTTTCTGCCTATAACATGTCGTTTAGCATTCGCTCAGCGAATAATCTCAATATTGCCAATAACTTGCGTTTAGAGCTGACGACCTTAGATCGGAATAAGGACGAACTCAGCGAAACCGCAGCCAAAGTGCAAAAATTACTCGAGGATTATCCTGGCCTGAATAACGTGGGCAACTCAGTGCTTAGGGATCAACTACGCTACGATCTGTCTATCGATCGCAACGCCATTATCCTCTCAGGTGTGAGTTATGGTGATGTCACTAATGCACTTTCTACTTTTCTTGGCTCAGTGAAGGCGGCGGACTTACATGCTACCGATGGTTTTACTTATCCTATTCAAGTGCAAGTAAACTTAGACAAACTGAGTGATTTTAAAGTGTTGAATAAGCTGTATGTCACTTCTGAATCTGGGCAAGCACTGCCATTATCGCAATTTGTGTCGATTAAACAGACTACGGCAGAATCTAACATTAAGACGTTTATGGGTCTTGATAGCGCTGAATTGACGGCAGATATTATGCCCGGCTATTCAACTGATGAAATCAAAACCTACTTAGATGAACAATTACCGACATTGCTTAATGATGCCCAAGGCTTTAAATACAATGGTGTGGTGAAGGATCTTATGGATTCGCAGGCGGGCACTCAGTCGCTATTCTTGCTGGCATTGGTGTTTATCTATTTGATTTTGGCTGCGCAGTTCGAAAGTTTTGTCGATCCCTTAATTATCTTACTGACTGTGCCCTTGTGTATTGTCGGTGCGTTATTGACCTTAGCCTTGTTTGGCCAGAGTGTGAATATCTATTCGCAGATTGGTTTATTAACCTTAGTGGGGCTAGTGACTAAGCACGGTATCTTGCTGGTGGAGTTTGCCAATAAGCAACAAGACCAAGGTTTGAGTGCGATTGAGGCGGCGCGAAGCAGTGCCAAATCTCGTTTAAGACCGATTCTAATGACGTCTTTAACCATGATTTTAAGTGCGATTCCTTTAGCCTTGGCATCGGGACCGGGCTCGTTAGGGTTAGCTAACATAGGTTTAGTCTTAGTTGGAGGTCTGTTAGCGGGCACTTTCTTCTCGTTATTTGTAGTGCCAGTGGCCTATGTCGCTATGGCGGAATTGAAGGCCAAGGATGTGCTTGCTAGACTGCGAAGTGCTTAAGTTGAGTTTTATGCGCTGGGTTTATCGAGCCTAGACTGAGAGGCATGGGTTCAACTTGCCTGTAAATACGTTATGATTTAAGCCAACGGCTAAACGCGTTGGCTTAATTTTTTGTCGATAACTTAATGATCTTTGTTGTATTTAAGCGAGTGTTTAAGTGCGAGTGGATTTGCCTCATCAGCGACGGAGAGCTGGCATTATGAGTTTGTTACATTGCTTTCATAGGGCTTTTTTATATTTGGCTTGCTCGGTTGGATTGATGTTTGCCTCTCCCGCCATGGCCTCTTTTTGGGATTCCTTATTTCGTAGTGAGTTGCCCGTCGATCAAGTGACTGCACCTGTAGATAGTCCGCGTTTCGAGTTCGTCGGCGTCTTACCTGCTAATACGCAATTAGAACTTGTCGGTTATTACGTCTCATCTGTTTGTACCCGAAAGGAAATCCGTTTTCCCAGTGGTGATATTGCTAATCCCTACCGCGCGACATTCGAAGAAACCTCAGTGCTGCGGCAAGTGATTAGCAGTGGTAGCAAAGCGAGTGAGTTTTCGCTGCCCTTAGCTTTGAATGGTGGCGGCGATTGTCAGTGGCGGCTTGAGGATTTAATGCTCGATGTGACAATTCTGCCGAACCATCCGTTGTGGCAAAGGGCTAAAGTACTTAAACAACAATACCTTGCTAAGTTGCAGCGCACTTCTGTTGTGGATGCGGCACAAGTTGCTAGCCAAACTACGTTGCCGACTCAAGTGTCACCCCACGATGATTTTTATTTAAGTCATGAACTTAATATCGATCCTATTTATGCGGGTAGCGAGGCGGATAATTCGTTGCTTGCGACTACGCCATTATCTTTAGCGCCAGTTTACTATCCAGTATTTATTCATTCTCCTAAGGAAGACAAACCTTTCGAGGCTAGGCTGAAAAGCAGTTTGCAGCAAATTTCTAGCCTATGGGCTAGTCCTTATACTCAAGCGGTTCGTCGCGGTGATGAGGCTGTGATGCGGGTGAATTTTAATCCACAGATTGCCGAACAGTATGAGGTCAATGTTTGGTATCAGCCTGATACGGTTGAGGTGAATTATCCCGATGGTACTCAATATACTTATGCTAACGGTGATGTGAAATTGTATGCCTATGGTAAACCTGAATCACAAATCAATACCTTAGCTCAAAGTGCCAAGGCCGAAGATAAGCGCTTCTTGGCACGTATCTATGAGCTTGGGCACGCCTTACCCAAGGATAAAATTAAGGCACGGAAATATTACCGTGAAGCCGCTGAAGCTGGTGATATTGAGGCGCTGCATTGGATGCGAGATCAAGCGGGTTACGCGGGGCGTGCCGATGAAAAGATCTATTGGCTGGAGCGCGCCGCGAGCTTTGGCGATAACGCGGCAAAGCTTGAGTTAATCCGTTTACCTTTATCGGTTATTGAGCGTGGCTTGGTTAATACAGGTGCGGATAAGGTCCGTGAAATGCAAGCATGGCAGCAGTTAAATCAGCTAGTTGAGCAAGGGTTGCCTGAGGCAAGAAGTCTGATGGCGTTTTATCAAGTGTTATCTTGCTCCCCTTACTTTAATGCCACAACGGCATTGGAAAATTATCGCCAAAGCGTTAAAGCTCAACCTGATTTAGCGCGAGATGCTGCCGAAACCTATTACTACTTTAAAGAGGATTTTGAGCAGAGCGAGGAGTTTTGGATCATTGCCGCCGAGCGAGATCTTTACGCCGCCGCTGAACTTGCCAATATCCTGTTATTGGAACCCTATAGAGATACGGTTAACGCGAGATACTGGTTAGAAAAAGTGACAACTTTGGGTGCCAAACAAGGCTTGCAGGCGGATATTCTAGGCAATGCTTACTTCCAGTTCGCAACGCTGTTAGATAAAGGCGAGGGTGGACCGGCCGATGCTAAAGCAGCGTTAACGCTTTATCAGCAGAGCATTGAAATGGCAGAGCGGTTTTCAAACGACTATGCAGTAAGGGCCAAGGAGAGAGTGCAAGTGCTCGAAGGGATGCGCTAATAACGTATTGTCGCTAAAGACTCTATGACGTCAGTGCTGCTTATTCAGCTTATCTTCAATAAAAATCCCTGCCGAAGCAGGGATTTTGTTATTTATTCAAATGCTTGATTTATGCGTAATGGCTAAAACTGCTTATTTAAGCAATGCGAGTCATCAAACTAGCGTAAATCAACCTGCAGTGCGACACCTGAACTCTGGGGTTCACTTTGCACTGTGATGTAATACCACCCCACGTTTGGCGCATTGACTGTGATGCTTTCCCGCGTGTTGGCGGGTGTCACAGAGGCTGCATCGAAGTGTTGAGCATTCGCCCAAGTCGTCCCCGAAAACAGGCTAACATCACCACTGCCGTGGGCGGAGTTGATGCTTAGCTGATTCGTTCCCTCTGGTACCCAAAGGTAATAATCGTTGCGCCCATCGGCGGTGCAAATGGCTTTGCCAGCACTGAGCTCACCATAACTTAAGGGTGATTGCGTCGCGCAGGCGTTGGCAATGAGCACCGGATCGGGTGTGTTACCCGTGCCTGTGCTTAAGGTCAGTGTTACGCCGCTAAACTCAGTGGCAGTATCAATCGTGATATAACGCCAGCCACGATTGGCGCTGAAGCTAAGCGATTCTTGATTTCCTGCTTTAGCACTCTTTGCATCGGCATTATCTGCGTCGGCCCACTGACTGGCATTGAAGTAAATATTGGCATCCCCAACGCCGCCCTTAGTGGTGACAGTGAACTGGGTATTATCTTCCTCAACCCAGAAGTAGAAGCTGTTACGCCCGCCACTGATGCACTCATTTTTGCCTAGGGTGAGCTTACCGTAATCTAAGGTCACTGCGCCGCAATTGGCTGGTGGCTCAGGATCCACGCCGCCATCCCCCAGATCGGGGTCGATATCAGCAAATAGCTCAGTGGTGCTGACTTGCATATCGACGCCGCCAAAGTCCCCCGATAAGGTAATGTAGTGCCAATACTCGTTAGGGTTTAACTGCACCTTAATCACTTGATAATTACCATTACCGATACCAGCGCCTTGGTTTTGCTCAGGGCTTGCCCAGCCTCTAGAATCGAAATAAATGTCAGCATCCCCCCAACCGCCGCCAATCTTGATCCAAAGCTCTTGGGCTGTGCGATCGGTATTGGTGAAGCTGAAACTGGCGCGGCCGAGTTTTGAATCGATACATTCCATCGGCACATCAATTTTCAGGCTGGCCGATTCAGTGTAACGGTAGGCTTCGTTAGTCACTTGGCAAGGCGAGTAATCCTTACTGATAGTGCCCGCTGGTCCTGTCCAGTTGCCTTCGCGGCCACTGGGCTCAGCGTCGACATCACTCGGGCCTTTATCGACTATGCCATCGTCAGCAGTGCTTAAACCACTGGCGAGCCAACCCTGCCATTCGTTATCGTAACGTGTGCCGATATTATCCATAAAGGCTTGATATTCTGCATATTGATCGTTGCGTAGGTAGGCTAGAATCTGTCTCACATCGTCCCTGTGGTGTTCAAACATGAAACGCACCGCCAGATAGCCCCAGCGATAGATGCGGTCTTGGCCAGATTCATAGTTGTTTTTGAATATGGTCGATAACATATACTCACCGGTTTCGCCCATGGCAATTGCCGCAGGGTTTGCGTCACGGTAAGAGATGTATTCCGCGAGGCCTTCAATCCACCAAATGGTATTGGCCGAAGTGCCACGACTAAAGTCACCAAACAGGTTATAGCGTCCATCGAGGTAGTGTACGTATTCGTGTTGCAGGTTCCAGACGTGGAAATCTGGCGTGCGCCATTCGGCTTCATAGGCGATGAAACGTGCCTGATTTTTGAGTCCGGCGGGCGAACCTTCTAAATACATGCCGCCATTGTCGGTACTGATACCAAAGATACTGTTGGCTAAGGATTTATATTCAGACGAACTGCCGAAGATCACTAGCTCTAAGTCATCGTTGTTATCCTGCCCCACGGGTTGCATGCCCGTTTCGAGTTTACTGTGGAAATAACTTTCTTGGCTGGTCAGCACATCACAGGCCCATTTGGCTTGATCTTGATAGAGATCTTGGGCGCGGATCTTAAGGCTGTCGGAGCATTTCCAATTAAAAGGTAAAGCATCGGCTTCTAACTGCGCCTTAAAACCACAGATATTGTAATCGTTACAATGGCTGCGATCGTAATAGTCGGCCATTTCTGCCGCCGCGTACCAAAGCACTTTGCTCGGTTCGGTTTTGCTGGTGCTGCTGAGGATGTTTTTGACCAGCTGGGTCACTCGTGGGCGCATGGCATCAATATAATACAGTCTAGACAACTCTTTAATTGAGTTGACCAAAAGGTACTCTGCATTGGTGCCTAACAAGTCGCGATGTTCGAGTTGGAAGTTATTTAGCGCATCTAAAATCTCTTGATCACGCGCGAACAGCGCCTGCATGTCATCATTCCATTGAGCGCGAAATAAGGTGGTAAACACTGAGTTTGCTGCGGCGTTCATGGCGAAACTGGCTTGCCAGTTAGCGTCGTAGTCCGTTAGCACTTTTATGGTGACATGATTAAAATCGGCGCCGAGCTCGGCTGAGTCAATCAGGATTAAGGCTTCTTTCAACACACCAGCATTAGCATCGGAGACAGTCCAAATCGCAGCGTTCGCAAATAAAGCATTAAGGGCAGATTTTAAGCTGACCTTAGCAGCATTGCTGTAAGCGGGCACATCATTTGGGCTGTAAAACTGCACATAAAGGGCCGCGCGGACAAAGTAAATATGCGACTCAAGATGCTGAATATCGACCCCAGTGTAGTCCTTTGCTTTAGTGGCAATGGCGTTGGCGACACTGATCACATTGGCCTCGCTAAATAGTGCGGTCGCGCTACTGCCTTTGAGGCTATAGAGTTTACCGACACATTCTGGCGTAGATTGGCTCAGTTCATTGACTAGTGCCTGGCCTGATTTCCCAACAAAGTCACTGCAGTCGCTGACTTGCATCGCGGCGCTACGATTCTGCAACTTAAGTGGGGGTTGTTCCGAGACCTCTATCTGACGTTTTTGGCGTGAATGAATCTTAGGCTGCTCTGTCATCGTCGGATCATTAGGGGATGCCATCAATGGCGTCTCCCGTAGCAGTGGTCTATGTGATTCAATTAAGCTAATCGGTGCAGAGGGCGGTGGCGGGACGGGTTGAGCTGGTGAACTGTTTGGTGTGTTGTTGCCTAATGGGGGGCTTGCATGAGTGTTATGGGCAAGAACGGGAGTTGCAATCGCTAAGCTAATTGCTGCGAAGAGTAGTGTGTTTTTCATTGTGTATCCGTAGTTATCTAGTCTGCAAAGCAGATCTTCCTTGGGCGTTATTTGATGCATTTAACACAGACTTGCATCAAACCTCATTGGATTATTTGCGTGATAACAATAGCGCGACAAACATCGCAGCCAGCAAATAATGCCTCAGAATAATGGCTGTAAGTTTTTAATATATCTAGTATTTGTCATAATATTTTTTTGATACATCTTTTCTGTTCAGCTTAGGTTCAGCTTAGGTTCAGCTTTCAGTTCAAATGGTTAACGTCAGCCGCTTGATTGAGTGCGATGGAATATAGAATGGAATAACTGTGGCTATTTGGCTTGAAATTGCGCTAGCTTAGCCGCATTAAGGTTTAGCAAACGAACCGTTTAAGCATAGCAATCTGCTATTAGGTTGGTGCCATTCTCACAGGAGCTTTTATGTCAGCTTTACCAAGCGAGTACACCCATATTCATGTTGAGCAACCTGGGGCGCCCGAGGTGATGCGGCTATCGCGCTCACCTTTGCCTGTCCCTGCGGCGGTGCAAGTGTTGATCCGCGTACATGCAGCAGGAGTGAATGGCCCCGATGTTAAACAAAGGGTGGGCGCGTATCCCCCGCCACCGGGTGCATCACCGATTATTGGTCTTGAGGTTGCTGGGGATATTTGTGCCCTCGGTGACGGCGTGAGCCAATGGCAAGTTGGCGATAAGGTATGTGCCTTAGTGCCGGGCGGCGGTTATGGCGAGTATGTGCTCACCTATGCTGCCCATTGTTTGCCTATTCCAACGGGCTTTAGTTATGTGCAGGCAGCTGCGCTGCCAGAAACCTTCTTCACCGTATGGGGCAACCTGTTTATGCGTGCGGGACTCAAAGCGGGCGAGACGGTACTGATCCACGGTGGCTCAGGTGGCATTGGTAGTACGGCTATTCAGTTGGCCAGTGCGCTGGGTTCAAAAGTGATAGCGACGACGGGACAGGATGAGAAGCGCGATTATTGCTTGAGCCTTGGCGCCGCTGAAGTCATCAACTATCGTACTCAAAACTTTGTTGAACCTGTGATGGCACTCACTCAAGATAAGGGCGTAAACGTGGTATTTGATATCGCGGGTGGTGATTTTATCAATCTCGACTTACAAGCCTTAGCGATGGACGGGCGTATGGTGTCGGTAGCTATGCAACGGGGGCCTAAAGCCGAGGTCGAGATTTTCCGCCTGATGGCAAAACGTATCATGTGGACAGGGTCGACCCTAAGACCGCAGAGCGTGGAGGCCAAAGCCGCCATTGCCGCTGAATTATTTGAGAAAGTTTGGCCGTTGTTAAACGCCCATAAAATTGTCCCCAATATTTTTGCAACCTTTCCATTAGCACAGGCCGCTAAAGCCCATGCTTTGATGGAGTCGGGTGAGCACAGGGGCAAAGTAATACTGACTGTCATTTGAGCTAGGCATACTGGATTTTGCAGCGACATATTTGCTTTAAGTCGCTGCCATTCGAGTCAATCTAGAAGACATTCTGACATCATAGTGGCTTAGTCATTGTTCGGTAAATATGAGTTTGTAGCGCTGTAATTAAATCTTCATGGATAACCTTGATGGTTAACTTTACAGCAACCTCGAATTGTTAACGTTGATGACTCATCAAACACCATAGATATGATTGCTTTTTCTTGGGAATAAAACTTGCCGCGTCGATTTTTTAGACTAAAGTCGTTAATGATTAAACTTTTTGGGTACTTTGGCAGAAATTAATACGTAATTAGTGAAAATTTCATGGTATGAGGCATTGATTATCGGAAATATTCTGTAAAAATACCCAGTTGAAAACGTCAGAGACTTTCAGGCGCTATTCGTGGATCAAAGCAAGCGATGCTTCGCTTATTCAGGCTAAAAAACTCATGGTGTATGTGTTGATTTAAGGGTATTAGCATATATGTATAACACAGCAAAGAAACAGGTTTGGTATGGTGAGCTGAGAACATCGAAAGGCAACGCGATTGTCGTCCATGACAACCAGCTGCCCGATGCCTCCCCAGGACGTATCTACCTATACAATACCGATCGCGATGCGATCATTGAGTATGTGGAAGATATAGTCAAAGTGAACCTATACGACTTAGATGAGGCTGCGTTAAAAGCTGCTGAGGCTAAGTTTGGTGGTGCATGGAAGGCGGCAAGATCTCAATTTATGAGTAAACATCAAGCTCGCATTGACTTGAACAACGTGAAGGAAACTGCGCCTGTACGTAAGGCGAAGCCTGAAGTTGAACCAGAAGTCGAATCTGATGCCGTTGGCGTGGATTTTGACGATGATTGGGGCGATGATTTTGATGATTAACACAGTGTCGGCCTAAGGGCTAACACTGTGAGTGTAAGGAATAAAGTAGTGTTTATTTTATTCCTTATCGCTTTATTTATTCCCTTCTGCTAAACCGCGCTTTCCTCGTTTTCTCAATTTTTATTGCGAATGGCTACGCATCGGCATCGAACTGATAACGACTGATGTGGTGATAAACCTTGCCTGGCATTAACCAAACATTATCACCAAAGCGTTCGCCTTGGTTCGGTGAGTCTGGCAGCATCTGCGGCTCTAAACACACAGCATGATGTTGATTTAATACCTGTTGATTGCGACCTACTGTGCCATTTAAAAAATTAGCACAGTACAGCTGCACACTCGGTTGATTAGTATAAACCGTCATAGCACGACCGCTAATGGGGCTGCTTAAACAGCCAAAACGGGCGAGTGAGCCATCGGGATTATTCATCATATAACAGTGATCATAACCGCGAGTGCTTGCGAGTTCAGCGGCATGCAGCTTGTCACCTAAGCGTATTGGTTGACTTAAATCGAAAATCGACCCAGTTGTATCGGCAATCCCAGTGGGAACACTGACATCATTCATGGTGAGATAGCGCTTGGCATCGATTTGCATCAGATGCTCATGATTGGTCTCTGTGCCATCGAGGTTGAAATAACTGTGTTGGGTGAGGCTTACGGGACAGGCTTTATCGACGGAGGCTAAGATTTCTACGTACAAATTATTGCCTGCGAGGCGGTAATCCAGCTGAACTGTGCAATTACCGGGGAAACCCATGTCGCCATCTGGGCTCATTAAGGTCAAACGCACACCATCGGGGAGTTGACCTAGTTGCCAGTTTTTACGATTAAACCCTTCACGGCCGCCGTGTAAACAGTTAGTCGCTTGGTTTACATCTAATTGATAATCATGACCTTGATAGTGCATTTTGCCGTTAGCGATGCGATTTGCAAAGCGGCCTGCAATGGCACCTAAATGAGCCGATTGGGTCAAGTAATCTTCGGCGCTATCACAACCTAAAACGATATTGGCACGTTCGCCGTGTTTATCAGGGGTCCACAGAGCGCGGATAATACCGCCTAAGCTGATGACTTCTAATGCGAGTATGCCATTGTCGATCCGAACCCGTTCGATTTCACCGCCGCGGGGATCGGTCCAAGGATCCAAAACACTGAAACGTACCATTTAGCTTCCCTCTGTGTTGAATATGCTCACTGCTTATTGTGTTAAATGAGTATGTTAACCCTATTATTTGCCATCAACAGCATAAAGTTCAGCGATGAATTCGTATGCTATCGACGACGTTGTCACTCTATTCGGTTGTCTTTGGTTTAAGTGCGGCTAAGTGCTTGTTCTAGCAAATTGCCTGTTCTGGCTAGTTATCGATGCGACCCGCGCCAGCGCTGGCGGAACATAAATACACTGTGGCATCGATGGCGGTTTTTTCGAAGAATTCATGTTCAACGGTGGCAACGACAGCGTCCGTCAGTTCATGGTCGACTAAGGCGACCACGCAGCCGTCGGTCATGCGGATGCCACCACGCTCGCCGATCACTTGGCTGACAATTTCAACTAAAGTATCAAATTCGGGCAGTGTGACTTCAAAATCATCACGCAGTGAAGCATGGGATTCAGCCATTAAACGACTGAATTTTTGGATGTTATTTTGCTCTAAGGCGCGAGCAGCATTTTGAGTTCTTTGGTTCTCAGTGACTACGTGTTTCGCCCGGCGGTATAGCACTTCATCTAAATCGGCCTTTGCACTTTCTAGTTGGCGTAAATCGAGGTGACGCAGTGCATCTAAGCCAAAGTACTCTGCCGCTTGTGCACACTCAGTGCGACGTTGCTCATTGGTCGCGGCTAAGCGTTGTTTCTCGATATGGGCATCTATGATAATAAGGCTTAGGTTTTCTGGAATGGGAATGGCTTCGCTATCGAGATCTAAGCAGTCAATCAGTAGTGCATGGTCTTGCTCACCCATGGCGCTGCACATTTGATCCATGATGCCACAGGCCGACTCAACATACCTGTGCTCACCGCGCTGTGCGAGTTGCGCCACCGCCATTGGGGATAAATGCAGTTGGCTGGTATCACTAATGGCTGTACCGAAGGCGACAACGAGTGCGCCCGAAGATGAAAGACCTGCAGCAAGTGGCACATCGCCCACAATGGCTAAGTCTAAGCCCTTGGCTAATAAGCCAGTTTGCGCCATAGCCGCAGTAAAACCTTTGAGGTAATTCACCCAGCCATCTTGCGGGTCCATGTCGTTTTCTTGGCCGAAAACCCACTCTTTAATTTGTCCTGGAAACGCATCGGCGACGGCTCGAAACTTAGTATCGTCACGGCGTTTTACCGCAATGACTGTATGAAAATTAATGGCTGCCGGGAGTACAAAACCGTCGTTGTAATCCGTGTATTCACCGATCAGATTGACTCGCCCTGGGGCTTGATATAAATCGTCGGCTTTAGTGCCAAAGGTTTGGACAAATAACTTAGTGGCGCGTTGCGCAGGGTTTGACATGCTGTAAAAAATTCCAAAAAAGCTGAGCTAATTTCGTTACCGTCATCGATTTATATCACGACTGAGTCAGCGATGTAACTGAGATTTTTTGCTGAAATGGCGATAGGCTGCAATGAGTAAATCGATACTGGGATGAGGAGGCAAAATAGCGTATTGAGTGTTTTATCTAGTTAATTGATTTGTAAAGATTAGTCAGCATTTAGTTGGATGCCGCACAAACTAGCAGAGGCTGTTACTGCTCGTTTGTGCGACCTGTTATGGCGTGATTTTAATTTAATGCAGCATTAGCAGGCACTTAACTACGTGGCTCCACATTAAGTTTAGGATCAGGCACTTGTACTGTATCTTCCGCTGGAACTGTGTTTTTCTCCGAGTTTTGCAATAGCTCGTAAATAACATGATCCACAAAACCGGCACCAGCGGCTTCGTACAGGTTGTACACACTGTGCACCCCCGATTCTCGAAGCGCCGCAGCATCGTCACTGTACTGCACAATTGCACTGATTTTGCCTTGATAATTCAGTTTTTTGAGTTGCTCAACTGCAAACATATTTCCCGCGTGGTGCGGCATGGCTAGCAGTACCAGTTCAAGATTAGGTGCTCTGTCGAGTTTTTCCCAAAAGTCGGTATCTGAGGCGTCACCTTGCACTACATTGCGACCCTTTGTTTTATGTAAGTCGACTAAGTCTTGCTTGTGTTCAATACCGAGAATTTCCCCATCAAATTGTTCCCTGAGTTCATCATAGGCACCGCTACCAATACGGCCCATGCCTAAGATTAAAAAGCGTGGATTGCCAATGGCGATGGGTCTGTCTTCTGGGTGTAACGGGCGTTTTTCGAGCTTGATTAAACGCTGCTGGAATCGCTGGTAGATATTACCGACGGTGGCGTTAAGTGGCGCGGCGAGTAAAAAACTAAAGCTTAATGCCACGGCGATGATCACTAGCCACTCGGGAGGTAACCAACCTTTATAGGTGGCTACTGCGGCGACGATCAAACCGAATTCACTGAAGTTACCTAGGTTAAATGAGCCCAACATAGAGGTACGTGAACGCAGTTTAAAGCGGGTAAGAATGTAAACAAACAGCAGGATTTTAAGTGGCACTAACAGCACTAATAGCGCCGCGAGTACGATATCCGATACCGTAGGTAAGCCATTGAGCCCTATGGTTAAGAAGAAGGCAACGAGGAAGAGTTCTTTAAAATAGAACAGGGATTTTGCCAGCTCGGAGGACTTTTTGTGGCCCGCCAACAAGATACCGATAATCAGTGCGCCGAGATCGGGTTTTAAACCAACAGATTCAAATAACCAAGCGCCAACCACGAGTGCCATAACTAGGCCGAAGAGCACTAAGAGTTCACCGTGGCCGACACGGTCGAACGCTTTATAGATGAGCGGTTTAGCTAGTGGCAGTAAGAGTAATGCAAAGGCCCATACCGAAGGTACATCGCCTTTAGAAATAGTTAAAAACAGTACGGCGAAGATATCCTGCATAATCAAGATACCAATAGCGACCCGGCCGTAGAGGGATTGCACGTCTCCTTTATCTTCTAACACTTTGACCGCAAATACGGTGCTGGAGAAGCTTAACGCGAAGGCAATTAACGTCAGTTGTTCTAGGTTCAGACTCGTGAGTTGGCTTAAACCTAGTAAGCCGAAGAGTTTCAGAATCGGCACAAAAATCACGATCGAGAGTACTAAGTGCACACTCGAACCCGCCCACACTTCGGCTTTGAACAGGCTGCGAATATCGAGTTTCAAACCAATAGCAAACAGCAGCAAAGTCACGCCTAGGCTGGCGAGTTCTTGCAGTAATGGCAGGCTTTCTTTATCTATTCCTAAGATGAACAGTACAAAGCCTGCCACTAAGTAGCCGATGAGCGGAGGGAGTCCTATACGGCTGACGAGCATGCCGCAGATGAGTGTAATAATGAGGATGCCTGGTTCCATGATGCTCCAATCTAAAAAGTCTAAAATTGTAAGTGATTGTATAAGAAATCTATGACACTTGGATAAAAAAGCGGACTTTTAATGAAAAAAGTCCGCTTTTTATTGGTGTTGCGGTAAATACACTTGGCCGTTAAAACACGCGCGAACTAAATCACTCTGGTGGTCTAAGCCTAAATCGTCGTTATTTCACGAGATGATCTAAATGGGTTGCAAAATCTTTGGGGCCCATAAAACCAGTCACGCGTAAATCTTCCCTTTGCTCACCTTGTTCGTTAAACATCAACAGCGTAGGCAAACCAAGCACATTGTATTTTTCGAGTAAGGCCACATCGACCTTGTCACTCTTAGTCACATCCGCTTGTAGCAGCACGATTTTATTCATGCGGGCTAACACGTCGGTATCTTTAAAGGTGATGGCTTCGAACTCTTTACAGGCAACACACCAATCGGCGTACAGATCGAGCATCACAGGCTTACCTTGGGCGGTAGCGGCTGCAATTTCTTGCTCAAGATCTTCAATCGATTTAATGCGTTTAAAGCCATGGACTTCTTCGGTCGTCGCCGCAGTGCCTACGGAATTGTTATTAAAACCAAAGTGTCCCATCACAGCTTGGAATCCGTAGGAGAAGCTCGCCAGTAGCGCCAGCGTTAATAGCACTGAACGTACAGTTTGTTTCCAGTTAAATTCACTGAGTTTGTTCTGATGCATCAAGTAGCCGGTGAAGCTTACGCCCCACAGTGACCAAAGCACATCGGATACTACGCCTGTCCAAATACGGCCAAGCATCACGATAGATACAGCGATCAGCAGGAAGCCGAAGATAGTCTTGATGATGTCCATCCAAGCGCCGGCTCTCGGTAATAATTTACCGCCTGAGGTGCCGATAATCAGTAGAGGTAATCCCATACCCATACTGAGTACATACAGGGCTAAGAAACCTTGGAGTAGGTCGCCGGTTTGGGCCACATAAACGAGCGCACCCGACAGCGGCGCGGTAGTACAAGGTGATGCGACAAGGCCAGAAATCACGCCCATTAAGAACACGCCAACTAAGTTGCCGCCTCTTTGATTATTCGAGACTGAGTTCATCTTCTCCTGCCAGCTCGATGGCAGTTTCAAATCGTATAGGCCAAACATAGATAAGCTGAGCACAAAGAACAAAATCGCGAGTACGACTAATACGGCAGGATGTTGTAATGCCGCTTGGTATTTTAGTCCCGCCGATGCAACCACTAACCCTAAGATAGAGTAAGTGATTGCCATGCCTTGGACGTAAGCCATGGACAGGGTAAAGGCTTTTGCGGTTGAGAGTTTTTGCCCTTGGCCGACAATAATACCCGACAAAATCGGATACATAGGGAATACGCAGGGCGTTAATGCCAGACCGACACCTAGACCAAAGAAGATCACTAAAGTCCAAATTAAACTGTCGTTCGACAGCATTTGGCTCAGGGTATCTTGCTGAGTAATGGGTTGCGTATTGGCTTTATCGGCAGTGCTTAGCTCAGTGCTGGTTTGCTCAGTCGTCGTGGTTGATTCGGCGCCTGCAATTAAGCCATCGTTGGCTGCTATCGCCTTTAAAATGACTTCATGTTTGGTCGGTGGATAACACAATTTACCTTCGGCACAACCCATAAAGGTCACTGTGAGTGTGGCATTTTCATCGGCCTGTTTTAAACTAACGGGAATATCGACATAGGTATAATAGACTTCTTGCTTACCAAAGTACTCATCTTCATGGGGCTTTCCCTTTGGTAGAGCGACCGTGCCTAACTCGGCGCCATTGACGCTAAATTTAAGCTTGTCGCGGTACATATAGTAACCGTCGGCAATCACCCAATTGAGTTTGACCTGATTACCTTCTTGCTTGGAATCGAAGGCAAATGCTTGATCGACAGGCATCAATTCAGGCTCACCCTTCATGAAGTCGAATTTGTTACCGAAAACCCCTTCACTATGAGCTAAGGGTGCAATAAGCAATAAAGAAGTGAAAATAAGGCTGAGTAGTTTTTTCATGGCTGAGTGTTGTCTTTTATCCAATCTAAGTAGGCTGGTAGCCCGTGGGTCACAGGCACGGCAATAATTTCGGGTACTTGATAAGGGTGAAGCCTAAGCACAAGTTGTTCTAACTCTGTATATCGACTTTGTAAACATTTAATCTGTAAGCTAAATTCTTGCTCTTCACAGATTTTTCCTTCCCAAGCATAAATTGAACGTATCGGGGCGGAAATCTGAACACAAGCGGCAATACGCGACTCAATTAAAGCTCGGGCCAAGGTATTGGCTTGTACTTCATCGGGGCAGGTAGTGCTAACCACTAAATACTGATGCTGCATGGTGTTAGGTATCGTCTCTTAAGAATCTTAAAGTTCGCTTAAGCCAACTCCGTTAGGCTACTTTACGTGTTTTAATGGTCTCATACATTAGCGGGTTAACAAAAGGGTGAGCTAAATATCAGTGTTTTGCTCCCTTACTTCGTCCTAATGGTTATCCTGACTTGAATTAAGACCGGATAACCCCCATTTAGTTTACAGAGATAGTCAGATAAACCTGAGGTCGGTATGTTTTTCATTATTTTTTTACTCTTTGTGCTGATCCCAGTAATAGAGCTGTCGGTGCTGATCCGTGTGGGTGAAGTGCTTGGCACTTGGACTACCATAGGTTTAGTGCTCTTTACCGCCGTGCTCGGGGTCTCTTTGGTTCGCAGCCAAGGCTTAAACACCTTAATGCAAGTACAACAAAAACTGGCTCGTGGTGAAGCACCGGGGCAAGAAATCGTTGAAGGTATGATGTTAGCTATGGCGGGTATCTTGCTCGTGATCCCCGGTTTTGTGACCGATGCCATTGGCCTATTATTCTTGACGCCATTAACCCGTCGCCCCATTGCTGCTTTGTTGTTCAAACGCATGCAGTTACGGGTTGTTGCCGGTTTACAGGGAACAATGCACGGTGGCTTTCAAGCAGGCCAAGGCCCTTTTGGGCCTAAGCCACAGGACCCATTTGGCCAAGCGCCATTTGATGATAGTGTGAAAAAGGACGGTAATGTGTTTGAGGGAGACTTTGAACATAAAGTCGATCCAAGTGATATCAAACCCGCTAGCCATCAACTCTCTGATAAAGCGCAGGACAAAGAACAGGATAAAGATCCTAAGTATTAGCATTAGTCTCGTATTGTCTCAGTCGCTTGTTGAGTTAGTTTGTTATTGGATTAACTCAGTTGATTATCGCGTTTATTCGCTTGAGTTTTCTCCCTAATATCCTTTAGATACCAGTGGCCCACTGAATCAATCTGACCTGTGCCGCTGGTTCACATCCCCCGTAATCGCCATTTCACTCTTAAAAAACTCCAATCCTAATAACCCGCTCACTCAGCATAAGAGTGAACATGATATTAGAGAAAAACTTTTTGATCGCATTCATGCGATAAAGTAAGGTATTTTTAAATCATGACTCTGTACCCAAGAGAAAAAGCAATATCAGTGCTGTTGTCCATGTTGAGTAGATTTTCGACGATAGTGAATTCAATTGCACTGTTATTCAGATAATACCTATAGCCTAGAAATACTTCGTGGGAAGGTTTTGAAAAGTCATTATCTGTTTTGAGTAAACCTTCATAATGATGTAATTCAATAAGCCAACCATGGCGTCCCATTAAATACTCATAACCTAAAGATAACATTACAGCATGGTCTTTATAGTCTATTCCAGATAGACTTTCATCATTTCGTCTAAAGCTTATACCTGTTGTGGAGTAAAAATGATGCATTCCAGATGTATAGCTATAATTCAGCTGTAGTGCTTGCTCAAAACGGTTATCTACAAATGGGCCAGAATTAACATGGTTGTAATATAAGCTGCCACCTATTGATAGACCATAATTATCCTCACTAAGCAATTGATATTCTAAATAGAAATTTAGGGCATTCGTTAGCGTATCGCCAGAAAGATCAGGTTGATTGATACCATTCTTTGAAAATATTTGGTTTTTGTCTTTGATTGTATTGTCGCGGCCATTTTGACCCACACCAAATGCATCATGAAACCAGATAGTGACCGAGTCAAGATGGTTATCCCCACTAAAACTCCACTTATAATTAGTATCAAACATCCATTTTTCAGTGAGTTGCCACTTTATTCCGCCATTAAGAGAATTATGATAATAGTCAGCATAGTAATCGTCAGTTTCAGCCCATACACTTGCTACTGTTGCAGATCCGTATATCTCTTTTTTCCCTTCAGGCAGTGCAAATCCTGAACGAAGTAGAGGCGTTAAGCTACCCGCATGTGTAGGTGATTGGGCATGCACACGAACTGGCCCATAATGACTATAATTGATATTTTCTGCGAAAGTACTCGGTAAAAATATTACCGTATAAATTAGATGTGCTCTAATAGTCACAAATAAAATTTTCTTTGCATATTTCATCGAAAACTCTTTTTTAGCTAATCTCTATTAAAAGCAATGTTTTGTAGTGAGGCTGATGTTATGTATAAATGACTTAAATTTTGTCTGTTTGAAGCAATAAAGTTTTTGATTAGACAGATTTCTAATTGATTTTAGAATTAAAAACTACAAAAAACATACCATAATAATACAAGTGCGAGCCAGAATGACCTACAGATAAACGGGATTGTAGTGAGTATTAGTAAAGTGCTAATAACTGCCAGTAATATAGTCTGTTTACTCATTGTCTGGACGCTATCAAAGCGTAATTTCATGATGTTTCTCAAACACAAATTAGTATTTCAACAAAGTAATAACATTATTTATGTTGTTAGTTATAGGTGTTGGTATTACAGATGACATTGCAAATGAATAATTAGCACTAAATATATCGCTGCTATTTACTCGTGTAAATGTGTGTAACTGGTAATTGTCCTGTATTAGCGGTGAAAATATGGAACTGATAGTTCATGTTTTTAATTAATATATTTATTTATCAGTCATATTAGTTATCGTAATTAAAGATAAATCTCAGTTTGCCAAACTTGTTTATCTAATGGATGTGTTTGTTTAAATTGTCCCTCAAACCGTAATAGATCAAAAATGAAATGGCCAGCCAGCCCACTTGCATAGGGACTGACTGGCCGCGCCGGGAAGCGTTTTGGATAAAATGCGGAGCAGGTTAGCTGGGTGATTGACCTCCTGTTGCCGTCGCTTTGATATTGAATACTAGGCTGTACATCACTGGCAGTACGATGAGCGTCAGCAGAGAAGCGAAGCCTAGACCGAAAATAATTGTAATCGCCATAGAACCGAAAAACGCGTCGGGGATCAGCGGTATCATCCCGAGCATAGTGGTTATTGCGGCCATCATCACTGGACGAACACGGCTTACACAGGAGTCGATTAAGGCAAAATAGGCTGGTTTGCCTTCACTGAGCTCGAGGTTGATCTGATCGACCAAGACAATACCGTTTTTAATCACCATGCCCGACAAACTCAGTAATCCGAGTAGTGCCATAAAGCTGAAGGGCGCATCGAACAACAAGAGTCCCGCCGAAACCCCAATTAAGGCCAGTGGCACAGTAAACCAGATCACTAAGGGCTGACGCACTGAGTTGAACAAGAATACGGTAATCAAAAACATCGCCAGATAACCTAAGGGAATCGAGCTAAATACCGACGCTTGTGCTTCACCTGCGGTTTCAAATTCACCGCCCCATTCCAAGCGGTAACCTGCGGGCAGGCTGATCGCTTCGACCTGGTCTTTGATTTTGCGCAGTACAGAATCGGCGGTTTCATTGCTACCAAGCTTAGGATCGGCCATCACAGCGAGCATGCGCATGCGATCGCGGCGCATCACCAGTGGATTTTCCCACTCAGTGTTGAAGCTACTGACTACTTGGGTGGCGGGCACAAAGGTATTGTGTTCGCTGCTCCAAATTTGCAGCTTCCACAGGCTGTCCGCTTGCAAACGTTCTTCGGCGGGCGCTCTGGCGACGATGGGCAGCAAGTGGCTGGTTTCTCGGTATAAACCTATTTGCTTACCGCTAAAGTTAACCAATAGGGCATTGTCGAGGTCTTGCTTGCTGATCCCTGTTTCGCGCGCTTGGGCATTTTCCAGTTGCGGACGGATCAGCGGCACCTGATTACGCCAGTTGTGACGTATGCCATCCATGCTCGGTTCGGCGTGGAAAATGGCCTCGGCTTGAGCACCTAAAGCGCGCAGCACTTCTGGGTTATCACCGTAAAAGCGTGCCTCAATTTTAGCGGCGGGCGAAGGGCCGTTCTCCATGTTTTTTAAACGATATTGTGCCTGCGGGAAACGTTGATTTAACAAGGTTTCTAACTCTGGCATATAGGCTTTAACGGCGGTCAAATCTTGCATTTCAACAATCAACTGGGCAAAGGCGGGATAGCCTTTTTCTGGCTGATAGGGCAGTACGAAGCGCTGCGAACCTTGGCCAATAACGGTTGTTAAGTGTTTTAGCCCAACGTCTTTTTGCTCGTCCAGCGCAAGCATTAACTTCTCGATATCAGCGGTAAAACGCTCGGTCGCCTTGATGTCAGTCCCCTCTGGCATCCAGATATCCACAAAGAAAATCGGCGTATTAGAAGCAGGAAAGAACACATTCTTGATATGACCAAAGCCCACTACAGCGCTGAAAAGCATAGCGATAACCAGCAGTATGCTCACCAGCCTAAAGCGCAGTGCCACAATTAAGCTTGTGCGATATAAGCTGAAGAACCAGCCCTTGTAGGGGTCTTGGGCTTCTTCATCGCTCGGCGCATCTTTAAATAACAGATGACAGAAAAACGGCGTGAGTGTGATGGCCGTGATCCAGCTGATAAACAGTGAAATCATCAACACTTGGAATAAAGAACGGCAGAACTCACCGGCGGCATTTTGCGATAAGCCAATGGGGGCAAAGGCAATAATGGCAATCACAGTCGCGCCCAATAGCGGCCACTGGGTTTGGGACACTATCTGTTTGGCCGCTTCCAAACGGGTCTTACCGCGACGGATACCAATTAAAATGCCTTCAGTAACGACAATGGCGTTATCGACCAACATACCAAGGGCAATAATGAGTGCGCCGAGGGAGATGAGCTGTAGATCAATCCCGAGCACTTTCATCACGATAAAAGTACCTAGAATCGTCAGCAGTAAGATCAGGCCCATCAACAGGCCTGAGCGCAATCCCATAAACAGCAGAAGCACGGCGATCACTATGGCAATGGATTCCATTAGGTTGATTAAGAAGCCGTTAACTGTCTCATCTACCGCCTGGCTTTGATTATAAACCGTCGCTAAATTCATGCCGATTGGGCGTTGCGATTCAAGCTCGGCTAAACGGTCACTGACCTTTTTCCCGATTTCGACTACATTCACACCGCTAGAGAAAGAAATCCCCAGTGATAACGCTGCTTCACCTTTATTGTGATAAAGCACGTTAGGGGTTTCGTCATAATCCCTTTCAATATTGGCAATGTCGCCAAGGTAAATCAGCTCAGAGCTACCCGGAGGGCTGACGATCAAACGCGCGAGATCCTGCACATTGCTAAATTCGCCCGTGGGATGAATGCGGATACGGTTATCGCCAATCACTAAGCTGCCCGCGTTAGAGACGACGTTTTGATTGTTCACTAAGCCATAGATATAGCTCTGATCTAACCCCAGTGCCGACAGCTTTTGCTGGGAGATTTCAATCACGACTTGCTCGGTGACGTTGCCAGCAACAGAAACCTTTTTCACTCCAGGTACTAGCACTAGCTCGCGGCGCAGATAGTCGGCGTAATTGCTCAACTCGCGGTTGCTGTAATCAGGTCCCGAAAGGTTAAATAAAATGCCATACACATCGCCAAAGTCGTCCATCACCTTTGGCGTTGCTGTGCCCGGCGGCAAGTTTCCCGCAGCATCATTAACTTTACGACGCACTTCATCCCACACCTGCGGCAGGCTGGTTTTATCGTAACTTTCTTTAATCTCGATTTGGATTTGTGATAAACCCGCACTATTAATTGAAGTCACATGCTTAATGGCGTCGAGTTGCTGCAGGGCATCTTCGAGCGGTAATGTCACTTCTTCTTCAACTTGCTCAGGCGATGCACCGGGATAAGCCGTGATCACTAAAGCTTCTTTAATGGTAAATTCGGGGAATTCTAATTGCCCCAAACCGGTAAAACTGACGCCACCACCCACGAGTAGTAGCAACACAAACATCCAACTGATGACTTTGTGGCGTATCGAATACTCTGCAATGTTCATCAATTACACCCCACGCTGCCAGCGTAGTGGTTTGACTTTCATACCATCGGATAATTGAGACACTCCAGCGCTGACGATGAGATCGCCCTTGTTGACGCCCGTTAAAATCTCAACACCTTGATTACTCACGCGTCCTAGCGTCACCATCGTCGGTTTTACTTCACCCGATTGCGCTTGATAAATCCACACTTGCACTTGGCCATCTTGGTCGCGCTTATCGATAGCGGTCACTGGCACTACCGTTGACGCGAGGGCACTAGGATCTTTGACTAAGGCTAAGGTCAACTCGGCACTCATTCCTGGAAGTAACTGAATATCTTGAGGTTGAGGTAACGAAAACACCACTTCATAGGCTTGGGTACCCGGCGTGACTTGAGTCGAGTATTCTTTAAATTTGGCATCGAAACTTTGCTCGGGGAAGGCACTAAAACGCACCTTAGCTGTAAAATGAGCTTGATCGGTATATTGCTTCAAACCCGCCGCCATCGACTCGGGAACTTGAATGCTAATATCGAGCAAATTATTGTTTTGTAATGTTAATACCCCTTGGTTTGCTTGCACTATTTGGTGGTTATCCACTAAACGTTTGGCGACTGTACCGCTAAAAGGCGCCGTTAAACGGGTGTAACTCAGTTGATCGCGTGCAGCGGCTAAGGCGGCGGTGGCCGATTTGAGTTGCGCTTGAGTGCTATCAAACTCAGATTGTGAAATCAGCTTGCGATTGAGTAGCTCAACTTTACGTTTAAAGTCAGCGGCTAACAGTTCATGCTCCGCCTCGCGGGTCATTAAATTATTGTGGGCGTCCCTGTCATCAAGTTTTGCGAGCAAGCTACCTTGAGTGACTCTTTGCCCTTCAACTAATGCCAATTCTGTTAATTGTCCTGAAATGCGGAACGATAATTCTGCGCGACTATTGGCGGCAACGCGGGCTGGAAATGTTCTGAAATCTCCGTCTTCTACATTGAGTACTTCAAACAGTTTAACCGGACGAATTGTTGCCACTTGCACTGAACTTTCCGCAGGCGAACAACCACTGATCAGGGCTGGAAGCAGCATTGTCAGCGGCAAGAGTCGATATGATTTCATGGTGGAGATTTCCTAGTTAACAAATTGTCAGCATTTCTGGGCGCGAAGATACCAGCTAAATTAGTTGCAATAAACGGGATACTTTGGGATTATCAGTCCCACATAATGAGATTGAACTTAAGGTCAAAATGAAGACAGAGGACTTAGCGTTATTCCACCGAATTGCTGAAACCGGTAGTTTGATTGAAGCGGCGGATTTACTTAACTTACCTAAATCGACTGTGAGTCGACGTTTGCAAGCCTTGGAAGATGAGCTGAACATTAAATTGTTCCACCGTCAGAGCCGCTCTATGACGCTCACTTCTGCGGGCAGTCATTTTTACCAGCGCTCGCAGAATATTTTGGCTCAGCTCGACGAAACCCTATTCGAAATGACCAATGACGATGCTGAGATCAGCGGGCATTTGCGCATTCAAATGTTCCCCATCCACAGCATGAAAATCTTGATGCAAGCCATTTTCCGCTTTATGGATATGCACCCTAAACTCACCTTAGAAGTCATCAGCAGTTCAGAATCCGTTGATATGGTGAAACATAATCTCGACGTGGCTTTTGTAGTCGAGCCTGCGTTGGATACCTTAGATTTAGTAGTGCGGCCAATTTTTACCACTGACTTACGTTTTTACGCGAGTCCTCAATATTTAGCGGCACATGGCACACCTAAAACACCGAAAGAGATTGAAGCGCATAATGTGTCTATGTTCCGTTTATCCAATGGCAAAATCTTTAATGAGTTATTTATCGGTTCAGAACAAGAAGTGAGAGTCAGAGGTAATTTCTGCTCAAATAGTATTGAAGTGGCGGTTGAGTTTGGATTGCAAGGACGCGGCATAGTGTATGCACCTTCTGAAGTCGTGGATGAATATGTACAAAGCGGTGAGTTAGTGACTTTGTTACCTGAAATCCAGCCCCACCAAGGCGAGTGTTTTTTGGCTTATCCATCAAGACGTTACGTGAGTTTAGCCTGTCGACGCTTTATCGACTATATCATGCAAGAGTTAGTCCCAAATGGCGTGCCGATCAACATGAGCGAGCAAGGCCCACGTCGATCCTGCAAAGCCTCTACGGGAGCGTTTTCAGACGACGTGTTGCGCTTTCCCGTTAAAAAATCAAGCTAGTTTACCCCTCGCTAATGGCGTTTGCGGTCGTGATCTTTGTGGGCTCACAGATCCGCTGCGCCAGCCAATAACAGGCAATTCCCATCAAAATATTGGTCACAGGTAGCGCGAGCAGCAGGCCTTTAACGTCACCTATATACGATCCCAAGGCTGCTAGCGGCAGCATGAGCAGTACTAAGCGGCACAGATTGATGACTAATGAACTCATAGGCCTGTGGTAGGCATTGAGCGAGGTCGCGACAATAATCACTATACCCAAAGGTCCGTAGGCGCAGGGCAGCACTAAGATATAAAAACTTAGCCATTCGATAACCTGCGGATCGGTACTGAATAAATGCGCGATAGGCTCGGCTAAAAAGATCAGGGGGATATAGAGTAAGGTTTGGAAAATAAAGATAAATTTTATCGATAATAGTAGGGCTTCTTTCGCTCTGTGTGGCTGTCCTGCCCCTAAGTTTTGCGCAATAAAGGGCATTAAACTCGACGACAGTGCCATCACTACGATTAATAGCACTGACTCTAACCGAGTACCGGCACCAAAGGCTGCCACGGCGCTGTGATCGATATGCGCCAACATGGCCATAATAATGGCATTGGCTAGTGGATTGATTAAATTCATCAAGGCGGCGGGTTGTGCGATATGGGCTAGTTTGCTCCAGTTCGCGCGCATTCTGTCTATGTCAAAGGCGGCCCATTCGAGCATTTTGCGCCTGACAATCAACAAATATCCCGACAAAGATAAGGCAATCAACCAAGCAAACAGGGTTGCAATTGCGGCGCCTTGGATTTCTAAACGTGGAAATGGCCCAATACCAAAAATCAGTAACGGATCGAGGATAAGATTGATGATTGCTGCCAGCGCCATGATCATCGCCGGCGAGCGGGTGTCGCCAGTGGAACGTAAGCCTTGATTGCCTACCATCAACAATACCAGCAGCGGTGCGCTGACATACCAGTAAATCATATAGTCGTGGATTAGCGGCAAGCTGTCATCGTTTGCCCCGAGTAAGCGAAACAGTGGCGTAATAAAAATGCTACCCAGTGCGGCTAAACTGGCGATCAAGACAAAGGTGAGCAATAAGGCATCATGCAAGAACACTTTGGCCTTGTGGGCATTACCCGAACCGATAAGTCGACCTAAATTGGTCGAGACTCCAGCGCCAATACCAATGGCGATGCTCGAGATCACTAAGGTTACCGGAAAGGTAAAACTGATGGCGGCTAAGGCTTCAGTGCCCAATTGGCTGATAAAAAAAGTGTCAGCGAGGCTGAAACCTAGAATGGTCATAATGCCAATTAAGTTGGGGAGGCTCATGTTGAGCAGTACACGACCAATTGGCGCGGTGAGCAGCCCGTGTCTGTCTTTCATGGAAAAATAGTGCCTTGTTAGCGAGCGGAGGCGAGATTCTAGCAGGATTGTGCGGACTTGAAAAAACCGACATCAAAAAATTGAAGTTTTTTTTGTAAATGCCCTTGGATCTCGACACTGTCAGCCCCATATCTCAGACAGCAAAAGAGCAGACTAAGGTGTCTGTTTTTTTAATCACAAATAGGCTCGATTGTAGGGCATCAAATCATTAGGAGAGTTCATAGATGAATATTCGTCCATTACATGACCGCGTAATCGTTAAGCGTCTAGAAGTTGAATCAACATCAGCGGGTGGCATAGTACTGACCGGTAGCGCCGCTGAAAAATCAACTCGCGGTGAAATCCTTGCTGTGGGCAATGGCCGTATTTTAGAAAATGGCACAGTTAAGCCACTGGATGTCAAAGTGGGTGACGTGGTGATCTTCAACGAAGGTTACGGCGTTAAGAAAGAAAAAATCGACGGTCAAGAAGTCTTGATCCTGTCGGAAGCTGACCTGATGGCAGTAGTGGGTTAATCCTCAGCATCAATTCGACATTCCAATTAATCATTAAAAATTTAAAGGATAATCAAGATGGCAGCTAAAGAAGTTGTATTTGGTAATGACGCTCGCGTAAGAATGCTGGCTGGCGTAAACATTCTCGCAAACGCAGTTAAAGTGACCTTAGGCCCTAAAGGCCGTAACGTGGTATTAGACAAGAGCTTCGGCTCACCACTGATCACTAAAGACGGTGTTTCTGTTGCCAAAGAAATCGAGTTAGAAGATAAATTCGAAAACATGGGCGCGCAAATGGTGAAAGAAGTTGCTTCTAAAGCCAACGATGCCGCCGGTGATGGTACTACTACTGCAACTGTACTGGCTCAAGCCATTGTAGTTGAAGGCTTAAAAGCCGTTGCAGCCGGTATGAACCCAATGGATCTGAAGCGCGGTATCGACAAAGCCGTTATCGCTGCAGTTGCTGAATTAAAAGCCTTATCACAACCTTGTGCAGATTCAAAAGCGATTGCCCAAGTTGCGACTATCTCTGCAAACTCTGACGAATCTATCGGCGAAATCATCGCAACTGCGATGGAAAAAGTCGGTAAAGAAGGCGTGATCACAGTTGAAGAGGGCCAAGCGTTAGAAAACGAATTGGACGTAGTAGAAGGTATGCAGTTTGACCGTGGCTACCTATCTCCATACTTCATCAACAAGCCAGAAACGGGCAGCGTTGAATTAGATCACCCATTCGTACTGTTAGTAGATAAGAAAATCTCTAACATTCGCGAACTGTTACCTATCCTTGAAGGTCTGGCAAAAACCGGTAAGCCATTGCTTATCGTTGCTGAAGACGTTGAAGGCGAAGCATTAGCAACTTTAGTTGTGAACAATATGCGCGGTATCGTGAAAGTGGCTGCCGTTAAAGCACCAGGCTTTGGCGATCGTCGTAAGGCAATGCTGCAAGACGTAGCAATCCTGACTGGCGGTACTGTAATTGCTGAAGAAATCGGCCTAGAGCTTGAAAAAGCAACGCTGGAAGATTTAGGTACAGCTAAGCGTGTTGTGATCACTAAAGACAACACCACCATCATCGATGGTAACGGCGAGCAAACACAAATTGCTGCTCGTGTAAGCCAAATCAAACAACAAGTTGAAGAGTCAACTTCTGACTACGACAAAGAAAAACTGCAAGAACGTATGGCTAAACTAGCTGGCGGCGTAGCAGTAATCAAAGTTGGCGCAGCGACTGAAGTTGAAATGAAAGAGAAAAAAGCCCGCGTTGAAGATGCTCTGCATGCAACTCGCGCTGCGGTAGAAGAAGGCGTGGTTCCTGGCGGCGGTGTTGCTCTGGTTCGCGTAGCGTCTAAGATCGCTGAAGTTGAAGTATTAAACGAAGACCAAAAACACGGTGTGGTTATCGCACTGCGTGCAATGGAAGCACCACTGCGTCAAATCGCCACTAACGCGGGTGAAGAAGCGTCAGTTGTTGCTAACACAGTGAAGAACGGCAGCGGTAACTTCGGTTACAACGCCGGTAATGACACTTACGGTGACATGTTAGAAATGGGTATCCTTGACCCAACTAAAGTGACCCGTTGTGCATTGCAATTCGCTGCGTCAATCGCAGGTCTGATGATCACTACAGAAGCTATGGTTGCTGAAATCCCACAAAATGCTAGCCAAGATATGGGCGGTATGGGTGGGATGGGCGGAATGGGCGGCATGATGTAATCTTACTGGTCTAAATCGGTGATAACTGCGTTGCTTCACCACTCGTTTAAGAAAGCTAAACGTCGTGGTAAAGCGCCTTGTTCTAACTCGATTTATCCTACGTAAGATACTTTGCTGGTCTGGAGCCTAAAAGCCTCAAACCAAAGTTCTTGTAAAAGAAAAACCCCGATACTGGTAACAGTGTCGGGGTTTTCTTTTTGGTCTGGCAACTTGGGGAAGTATTGGGTGTACTTACCTACACTTTTTGAGATTTAAGCACTGAAATTGTTGCTAAAAGTGTAACATCGTATACTTTTGCTGGTGGTTAGGCAGTTCCATCATTCTTGATTGTTTTTAAAAGCAGAATCAAAGTCGTGGGGCTTCACCCCACACCCGACCAAGGAGGACTGCTCGTCCTATCCTCCTTGGATGCTCCAAGACGCCCCTAGCGAAGTGACATGCATTGGTTAGTGGCTTCGTGCTTATTCGAAAATCGCTAACGCTTCCGATGGTACATCCTGTACCCCGAAAGCTAGCGAGGCATCCATGCCTCGCTCACGCGCTTTTCTTCAACACCCTCCAGCAACTTCGCAGGGGATGGTGAACTTCTGTAGCCTTGGCGTTGGCTGTTAAACCCAAAAGAGTTATGCCTGCCCTTTTTTCTTATATGAGTTATAAATTGTATTTTTTAAGCAATAGCTTTGCATGTCCAACACCTGTGTTAGAAAGCCGATATGTTTTTCTTCTATTTTTTTTATCATATTTTACTTCAAAGAAAACATCGAACTTCATATTTAAAAGTCTCCCAATATTCTCTCTAAATTTAGGCTTGTCTAGAATGAAGAAGTTATTAAGGTTTCTGCAAATATCACCTGTTGTGAGATAATTACTTTTTTCTCCGTCAGTTTTCAATCTGTATAATGTTATTATAACTAAGTCATATAGTCTTTGCTTATTTCCATCTATTTTTGATTTTTCAATTGTTTCAGTGTTGTATGTGTCGGAGTTTAAGCATTGGCTTGAGTACTTTTCGTAATAAATAGATTTTGTTTCGTTATTTTCAATTGTCAGAATACCACTTCTTTTTTGCAGAACTTCAAGCCCCATTCCAAGTTCTCTAAGATCTCTTTCTTCTAAGTTCTCTGTAGTATTTGTAGTTTCACTTCGATTTCTAATTAATTTCCTTTTAATTCTTAACTCTGAGTTTGCTGTAATATTTATTACTTTTATCTCTCCTGATGTTAGGTAGTTATCTAAGATGAAATCAACTTCTTCAGCTTTCCTAAATCCAGTAATTATTACATTTGACCAGTTGTATTTCTCTAGAAAGTCAAGTACTTTTTCAGCAACTAAAGTAGGTCGCTCTTTAAGAATTCTTTGAGCAAATTCACCTATTTTAACATCGCTTCTTTCTCCATGTGTTTCTAAATAAATTAAATGCATGAAGTCTGATGCTTCAATATGTAAAAATGAATGCTTTTCTGCTAGATAGTCAGCAATCGTTGTCTTTCCTGTGCAGCTAAGCCCAACAACAATGTGCAAACTGGATAAGAATGACGCATCTCTTTGAGATCTAATTGTTTTTGTTTTATTTATTATTAATTTATTTTTATGAAGAAAAATTAATAGATCTTGGAATACTCCTTTTCTAAAATCATATTTATCGGCAACTTCAATAGGCATCTCACTAATTATAGTTGATTCATTCTCGGGACAAAACCATTTGTTGAATGTTTTATTATCTAGCCATGGATATATCGGATTTGTTTGTAAGTCATAATTAACTTTTTCTGTTATGGTGCCCTTTGTATAGCTAGAAAAGTAAAACTCATATGGTGGTATTGTCGGTAAATATAACACAAGGTCAGATCTAACTATGACGTTTCTATTATTGTTTGAAAATAATAATTGTAAATCAATCGTCTCAAAGTTAGTTTCTCGCATCCAGTATTTTATATCAGTACCTGGATATTCTAGATTGTTTTTGCTTAAGGCATCAATTATTACTGATGTATCTTCTAATATGAAGGGTTGGTACGGACTTAATCCTGCAGAAATGGCTTTATCTTTAGCGCTCTCAAGGCTTTCTTTTAACAGTTTTTCTCGATCACTAGTTCTAGGTTCATCATAATTTGCATGGTAAGTTTTTTCTCTGAAATTGGATATTTTTACATCGTAATTTCTTACTAAGTATTGAGCATGCTGTGTTTTTGTTCTATTAGATGTAAAGAATATTATTTCAAACATATTCAATGTCTCTTCCAGTATTGCAAGCACTAAAAGTCATCAAATTATAGTTATCTTTATCTAGACAGCTTTCTATTCCTCTAATGTTTCTTGAAAAAAAGTAAATACTGTTTCCAAAACTACTCATTCCTGCACAGTCTACTTTTAGGCTGTTTAAATAATTTATTAGATTAATATTAGAATTGTTCTGATTTATCTCAGATTTCTTCCAAAATGTATTTTGCGTTTCATTTATACTAGAGCAAAATAGTTCATAGTTAGATTCTTTTATGCTGGAGAAAGTCCCAAATATTGCTAGGTATGAAGCAAAATATGCCTCTGAATCTGGAATTGGGCATGTGCTTTTGAAAAAATTAACCTCATTTATATCTGATATTTCATTTCTTTTTTTAGGAAGGATAATCCCAAACTCCCAATTAGGGAAATCACATCTAGCTAGTACATTAGAAATTGAAATTGTACTTTTTTGTGATGATGGAAGATGTTCAATATTATCTGATTTTATTCCTATATCTATTAAAAATCCACCGCTAAAGTATGTATTAATTCCAATTCCTGATGTACCTCCGCGTTTAGATTCTTCGATTATTTTATTGTGATCTACGCTCATATTGTTGCATAAAAATAAAGCTTCGATACAAGCAAGCGTCACCGCTGTACCAACCCCAAGACCTATATGGAAATAATAATTTCCATATAATTCAATTTTTATAGATTTTTTAAGTTTATATTTTTCTTTAATGTCATTAAGGATATTTTCTATTTTATGTATTCTTAAGCTATTGTTACACTCTCCTTTAATTATTATTTTATTGTCTACATCTCCTTCTGCTACGAGATAATTGCCATTGTTTAGGATTGAAAAACCTAATCCACCATACTTTCTGTATTTACATGAGTGCATGGCTAATAAGTTTAAATGTAGTCTAAATGGTATTGTGATTTTTATCATGTACATTCTTCCCATTCAGTCTCGAAGAAATTTATAAAATCAGTTACGTATGGTGAATTTGACTTGAAATGAATTGAATTGCTGTATTTGCTTTTCTTTTTATGGAAATAAGGTCCAATTATTGCTGAACTTTCATTCATGAAAATGTTGTGAGTTTGAATGTGTTTGTAGTATCTATAGTCAAAGTTATCTTTGTATTTACTCTTTATTTTTTTGAAGTTGTTCTCTGCGATTCTAAAATTGTCTTTTTCATCATCTGGTAAAAGTGATTCGTCTATTAATAATAACCTTATTTTAACTCCTCTTTTTAGAGCTTCTATAATTGCATTGTCACCATCGAAATCTTGACAGAAGTCTTCAGAAAAACGTTTTCCTGTATAAAATAATAGATTTAGTTTCTCTTTTGTTGTTTTAATTATCTTTTCATAATAATCTTTGTCATCTCTTCTTTCTAAAAAGTTAACAACGCCACTCTTGGTTAGTTTTTCATTGTTTTTAAAATCTTGATACTGCATAATAAATTGAATAAAAACAGCAATTAAACTAACAAGACCACCTCCTATTAGCGGTTCGATTTTAGGTGATTTTATTATGTCAAGGAAATATAGTATGGAAAAAATAATAATTGCTATTATATAAAGTGCTAACATAATTGAGCTAAGAGTAAGCTCAAGTTTAGTTTTGAATAATTTCATCATTTTTTCTCTTTGGTTAATATGTTAGTTTTTATTGTGTTGTAAATTAATATAGTTACTTCCCATTCTTCTTTGCTCTTTTTATATATCTTACCCATAGCACTGAGCCGTGGGTTTTACGCATTTCGAAGAGATCTATTGCGGCAAATAGGTCGCTGAGTTTTTTAAATCCGTAGTTTCGCTGATCGAAAGAGCTGTGATTTGAGATATGTGATCCTATTGGGCCAAGTTGAGCCCAGCCATCTTCCTCTTCGGTTGCTTCTATGGCTTGACGCAACATATTGAGCAGTTTGGAGTCACTTTTTAAATTACATTTCTGCGGTGTGGCGGTTTTAGGCTGAACTTGCTTGGTTTTACTAATTGAGTCAGGTGTCGTTGGTGGAAGCTGGGTTAATTCTGATATCACCTCTATTTCTTCTGCGACAACAACAGGTTCTGCGT
Organism: Shewanella sp. NKUCC06_TVS; assembly: GCF_019345515.1. Taxonomy (NCBI): domain Bacteria; kingdom Pseudomonadati; phylum Pseudomonadota; class Gammaproteobacteria; order Alteromonadales; family Shewanellaceae; genus Shewanella; species Shewanella sp. NKUCC06_TVS. The sequence goes on along the minus strand of NZ_JAHKQX010000004.1, from coordinate 112,779 downwards.
CGAGGTAGAGGAAGCGAGAGCAACTATTCACAAAAGCGGCTGGTGCTTTACGTTCTCCGAAACCAAAAACGGTTTTGCCATCAGCTAAGGCTCTCGTCACTAAGGGAGTAAAGTCGCAATCCGAAGATATTAAACAAATAATGTCTATATCTTTAGTGTAAAGAATGTCCATAGCATCAATAACTAAAGCAATATCGCTGGCATTTTTACCTTTGGTAAGATCGAATTGTTGGATGGGCTGAATGGCATATTCATGCAGGATATCTTCCCATGGCTTTAGGTTCGGGCTTTTCCAGTTACCGTAAGCTTTTCGAATACTGATGAGACCGTGTTTTGCAAGCTCAGCAAGTACAACATCAAACTTCTTGGCTGGCGCGTTATCTGCATCAATGAACACCGCAATTTTTTCTTTATTCTGCATTTTAACTCCAACGAATGTGGTTATGCTTTACCCGTTTTTAAGGATGAGAAGTAGTACCCGCAGATGGAGCCAATTATTGCACTTGAAAAAGCAAGAAGTTCGGTGAAGTACTTGTTTTCAAAAAGGGCGGCTAGGCTGATGATTGTGAGTAAGACCATCACTAGCATGATTGCTAAGATGGGCGCAGTCCTCTTATTAATTCGTTCAGTTAGAGGTTCGGCTTTTCCAATTCCACCGCAAGAACCACATATTAGTCCAAATTGATTTCTTCTTCGCCAAATAGGTAATTCGTTTAGTTTTGCGCAGCGTTCACATGAACTGTTATTAAGTCCATTGGAACAAGTTCCTGTTCCTGAACAATGTTTACAATCATAAAGATTGACCATGACATCTTGCATTTATGTTCCTTCATAAATTTGGGGATATTAGGGACAGGTCTGTGATGGTGGCTTTATCTTAGGATTGAAGCACGCTACCGCCCATGGCTCTTGCTACCAGACCGCAAATACAGACAATAAATTTTAATAAAAACAATAATAAAGCTATCAGTCTGTGGTTTGTAAAACCTTAAACTGAATCACAATTAGTTCAGAGGGGGAGTATCTTTAAGGAGAGGTATAGAAAGCTTTTCCTTGCCTTGTTCGCTTTTCTAGAGCGGATCTTCCCTGACTCATTTGTATATCGCCATATTTTATTAGCGAGATTTTCGCTAACACCAAACTAGCGATGATTGATTAAGTAATTGCTTAAGTGTTGTTTATCAATCAAAAATTTAAACTAGCGTACAGCATATGGTGAATAGCGACAATAGTGAGTTGTTGCCCAGTAAACCAAAGACGGAATATGCATCTTTTTATCAAATAGCACGCAACACCAAAGCGATAGACGTTAATTTAACGAGCCACCTATTGTTAAATTTGCAGAGTGTATGTTTGTAAAAAGGCATACCGATAACTGGATAGTTGGTTGGATTAAGCATTGGCATGTAAGTGACCGTTGACGGCATGGCCGCTCTTTCACATCTGACCCATAGGGATATGGGAAATGTCACTATGATGTCTGGAACATCATTGACCATGTGATCGCGGCATTTGCACTTCCGTATGCAGCAGATGCCGTCGTCGAGCCCTCATGGATACTTCTTGTGAAATAAAAGGGGTGGCGTGTCACTGGAATGACAGTGCTTAATCATCAGCTTCCGCTGTTAAGCCGCAAATGAGCTGCAAAATAGTCTGCACACCTTTGATAAGATCGAAAGCGAGGACTGACACATTTCTTTCTGAGTTATTTACAAGAAAAATATAGGTGTCTTTGAGTATTCCAAGCTTCTATCACTTGGCCGTAGGGTTATATAAAAATGGCAGTCTTACGTGTGATAGATTGGAGACTATCTCGATGATAAATTGGTTGAATACTCACATATTGGCAGACATTTAAGCTGAACAAAAATAGTGGGTTAAGCTCTTATTCTCAATTACAATGCACTATTTTCATTCGCTAAATGCGGCATTAAACGAGCAGGAAACCCAGTATGAATATCCCAATGATTACCGCGCTTCAGAGTGCTATTACCGAAGCGCTCGCGAGTATACCAACCGCTGAGGCGGAGCAGATCTATGCATTGTCTTTCTATATCAACAACGAATATGACGATCCCCGTCTACCTACGCTGACAGTCGGCTATAACACAGTCGATGAGTGGCATGCCTCGATTCCAAAGGCTTCTAGCTCTGACGAAGCAAAATGGAACTATGCCTTCTGGCTTCAAAACGAACTCCTCGTCTTTGGGGATTCTGACTCTCAGACTGCGGATATCTTAGCTCGCTGGGTGGCCGATCTCGGTCTCGGGTACAGTGATGCGGAGGAAGATGTCGATTTTGATCGCTGCCTTGAGCTCGGTCAGGAGATAACCGAGCAATTTGTTGCCGCAGTATGCGTTGTCGCTTCTACACTCCATTCCAACTTAACCGTTAGTCGCGTTTTCGGTCGTTCGGTACCCATCATAGTTCACGAGCTCGAGTACTATAACGAGATCGCAGATCAGACTGAGGCCTGTAACCCTCCTAGACTCGCCGAAGAGTTCGTTTCTTGGGTGCGCTCAATCTAACGTTAGTTATCAGTTATAGGTGGTAAGGATATAGGGCAGATTGGTTGGCGGCGGTTCAATAATTCTAATCACAGAGCTTACTCACATAGCTAATCACATAACAAAAAGGATGCATCGATGAACGATGGGCAATACAAAAAGGGGCTTGAGGTGCGTCGTGCTGTGATGGGCGATAGCTATGTGGATAAGGCGCTCAATAGTGCGACAGATTTTACCCAGCCTCTGCAAGATTTAGTTACGGCCAATTGCTGGGGTGAGGTTTGGGTGCGTGATGCCATCTCAAGGCAAACGCGCAGTTTGATTACTATTGCGACGCTGGCGGCATTAAAGGCGCCGACTGAGTTAAAGGGCCATGTGCGGGGCGCGCTAAACAATGGCTGCTCGGTTGAAGAGATCCAAGAAGTCTTACTGCATTGCACCGTTTACTGCGGTATGCCTGCGGGGATTGAGGCTTTTCGAGCGGCGAAAGAGGCGATTGAGGAGTGGCAGGCGCAAAACAGTTAGCTCACTTGGTATTAATCATTTTGAGCGTCAATGGCTGTGAGGTTTAGTTGCTGTGAGATTTAGTTACTTTGCGGTTTAGTGGTTTTAACATTCGCTAGGGGAGCTGAGTTACGCGGATTCCCCTAGCGCATGATGGCTACAAACTTGAACAGTCTGCGCTTATTTTTGCAGTTGGGCTTTTGCGGCTTCTACTTTTGAGAAATCCAAACCGAGTTCGAGCACGGCTTCTTTGATCAAAGCCGGTTTCTGCATCACTAGCCCCAGCAGTTGTTGTAGTTTTTCGGCTGGGATGCCTAATTGACCGAGCGTACCCATCGCCATTAATGGATTTTCGGTTAATGTTTGAAACAGTTCTTGGATTTTAGCGTCACTGACGTTGTGTTCTTTTAAGATGGCAATAATGGGATTCATTGCATTACCTTGTTGATATGAAAGTTAAACAGGTGCCGATTTTATCACAGTTCTGCCAGAGTGGTTGCCTCACACATGCGTACCCATTGGATGTTGCCACGCTTTGCCTATGCCATTAAGCGCATTAGATTTTATTCCCAATAAGCTTTACTCTGGTGACGTATTCCCCAAAATCTGCCGATAAAACCTGAGCGACTGTCGGGCATCGTGAGCCGTTGCATTGGATATTATGGCTCTAGATATCATGACTCTAGGATATTGTGGATCTAGATATGATTGCCTTAGATATCATGGAGCAATGCGATTGGGTAATCGCTGGCTTTTATCATCCCTTAAAAATAGAAAGGAACTGTGGTTATGCTTGATGTTGTCGCGAACCAAGACAAAAGTATTGTGGTTAAACAGTTGCGATACGGGCGTGATAATGAGGTGTTAGTCGTCGATGAGTGGCAACTGAATCCTGCTGAACACTGGGCGATCTTCGCGACCGACAGTTATTGTGGTTCCTTGCTCGGGCGAATATTAAAGGGTGATATTCTGCCCGATGAAGGGACGATTGCTGGCTTGCCGCAACGTATCGGCTGGGTGTCACTTGGACTGCAGCAAGCGTTGCTGGAGCGCGAATTAGAAAAAGACGAGTTGGATTACGGTTCGAGTGTCGAATCCTTAGTATTGGAATGCTGCCAAGATGCCAAGCAACTCCCAGCATTATTACAAAAGGTTGGGCTTGAGCCGCTGCGTCGGCGCGGTTTTCGGCAATTATCCACGGGCGAAACGCGCAGAGTCATGCTGGCACGTGCACTGGCAATGTTACCGCAATTGCTGATTTTAGATGACCCTTACGCTGGGCTCGATGCTGAACATCAGGCGAGTTTATCTGAGCTGCTGAGTGAAGTGGCCGAGCATAGCCAGTTGCTGATCATTACCTCACGCCAAGAAGAATTGCCGCCGTGCATCAGCCATGTAGCGCTGTTTAATGGCGAGATGCTCAAATCGGGGCAGAGTGTGCACAAACTCAGCCCGTCGATGTCGATTGAGCAATGGCACAATCATCCTGTGATGGCGCAGCTGAATGCGTTATCGGCGCAACGTAGCGATGAACTCTTGGCCTTGATGGAGCGGCAAAGGCACAACGCCGAGGCGTTTGATCCTCTGGTCGAGATTAAAAATGGCAGAGTGGAATATGTCAGTGGGCTGATTTTCAGCGGCGTGAATTGGCGCATCGAGGCGGGGCAACATTGGCAAGTTCGCGGCCCAAATGGCTGCGGTAAAAGCACTTTGCTGGGGCTGATTTTAGGCGACCATCCCCAATGCTATAGCAATGACATCACGCTCTTTGGCCGACCTCGCGGAAGCGGCGAGAGTATTTGGCAGATTAAACAACGGATTGGCATAGTGTCGTCGGCGCTGCACTTGCAATATCGCGTCAGTTGCTCGGCATTAGATGTGCTGCTTTCGGGCTTTTTTGACTCTATTGGCCTGTACCATAAACCCACTAAACCTCAGCTAGATTTGGCGAAGGAATGGTTGGCGATTCTGCACATGACAGGGTTGGCGAGCACCAGCTTTAAGAAGCTCGATTATGGTCAGCAGCGGTTACTGCTGATAGGTCGCGCCTTGATTAAACAGCCACTGTTGCTGATTTTAGATGAGCCGTATCAGGGCTTAGATTTTATCAATCGCACCTTAGTGATGCGGGCGCTGGAGATGATAGCCGAGCATCATCTGAGCCAATTGCTGTATGTGTCGCACCATAGGGAAGATGCCTTACCTGCGATTAAAAACTTTGTCGATTTTATCAAGCAAGATGACGGCTATTCGGTACAGGTGAACTACTGTGAGTCTGAGGATTTCACCCGTTTAAATCAGTAAATGCCACCTATCACAGCAGCTTAACGGCTGCTTACTTGTTTGCAGAGTTTGTCATTATCCCTCGGCACCCTAATGCAGGTTAAGATTGACCTTACTGGGCGCTAGCCATTGTGTGTGTTAGTCACGCTTAATGGCAATATACCTGTGGCGCGAAAGATTTTCGTATTTCAGTGAAAACTGAGATGCACCGCATATCGATAATGAGGGTATCGCCCTAGTGTTTAATCCCCCATTCGCCAGACAGCAGTTCTGTTAATTAGTCATGCTTGATATAGGTAACTGTGAGCCGTCTTACAGTTTTGAATGTCGTTGGCGCGAATAATAGTTTCTGGCCTAGGCCAGAAACTCGTGACAGTTTCATGGTTCATCCACTGAACTTATTCATCAAGTCAGTTATCACGCTTGAGAATCCAGAGTTATGGACTCCCCTAGCTAGATGAGCCCGAGTGTCACTCGTAGTACCGAACATGTGCACTAAGACCTAAAACACGATTTCAAGACATATAAGACGACTTAAAGATAAAACATTTATGCCAAGACCCAAAAAATGCCGTCAATTATCGAGCTGTGTGCCCTGTAGCCTATTTAAGCCTAATGGGATCCCTGCGGTTAAATTAACTCATATTCAATTAGAGGCCGATGAGTTTGAGGCCCTCGAACTGGGTGACGTTAAAAGATTAAGCCAGATCGAAGCCGCGGCCTTGATGGGGATCTCTCGGCAAACCTTTGGATACCTTCTCGCCAATGCCCGTAAAAAGGTGGCGACGGCTATCACTCAAGGTCAAGCCTTGAGGCTGCCAACCCAAACAGACAAGGATTTATCATGATTATTGCCATGCCGATGAGCCGCGAACGCCTCGCCAGTCACTTTACGAAAGCCCTACAAATTGGCTTTTATAATGAACAGTTTCAGCTGATTAAGCTGGTCGATAACCCGGCAATTGAGGGTGACTGTAGTGCCAAAAAAGCCTTATTAGAGCTGATTATCCAACAAGGTACCGACATTGTACTTGTGCAGAATATCGGTGAGCGCATGTTAGGAAAGTTGCTCGATGCGGGGATTAGTGTGAGCAAAGGGAGTGCGAGTCAAACAGTGGCGACTTTGCTGGCACAAACAGCGGATCTTAATCTTAGGTTGACGGATGCATCCCAAGGTCGCGCTTCACTCAAACATGCAGCCAAGGGCGGATGTTGTCATTCAACAGGTGACGGCTGCGGTTGCAGTGGTAAAGCTAAAGCAGCTCCTTGTTCAACACGTCTTATAAGCACGCCAGCAGTACAGGTTAAGCTCGATAAGTCAATGCATTACGCTGGGTTTAGACCCTTGGTAAATAAATAATCTCACTGTCTAATTTGGATTATTCCGCCACAGTTAAAGCGTAGGGGCGGGAAAGCGCCCCTCGAATATCCGCTAATGAAAACACCTTGGAAAACCGTCCAAAGGTTTTGCCATAAAACACACATTCGACCACCGGCAAGGCAAATACATTGCGGCTCGCCGCTATCTCACCTTGGGCTTGGCAATCAATATAGGCCATCCGCATCAGCGGGAACTCTTGCGCCAACATCTCAGCAATTCTCGGTTTGAGCGTTTGACACACACCGCAGTTTGGCGCGCCAAATAACAACAGCACCGCCGCATGCTCAGTTAACATGGACTCAAGCATCTCAGGTGAATCAATGTGCGTGATGATATCGGTGTGCATGCGTTGCCATTTGGAAGTTGTGATGGGTATCAATTCATGGGTTAGTTTGCGTGTTTTTAGGGTTAAAGCCAGCCCATTGTTACCACGCGACTACCGATAAATTGACCAAGGTTGAATAAGCCAAATATGAGCAGCCCGATACTGGCAGCAATCACTCCGATTTGCTGTATGCCTGTTAGACGATTTAGCCATTGTTTTAGATTATTTATCATTTCGCTACTAGTGACCTGCTACCTGCTACCTGCTACCTGCTCAGGCTTAAGGTTATACGCGTGACTTTACATATGTCGCATTGCTAACTGCACCACTGGCGCTCGCAGGGAATGCCATCACCGTCACCATCCATTTGAGTATTGGGGCAATGTTGGATGTAGAAAGTCGCCTCAGCACAGGAACTCATGTGGCTGCAATGGGTTTTACCCGCTTCACATTGGAATCTTGGTGTTGCAGTTTCATATATGGGCATTCTCTCAATGTCTTCATTCGTGAGGACTGGTACTTTATCGATTGCAGGAGCTTCGTTGAATTCTTGGTATTGTTTAAAGCCAAAGATAACTATGGCCAAGATTATTAGCAGCGGGATTATCGTATTAAAGGACGATTTTCGTGAGTTATGGTGATGCGGTTTGTCTTTGTTATTGAAGTTGAAGTTTTCATTGCGTGATTGGATATGAGAATGGGAGCGTGTTGTTGCACTCGCTGCAACGACTGCGACGCCTTCAATTGAGGCGATAACCGCTTTTCTCTTGCCATCATTTTGCACTTCCGTTTGATACAGAATGCTGTCGCCAACTATGGGTTTTCTCGCCATCTTTTTTAGCACTGAAATGTGAATAAACACATCTTGGGCTGCGTTTTTTTCAGGATGAATAAAGCCAAATCCCTTTTCATCGTTCCAGCGTACCAGTACGCCTCTATCCATGAGCATTTTCTATGTCCTTAATTTAACCGCTTAATATTTTTAGTTATTGAATATCAATACTTACTTGAGTCGTTCCGATTTATCTCTTTTAAGGAGCAAACCGTACTTAGGTTGACGAATCGGCTATTCAATGTTGGTAGCTAAGTTACTCAAGCAAAGGAAGTTTTGCAATTTTTTATCTTGAATTTGCTTATGTGTGACTCATTCGCTTTGAGTGTATGACGGTGGGGAAATGTGAGCACTTAGCAGAAACGATTGGTATTTTGTAAATTCAATACAAACAATAGATTGCATTAATAATAAACAAACTGATCAAAAAATGTGCATTAAAACTTGCAATCTTACTGTGTGCTACATAGTATTTGCTGTGTGGCACACAGTGTGTGTGACACAGTGTTAAGGACAGGAATTCGACAATGACAAGTTCACAGCTAGTCAAAATGCGACTCGAGTTGCGCCGTGGGGTATTAGTGTTGGCGGTACTGGGATTATTAAAACAAGCCCACTACGGTTATTCGCTCCGCAAACAGTTGCAGGAAGGCGGTATCGATATTGACGAAGGGACTTTGTATCCCTTAGTGCGCCGCCTAGCCGATCAAGGATTGTTGGATAGTGAGTGGCGACAGGCCGAAGGGCGTGAGCGTCGTTATTACCAATTGTCGTCATTGGGCGCTGAGTTGCTCAGTCAACTTACCGATGAATGGCAGCAACTTAATGGCGCCTTGGCTTTTTTACTGGAGCAAAGCGCTGACACTAATGGCTCTGATATGAAAAGCTCAGACGAGAGTGCAGAGGAGATTTGATATGGAATTAGTCGATCGCTATATCGCCGCGGTGCAGCGAGAATTGCCCGAGAACAAACGTCAGGAAATTGGCCGTGAATTAAAAGCCAATATCTGCGACCAATTGGATGCCCTATCTGAACAAGGTGAATTGAATGAAGCGCAAATTGTCGCGGTATTAAAGCAAATGGGTCATCCCTGTAAGGTCGCGCAGCAATTTGTTCCGGCAGTGCCTATTATTGCCTCTGAGGATATTCCGCTTTTTAAACATACACTTTTCACTGTGCTTGGGGTCTTGTTTGTGCTGCAGGTTGTGGGCGGCACGACTCAATGGTTGGGCTCTGCAGAGGGGGATCTATTAGGATTTATCCACCATATTGCCAAAGGTTTTATTGGTGATGCCTGTCTTGCCTTTACCGCTATCCTGTTGGCCTTTTGGAGTTTCTCGGCTCAGGGCAAACCTATGTCCGGCAGCAATTGCCAAAAATGGCAGCCGCAGAATTTGCCTAAGGTTGGGCCCGGTTGGCAGCATATTAGTTTAAGCGATGTGTTTACCGATCTGGCGACATATCTTTTTCTCTTACTTGTGATCTGGTGTTCTGTGTGGATGAGTAGCGAGCAATTAGCCGCGCGGACTGTGATTTTCAGCGCCAATGCTCAGCAATTGTTGCAATGGTTTAGCCCTATTATTTTGCTGTCTATGGGCAATAGTCTCTGGCAACTACGCCGCCGAGTGTGGACTACTGAATTGTTACTGGCGAATATGGGGATCAATCTTGCTTATGCCTCGTTCTTAGTCTTTCTGGCCTTTAGTTCGCCACTATTACAAAGCCAAGGAGCTGAATTAAATGGGGAATTTACGTTATTACAGTTAGAATATTGGCTAAGTTATAGCTTAGTGATTGCCGCTATGTTCCCAGGCTATGAGGTGATCCGCGATGGGTTGCGTTGGCGTAAACTCGCAAGCAAGTAAGTAAGGTTTAGCCTAGGTTTTGTAGGTGAGTTTTATTCACTTTTTCATCGAATACATGGCCTGTTCAGTATGATTGAACAGGCTTTTTACATTAGTGCCATCTTCTGTGGAGAAAAGTAAGCCACGACTTTTACCGTCGATGCAGATTTATTCTGGGGTATCGCCATGATTCATTTTATTATTAAGCGATTTTTGGGCCTGTTGTTTGTAGGTGTCAAATATGCCTTCTTGCTTCATCTGTTTTAGCTCACGAGCAAGATTAACGGCGAGTGCCGCGTGACGTTTATTTAAGTAACCATAGCTGGTGAGTTCTTCTAGGGTGGCAATCGCGATTATTTTGCTGCCTTGAAACTCAGGCGTTTGTAATAGATCCAATGAGCTTGCCTCCGTATCAATATAGATATCGATTCGGTCGCGGAGCATTTTACGAAAGGAGCTCGCGGGGGATGAAGATTCAGTCAGACGCTCCTTAGGAATGAGTCCCTTTAGCTTTTGTTCTGCGAGGAACACGCCTCGATAGTATTCGATCTTGTATCGACTCTTTTGCAGTGCTTGCCAGTTAGGTATTTTGATTTCGGGATTGTGCGCGAAGGCAATTAAATGGGTATCGATAACCGGTTCTTCAATTCGAATGAGGTTGGTAAACTTTTCGCCATAATGAGATACACGCCCCGGCTCGCCATCCACTTTACCTGAGTCCGCCATCATACTGGCGCGGGCTGCGGGAACCACTTGATAGGAGAAGTCATATCCTAAGCGTTCAAAGGCTTGGGCGTAAATCAGTTCAGCCCATTTAAAGTAGAAGTTATGTTTGGGGTCCTCATAAAACGCCATCGTAATGATAGGTTTATCAGCAATCATCGCTGTGGTTTCTGCAGTTGATTTGCTGGTGGCATGAACCGAGACACAAAAGAAAAGGCCTACCCACACACTCCAAATGTGCATATTGCTCCATCGTTGCATAGCGTGTCTCTAAAAGTGTTGAGTTATTTAGAGTATAGCTAGCCTGATAAATGGTTCATTTTTATTCAAGCAAGATTATTTTATTTCCATGATTTCGCACTAACACACGGTTGAAATGTGATCTGCTGGCGGACATTTTGTCCTTTTGGGTTTAAAAATGTGCGATACGGCACATAGAAATGATATTTGCCTGTATTTTGCTGGTTTTTTATTCATCAGAGTTTGAGCTTGCTCGGTTTTTTGCTTGTAAATAAGGCGTTAAATCCTTGCCGTCTATCACCTGCAGTAGGAAAGAAAGGATGAAATCGGGACTGGGATTATCAGGAATGCGGTTATCAAAGCTTTGGTTATCAATGACGTGGTTATTACCTCTTTGTTGTTTATCGAGTGCCGTAGTGGCAGAGGCGGCAACGGACAATATCGAACGCCTTGAGGTGCGCGGTAGGCAAATTAATACCTTAGGCCATAGTACTTCGGCATCTGAGGGAATAGTCGGCGCGGCAGAAATCGAGAGTCGACCCCTATTACGAACCGGCGAAATCCTCGAATTTGTTCCTGGGATGATAGTCACTCAGCACAGTGGTTCGGGTAAGGCGAATCAGTATTTCTTACGCGGCTTTAATTTGGATCATGGCACAGACTTTAATACTCGAGTCGATGGTATGCCTGTGAATATGCGAACCCATGGGCATGGCCAGGGTTATACGGATCTTAACTTTTTGATCCCTGAACTTATAGGCGAGATCCGTTATGCCAAAGGCGCTTATTATCCTGAGGTGGCCGATTTTTCTGGCGCGGGTGCTGCCCAATTACTGCTGGCTGATCAACTCCCCCATAACCAAGTTGGGGTGACGTTGGGTGAATATGGTTACCAGCGACTCGTGGCGACTCAGGAGCTAAACACTGACATAGGTCGTTTTATTTGGGGTGGTGAGGCGCAAACCTATGATGGCCCGTGGACGGATATTGATGAGGATGTGAGTAAGATCAGTGTCGTCGGGCGTTATTTAACTCGGCTCGGCGAGGGTGACTTGAGCGTCACTATGATGGCCTACGACAACAGTTGGAATTCGGCGGATCAGATCCCCGCCCGTGCGGTAGATTCTGGATTAATTGATTTTTATGGATCTTTAGATAAAGACGTCGGCGGTGAATCTAACCGTTATAGCGTTTCAGCTAATTACGATGCGGGTGATTGGCAGGGAAATGTCTACGCCATTCGCTCGACTATGAATTTATTCTCTAATTTTACCTATTTCTTAAACGATCCCATCAATGGTGATGAGTTTGAACAAGTCGATGAACGCACGATTTGGGGCGGCGATCTTAAGCGTGATTGGCAAACTTCACTTGGTGGCTCTCAACTGAATTACAGTGTGGGCGGCGATGTGCGTTATGACGATATTGGCGCAGTGGGTTTGTATAACACTCAGGCGCGACAACGGCTGAATACGGTAAGGCTTGATGAAGTGCAAGAGTTGTCGAGTGGCATCTTTGGCAAAGTTGAGTGGCTGCCAGCTGATCAATGGCGTTTTAATCTTGGGCTGCGTTACGATTATTTTGATGTGCAGGTCGACAGTGATAATCCGCTTAACAGTGGCGATGCGTCCGATGGTATGTTCAGCCTCAAAGCCGGTGCTTCTTATTTGTGGAGCGATAATCTTGAGCTATATGTTAATGCAGGCCAAGGGCTGCATTCGAACGATGCCCGCGGTGCAACGATCAAGGTTGACCCTGTGAGTGGCGATGAGGTCGAAAAAGTCGATCTCCTCGTACGTTCAAATGGCGGCGAATTTGGGGTGAAATACTATGACAGAGACTTTATTAATTTCTCTGCTGCGGTCTGGTATCTGCAACTAGATTCAGAATTAGTATTTGTGGGCGATGCGGGTAACACTGAGCCGAGTCGTGCATCTGAACGTTATGGTGCTGAATTAACGGCTTATTATTGGCTGAATGAGGCAATCAGTATCGATATGGAATTAGCGTGGACTAACGCCAGATTTACTGAAAATGAATTTGAAGAGGGCAAGTATATCGATGGCGCAGTTCCCTTTGTTGCCAGTGCAGGCATCACCTATCGACCCGACGGCGATGGCCTGTATTCGAGTGTACGCGTGCGGCACCTTGGCGAGCGGGTGCTCGACAGCTTTAATGACCACAAGGCTGATGCGACCACATTAGTTAACCTCGCATTAGGATACGAGTTCCGCCGCTTCGATACTAAGCTTGAGCTGCTCAATGTGTTTGATAGTAAAGATCACGACATAGATTATTTTTATGCTTCTCGTTTGCCCGGCGAAGCAGCCGAAGGGGTTGAAGATCAGCATTATCATCCTGTTGAGCCACGAATGGTGAGAGTCAGCGTGAGTTATCATTTTTAGTGATATTCATCTGTTAAGGCGATATCGAAGATTATTACGTATGTCGCCGAGCAAAAAATGTATCTCAATTAAGCGTCCAGATAGTTGGGCGCTTTTTTCTGCTGCACTCATTTAAGCGCTAATTTAAGCACTAATCTAAGCCCAAATCGCTTCAAACTATGTGGCTGCAATAATTTACTATTCCCGTGCTGACAATCGAGGCTAGAATGAGGACGAGTCGATCTGAGTTTCCCCCCTGTTTTACAGCTGATGCTATAGGTAATCGCCGCGAGTTATGAGTACTGCAACACCCATTGAAAACATTAATTATTGGCGTCATCCTAGCTTATCAGGCATAGAACTGAGTCAGGCGGAATTTACGCATTTCAGTTTTGATAAACATGTGCATCTGGATTACCACTTAGGCGTAGTCACTCAAGGTGCGCAGCAGTTTGTGAATAAGGGCAGCAGTTATCAGCTTGGTCAGCATAGTTTATCGACCTTAAATCCCGACGAAACCCACGATGGTCAGAGCCGCGATGCCGACGGTTATCGGGTGAAAGTGATGTCGATCCCCGTGGAATATATGAATGAAGTCAGTCAAGAACTGGGTTTGAAGGAGCACTTTTTCAGCGCGCCTATGGTGGATGACCCGACGCTTTATCAATATTTTATTCAACTACACGAGCTATTAATTCAAGGCCAATGCAGTGCGCTTGCGGGAGAGTCCCACTTATTGAATTTTATTCATCTGCTGCTGGAGCGTTACCCCAGCGGTATTTCATCTTGCCTATCTAAACCGAATCAACCGCAGGGGTTATCTAAGTTGCAGGTGAGCTTAGTGAAGCAGCGAATTCACGATGAGCCTTGGCATAATACTCAACTTGAAACCTTAGCCAATGAAGTGAATTTAAGTAAGTTTCAGTTTTTACGGCAATTTAAACAGGCAACAGGGATGACTCCCCATGCTTATCTCAAGCGGGTGCGTTTAGAGTTGGCGAAAAAGTCCTTAAGTCATGGTGCTTTAGTGGCGGATGTGGCGCAGCAGTTCGGATTTTTCGATCAAAGTCATTTAAACAAAGCTTTTAAGCAGGCATTCCTATTATCGCCAGTGCAATTTCAGCGGCGTATGCTCTAATTTCCCCGTCTTTCGACGCCGCTGGTTTTTAAAAAACACTGAATAGTGCAATTTATTACAATTCAGCGCTGCGACAAATTGCCATACTGGCTGCCTCAGTTATCGTTATTAACTTTTTTGCGGAGCCGCATATCTATGGATTTATCTTTATTACTCACCTTGGCTGTAATCCATGCCGTTGCTTTAATCAGTCCCGGACCCGATTTTGCCATTATGGTGAAGATTGCGACTCAGCAGTCCAGAAGCACTGCGGTTGCCGCCGCTGTGGGGATTTCAATAGCCATTTTAGCTCATACGATTTTGAGTCTGACCGGTGTGAGTCTACTCATTAAGAGTTCGCACACTCTGTATCTCTTAGTGCAAATTGTGGGCGCTTCTTACCTCGCTTGGATGGGGTTTGGTGCCCTGCGTGCCGGTCTTGCGATACTCGCTAAACGTAAAATGAGTGCCAGAGTCCATGCAGGGACAAATGATGATGCTGTTATTAGCGCTGGTGACGTTGAAGGCGTGGCGTCTGTTGCTGGTGGCTTAGGTGGCGCTATGTCGCGCAGGCAAGGTTTTTTGACTGGGTTTTATACCAATCTATTGAATCCAAAAGCATTAGTGTTTTTCTTAACCCTGTTTTCGGCCTTGATTACCCCAAGTGTTACAACGAGCACTAAAATCGCTTCCGCTATTTTGTTGTTGTCTTTGTCATTGGCATGGTTTGGCTTTTTAGCGGTAATGTTGTCAAAGGCGCAGGTGCAACTTAAATTGCAGCGACTAACACCGGTTATCGATGCGGTTATTGGTGTCATCTTTATGTCGGTATCCTTGGCGATTTACTCAAACCTATTATTAACCGCTTAGTCAGGCGCAGTGTAAATCACCTTAGGTTTTAGTCTGAGGCACTTATGGTATTCTTGGCCTTTAGTCTCAGCAGAGACATTTGAAGTAAGGGATAAAGATGCCATTCGCCTCACGACTCAAGGGAAGCAAATTAGCTGTTTTCAGCCAAGTTACACTGATGAATATCGCGTTTTATGCGGCGTTAATATTCAGCGTTATGGGTTTAAGCATCAATGCAAACGCCGCGGATGAAGCCATGCCACAGGAATATATTCCTCTGGTGCAGGGACTTATCGACGCCGCCAAGGCCAATGATCTTGAGGCGATTGCTAAGCGTGTGGCTTACCCGCTTAAACGTGAATATCCTATCCCCGCGATTCAAAATACCCAGGAAATGATCGCACGTTTCGATCAGGTTTTTGATCCTAACCTGCTTGAGCAGATCGCCCATTCTAAGATTGAAGCTGATTGGCAGACGATGGGCTGGCGCGGCATTATGCTCGGTAGCGGTGTTGTGTGGCTGGATTTTGATGGCAAGATCATCGCCATTAACTATCAAACACTGGTAGAGGTAAAACTGAAAGCAGAGCTTATTGCTAAGCAACAAACGGCATTACATCCGAGTGTGAGTGAATTTGTCAGCCCAGCGTTATCTTGGGAGACCGCCAAGTTTACCATTCGTGTCGATGATATGGGGAACAGCCAATACCGCTATGCCGCATGGGCAAAGGGTAAGTCATTGAGCGAAAAGCCAGATTTAGTGCTGAATAAAGGCAAACTTGTATTTGATGGCAGCGGGGGGAATCATTCATACCAATTTCGCAGCGGCCCATACCAGTATTATTGTTATGTCACCGTCTTAGGCGGCAGCGATAGTCCTCTAGGCGAGCTAGTGGTGTTTAAGAATGACCAAGAAATACTGACACAAGCTGTCATTAAAGCAGACTAGTCTCGTTTCCCTATCCCTATGAGTGAGATGTAAAGCCGCGACCCTATGTTGATGGTCGCTGCTTTAATAATCCTAATGACTTCCTTTAGCTAGAAGCTATTGCCCCAAAGTGTGTTTCGTAGTTTGAATGCTTTAATCAAAATCAAAGTCGTGGGGCTTCACCCCACACCCGACCAAGGAGGACTGCTCGTCCTATCAAAAACATATATGGACCCATCCGGTTTGCAAGACATTCGATATCAATTTTGAGAAGAGTTCATTGCACCCATATATTCGGCCTGTTATTGAGGGATTCCTCTGGCCCTGATGGATATTTGCTTCTACTGTCCTTATCATCCCTGCGGCTTCATCAGAGCCTATGTTTTCGTAAGGTTTTTAGTAGATCAGTCTGACTGTCTCATCATCAAATCAAGTGTCTTAGCAACTTGCTGGTTGGTTAATCGTTAACATAATAAGTACATTTGATGTTGTTACATAGCGAGCCGAAACTCTTCTTCACGTGCCGCGATAACCCATGACATTCTGGCGAACTTATTCGCGACGGCCACACACGCACGATTGAAACCTCGGCGCTCCGCTAGCTGGATAGCCCAACAACTCAACTTATCCGACTTACTCCCACTGTGTCGCAACACCGCTCTGGCGCCGTGGATGAATAGCGTACGTAAATAGGCGTTTCCCCGCTTACTTATCCCGAGGAGGTTATCTTTCCCGCCACTGCTGTGCTGCTTAGGTACTAAGCCACACCAAGCTGAAAAATGTCGGCCATTGCTAAAGTCTTTACCGTCACCCACTGCAGCATAAATCGCCGTAGCGGTGACAGGCCCAACACCAGGAATAGTTTGTAATCGCTGACAAATCAAATTGTTATGAGTTTCGTTTAGTACTTGGGTGTCACAACTCTTAAGCCGTTTTTCAATGTCGATAACCTCATCATATAACTGATAAAAGATGGCTTTACCCTTGATGGTCAGCATATTGGCTTCATCGACCAAAATATCTGGTAACTGGGCTTTAAAAGCCGATTTACTTTTGGTAATGACAATACCGTATTCTGCTAACATGCCTCGCACTTGGTTGATTAAGGCTGTTGATTGTTTAGTTAATCGTTCGCGCATACGGTGGAGCAGTTGCACATCTTGCTGCTCGACGCTTTTGGGTTTTACAAACCGCATGTTGGGCCGCTGCGCAGCCTCCGCAATGGCTAGCGCATCGTTGTAGTCATTTTTATTACCTTGCCTAAAAGGAACCACATACTGCGGGGCAATTAACTTAACTACGTGCCCAAATTGCTCAAATTCTCTGGCCCAATAACTCGCGCCGCCACACGCCTCCATAACGATAAGGCAAGGCTCAATTTTCGCGACAAAGGGCAGCAAGTCTTTGCGTCTAAGCATTTTCTTTTTGATTAACTTGCCTGCTTTATCGACACCAACAGCATGAAAAACAGACTTTGCGATATCTAAACCGATTGTAGTAATCTTCATAGGTGGACCCGTCCTCTTTCTGATGAGTTTTAGCGACTACATCGTGGCCCATTGCGAGGCCGATTAAAAGTGGATGGGTCCATTCCATTATCCATGTTAAATAGCCAGCTCGATATCCATATCTCGCGCTCAAAGCGGCCGTAGGCCTTCGCCCTTGGATGCTCCAAGACGCCCCCAACGGAGTTGAAAGCTCCTTGTGCTCATTGCCAAATTTGCTATCGCTTCCGAAGGATGCGCTTTACATCCATGTAAAGCCCTCCAGTTCGGCAGTCCTAGCCTCTCGCTCATAAGCGCGAAAATCACCGATGTTCATTCGCCCCTGCACCTGCGAAAGCTAGTCGGTCATCCATGACCGAACTCACGCACTCTTTATTAAATCAAGAGCTCTATTCGCCCTGCGGCAACTCCGAGTGGAGGTGTATTCCTTGGAGTTTTGAGTCGTTAGATAGCGATTGATCAGCAAAAAATAAGCGCGAAAAATGAGAAAGCTAAAACGATATCAAGTGATTACCCATCAAACTGTATAAAAAACCGCTACCGCAAAAAAGCAAATTCCTATAGCATCATTTATACCCATTTACATGGATGTGGCAGTGGCCATATTTGAGATTTAGTCAACAAGCGATTTATGCCCTGCAAACAGCGCAGCGCATAAATACTAAGACGTTAACTGCTACCTAGAATTGAGATTATGCGCGTAAAACTAAAAAAGATAGCCGACAATTTGAGCGATGAAGAACATTCATCTATCGCGGATGAAATACGCCAAGGAAAAATCGATGGTATATCTCTATCATACTTAGGTGGTGCTTTTGGTCCTACATGGTCTGCGGGTAACGATTACAGTTTAGATTTCCTGAAACACTATTCGGGCATTAGAGCTTTAGAGATTTTTCTTCCTGCGCTAACAAGTATTGATGCTATTGCTGAGCATGTAAACGATATAGAGTTTTTGAGTCTGGGAGAGCTTAATAAAAAAACTGTATCTTTAAGGCCTCTATCAGATCTGAATAAGTTAAATTCTCTGAGTTTGGTCAAAAATAAGAAAGATATCGATTCTATAGCTACGCTCACTAGCCTTAGAGACCTAACCCTTTCAGGGTATCAAGAAAAACAAATAGAGCATGTTGCCAGTCTGAGTAATTTAGAAAGTTTATATTTGGGTTTCGGCACATTTGAAGACCTAAATGCTATTAAAGGATTATCTAAGTTAACAAGCCTAGAAATACTTTGGGTAAAGAAATTACACGATCTAAGTGCCCTGGAAAACCTGACATCTCTTGAGATATTGCATTTAAGTACTCTAAAGCAAGTTACATCCATTCCAGATGTTTCCAATCTAAAGCACCTTAAGAGCTTGGTCATGGATACCATGAATGGACTTTCCTCTTTGTCAGGTATTAAAGGTAGCTCAATTAACGAATTGGCTGTAATTAATTCGAAGATAGATCCTGTATTGTTTTCTGAGCTAAATAATAGTTTGCCAGTGCTGCAGCGGCTTGTACTTGGTCTCGGAACTAAAGGGAAAACAAATGAAGCATCTAGTTTCTTTGATAGTTCCGTTATATGCGACACATTTAATGATTTAAAATACAGTACAGCCAGAGGCTATAGAATTGAGTTCTGCAGTTAACAAGGCGCTGCAGTCGGACAAATTTTCCGCTGCGCGGCGTTAGGCATACACAATGAGCCGTAGATACCTTAATCTTCAAGAAGCCGAGTCGGCGCTTAAGCGAGGGAAAGCAGTTGAGTGCTTTCTTGGTGGCTGTGAACGGGATGGCCGTGCTGGTATTAAGTGGCTAAGCGTTCGAGGTCCCAAATCCGAAATAGATGTTTCAGTTTACGAAACTGCTGATTTGGGTGATGAATCATTCCTTAATATTTATGAGTTTGGTCCACTAGATCCAGACCTAGAGCTAGAGGATGCCAATGAGGTCAAATCATTCACTTCATTTGGCCAAGCGATAGAGTTTATTGAGCAACGATTCGCAGGATCATCTGAAAGGTTATTGAACGAGTTTATGATTCAAGATGAATATGCCGACTATATTTCGAGGGGCCGGAAGTAGAAATGCCTAACAATCGCAGGCACAGCGACGGCCTTTTCGTTGCAGCTCCGCCTTCACTACAAAGCCGCGCGTGCTGCGGGCGTTAACTTTATGGAAGAACTATGCACCCTCAAGCACCGCTTAAATTTTGCTATCAGGCCCTTACAAAAAAGGCGGCAAGCTATTATCGCTGGTGGGTTATCGGCACTATGTTACTTGTTCTTGCTGCATTCGTTGGTGTTACAGCTTTTGAAATGGCTGAGTGGTTATTATTTTTAACCTTTGTCCTTGCAGGGATGGTAATGACTATCACAACGCTAAGGCTTTTCTTAGTGAAACTATTTGAAGAGAATGCTGATGCGATTAATCTGTTCTCTAGTTATTTTCCGTCTCTGCTAGGCACCCGTAGATTGGAGTTAGCTTGTAAGATAACAAATTCAGTTTATTACGGAGTGTTTTATCTTTGTTGTTATTTCTTGTTGGCAGCTATTTTTTTGTTCCCGCTGTCTTTAGTTGTAGAGTATGCAAAAAGTTAACAAGGCAAGTCAGCATCGCACCTTCGGTGCTGGACTGGCTAACGCTCGCCGCTTGCGGCGTTATGTTCTCAGGGAGAGGTTGTGAATTTGGAGCACTTTTTACGAGCCGTGTTTATTGCTATAGCAATATGTTTTGTTCCAATTATGCTGTTTTACTGGAGTAATGAATCTGACTTAATAACAATGGATTTTAAATACTTCTATGGAACAATACGTTTTGTTTTAGTGTTCTATTTTATATTCTCAATTATTGGATGGATGTTAATTGGCTTTCCTGTGCATTGGGTGGCAGTAAAGTTCTTTAATCAGAATAAATGGTGTTATTTTTTAGGGATTCTAGCTTTCGGTATTCTGATTTCACTACCTTCTATGAAAATTGAATTGTTTTTGTTTTATGCAGGTATTTCGGGATTACAAGCAATCTTATTTTTGTGGTGGTTAGCAAGAGAACATAATAAGTTGCTTAAACGGACGTAAAACAGTTGGCTTGCGTTTGTAAGGTGATAACCCATAGGGATTTTAATCCGAACTCCACGAATTAGAGTAAAAAACTAGCTCACTTTTGTACAAATGTGAGTTATAACATTCTGTGGAAATGACTATTCATGTAACATTATTCAGTCGGTTTTAATTCGCGAAATAAAAAGAGCATTAAGGATGAACTTAATGCTCTTTTTTATGGATAAATGCCTGCTCAAACTGTATTGCGGTAATGGGTTTACCGTAGAGGTAGCCTTGGCCTAAGTCGCATTCCTCGTGGCGAATAAAGGCATCTTGTTCTAGGGTTTCTACGCCTTCGGCGATCACTTCCAAGTCCAGTTTCTTACCAATGGCAATAATTGCCTTTGTTAACTCTCTATTTTGTTCGTTTTCTTCGAGTTTACTAATAAAGCAGCGATCGATTTTTAAGGTGTCGAAAGAGTATTTTTGTAGATAACTTAAGGATGAGTAGCCTGTGCCAAAATCATCTAGGGAGATGCGGATACCGAGTTCTTGTAGTTTTTGGATGGCATTGTGGGCAATATGTTCATCCTGCATCAGCATGCCTTCGGTAATTTCAAGTTCTAAGGCGGTGGGTGGCAATTGATAGAGGGTGAGTAAGTCGGCTATGTGTTCGCTAAAGCGGGGATTGCGCATTTGCAAAGGGGAAATATTGATGGCGATTTTAAACTCTTGGCCTACCTCGCGACACCATTTTGCCGCCTGAGACAGCGCGGTATGCAATACAAAATTGCCAATATCAATAATCTGGCCATTACGTTCAGCTAAGGCGATGAATCTGTCTGGGGCGACATTGCCAAGGATGGGATTATGCCAGCGCAGCAGGGCTTCGGCACCAATCACTTGCTTCGTCTTTAAGTTAATAAAGGGTTGGTAATGCAGGCTTAACTCGTTCTTGTTCAGTGCATCGACCAAGTGGGATTCCAGTTGATAGCGTAGGTTTAAAGCGGCTTGCGTATCTTGATTAAAGAAGCTGTGAGTTGAGCCATCAGCCTTGCTGATCGTCATGGCCGCTCCGGCTTTTTGCAGCAGGATGGCGGCATCGATACCATCCATAGGCGCTTGTGCTATGCCCATGCTCGAGGGAATCGTGATTACAAAATCAGCCACACCAAAGGGCGTGTTACAGCAGTTAAGCACTTTATTGATGAGTTTATTGGTTTCGTTATTCGAAGGTTTGTGGGCTTGAATAATCACAAATTCGGCGCCAGCGATGCGGGCGATAAAGGTGTTTTCATCGGTATAGTGCTGTAAACGTTGGCTGAGAATTGTGAGAATTTTATCGCCAATCAGGTAACCATAACTGTCGTTGATGGATTTGAAATTGCGCAGCCCAAGATAGAGTACTGAAATCTTTTCTTTGCGATTCACTTTTTCGAGCATGATAGACAGACTATTAATCAAATTGATGCGATTGGGTAATCCCGTCAGTGGATCATAGCTTTTATGGTATTCCAGTGAGGTTTCGGTGGAGGTGCGGTTTTCGATTTCTTTGATGAGCTTGCCGCTAAGTTCGGCGAGTTCATGGGTGCGCTGTTGTACTTTTTGCTCTAGCTGCTGATTGTGCAGTTGTAGCTTAGCCTGTTGATAAAGGGTGACTAGGTTAGCTTCGATACCATTTTGAAACCGAGCGAGTAAGCTGCGAAAAGATTGGGGGTAATTATGCTCTTGGCTATCGAGCATGCAGATAGTGCCAAAGGCACTGCTATCTGGCCAACGTAAAGGTAAACCACAGTATGCGATCATGCCGAGTTTAATGTCAGGATTTTTGTCCCAGTTTTTATCCTTTAGGGCGTTAGGAATGTGGAGTTCCTTACCTTCTTTGATCACTGTTTCGCAGTAAAGCCCGTGGCCTAAACTGTCTTTATCATGTTTTTTATAGGGATTACCTTGGGTGCGGCTCGAGGTAAAGACCTCAATATCGGTTTGATGGACACGCATGATCAAAGCGGCGGGGGTGTCGACTAATTCAGAGAGCAAATCTAAGGTTTGTTGCCAGTTATCAACCATTTCTTGGGGAACAACGATTTTGTCTGTGTCGATAGCAATGTCGGCAAATAAACGATCTTTTTGAGACTGGTTAATGGCGAGGTTGTATGGCATGAATGCTCAGTCCTAGAGGCGCGATACTATTCATAAACTATAGTCTTTTTACTCATGATGTGAGTCTTTTCGGTAAATTTAGTTACTGCAAAATCTCGGTTCTATCTTAAATACTGCGCTGTTAGATCTCTTAAGTGTTAGGTAAGAATTCAGCGGTACTCTAACACTAAATGTTCTGATTTTTGGATTTATTAGTGAGTAACTATCTGAAAGATAAAGTTATGATGACATTTATGGATTTTGCTAAGGGGCATTTAATTACGCCGCTTTTAGTGTTTGCAGTGATCATAGTGGGGCTTGAATGGACTCACGCTGATATGAAAGTCGCGACTTTGTTATTTCATTGGCAAGGGGGCATCGACTCTTGGCCATTGAGAGGATATTGGTTGACCGAAGATTTACTGCATGTCACTGGGCGTAACTTTGTCATCTTGCTGGCGGTGAGTGTCGTAGTCGGCATTGCCTTTAGTTTTCGAAGTGACAGGGTAAAACCGTACCGCAAGGGCCTGATTTACCTATTTAGTAGCGTATTGGCGAGTGTGTTGCTGGTCCGAATCGGCAAGAGCGTTACTCACATGACCTGCCCGTGGGATGTGATTGAGTTTGGCGGCCAGATGATACATTCATCCTTGTTTTCTCGTTTACCTAAAAGTGCTGAGTTTGGTCAATGTTTCCCGGGTGGCCATGCCAGCGGCGGGTTTGCTTGGGTTGCCTTGTATTACGTGCTGCGTGAGTATCGCCCGCATTTAGCTAAGTTTGGATTAATCTTTGGTTTGAGTTTAGGCCTAGTATTTGGCATTGGCCAAGAGTTACGCGGTGCCCACTTCTTGAGTCATGATTTATGGAGTTTAGCCATAGCATGGACGTCCGCTAGCCTACTCTACTATGTATTTTTTCTGCGCTCGCCTGCGTTTAGAAAGTCTAAATTGGTCGCTTTGGGTCAAATGTTCAAGGTTGCAAGTAGTGGAATACCGCAAAAATAACGAGCTGTGAAGCTAACGCCCTGAGTCCTTATTGGGTTCAGTATTTTTTTATGGCTTAAAATCTAAATTCGAAGCGCATATCAGGTCTGCGTAGGCGAGATCTTTCATCTAACAGTTGGTTTTTTTCGTTGAGTAGGCTGTTTTTCTGTTTCAATAAGTCAGCCTTGTCGGTGAGATTATTGATCTTGCCATCAAGACTGCTTATTTCCCTCTCTATGGTATTTAAGCGATCGGCAATCTCAGTTAAACGTTTGTTGGTCAGGTATTGTTGATGGCCTTGGTTATAGCGCTCAACAAACTGGTTATTACTGCAAACCCCATAATAACTTTCTCCCGCTAAGCCTACGCGGTAGCCATTTTCTGGCACGCAGTAACTGGCTAACCCTTGCTGGTATCCTTGTTTCCACTGCGCGGTATCGACAGTGAGATTAAATTCACGACAATCTTTTTGATATTGATTTAATTGCCCAGAACTTGTCCCACGGTTGCCATCGGCAAGCCCAAGGGCAAACCAATCACTATTGGCGCATTCTTCAATAGATAAGCTGCTGCATTGAGTCAGGGATAGGACTGAAAGTGCGAGGAAAATGCTGGGATAGTGCATGGATAAGTTCTCTATATGTTGTGGCGTTTAGGATAAAGGCTCTTATGGGGGAGATCTAGCTATATATACCGCCATTTATACGGTCATAGATGCGTTTTGTTGGGCAGAATCCATCACAGTTTAGCGGATGAATGCATGATAACTAGCTGATATTGTGTTAGTTTGTGGTTAACACTTTAAATGTCTGCTTTGGTGCTCACTATGATTTCACTTATTTCATCTGCGTATTCAGCTTCATTACCGGCAGTTAAGTCGGCTCATCAATCCCTTGATACCGCCGAGCCAAGCGGACTTAAATCCTTTACCTATGGTGCATTAGGACTGGCAGCTCCTAAAGCTGAGGTCAGTTTTGATGGCAATGCAAGGAGTAAAATATCTGAGCCTAGTGCGGATGATGTAGATGACGTTAAGAGTTCAAACGACACTTATTACAGTGCAGGCCAAATATTGAAAGCGGCGGCGACTGTGGGCAGTGTGATTGCCTTGTTTGTTTGAGTTAAGTTCCTGCACCAATTTAGCTCTGGGTATTATTTCAACTGGCTTGGATTGGCATATTCGCCGTGGAATATGGCTTGTCGTTTTGAGTCTGGTTTTATTGGGGTGAGCATAAAAGAATATTCTTTTAGTTAAAGTGGTATTTTCAGTCTCTTTCTTTGCCAAAGCGCTGAGTAAATCTGGTATTGTGTTTAACACGCAAGTGCATTAGTTTTTACTTAAAATTCGTTTAACAATCCTAAACTATATTCATCAAACTTCCGCTGGAGACCGCTTTTGTATGAAGATTTGCCCGCAGTATTCCATATCATGCCTAAGTAAGGTATAAGGGCGCTATGAAAACTCCGAAACGAATCCAACCCCTGGTTGATGAAGGACTGGTCGATGAGGTCATTAGCCAGTTAATGAGCGGTAAAGAAGCGACTGTGTACGTTGTACGCAGTGGTGATGATATCCGCTGTGCCAAAGTCTATAAAGAAGCGGACAAGCGCAGTTTTAAGCAAGCTGTGTTATATCAAGAAGGCCGAAAAGTCCGTAACAGTCGTCGCGCGCGCGCGATGGAAAAAGGGTCTAAATTTGGCCGCGATCAGCAGGAAGAAGCTTGGCAAAATGCTGAAGTTGAAGCGCTTTACCGTTTAGCGAATGCGGGTGTGCGTGTGCCAACGCCTTATGGTTGTTTCGATGGCGTGTTGCTGATGGAGTTAGTGACGGATGCCGAGGGCAATGTCGCGCCGAGATTAAACGATGTTAGTATGTCGGCAGAAAAAGCCTTGAAGGATCATGCGTTGGTGATGACCTATGTCAAACGTATGCTCTGTGCGGGGTTAGTGCACGGTGACTTGTCTGAGTTTAACGTGTTAGTTGACAGTGAAGGGCCAGTGATTATCGATTTGCCTCAGGCGGTCGATGCCGCGGCGAATAACCATGCCAAATGGATGTTAGCGCGTGATGTGAATAACATGACTCAATACTATGGTTTGTATGCTCCTGAGCTGCTAAAAACACAATACGCCAAAGAAATTTGGGCCTTGTTTGAAGCCGGTGAATTGAAGCCTGAAACGCCATTAACGGGTGAGTTTACCGAAGTGCTGGTTGAAGCCGATGTTAGTGCGGTCTTGGAAGAAATCCAAGCAGCCTTTGAAGAGGCGCAAGAGCGTAAGCAGCGGATCCAAGAGGCAAACGAAGAAGACTATTAATCGTCAGTCGTTGTTTTTCACCCATAAAAAAGACGCTCAAAGTAGCGTCTTTTTTATGCTAAAAA
Organism: Shewanella sp. NKUCC06_TVS; assembly: GCF_019345515.1. NCBI lineage: Bacteria > Pseudomonadati > Pseudomonadota > Gammaproteobacteria > Alteromonadales > Shewanellaceae > Shewanella > Shewanella sp. NKUCC06_TVS. Next base: position 86,822 of record NZ_JAHKQX010000004.1, on the reverse strand, counting down.
TTAAGTGAAATTATTATTTTTGTTATTGATTTTATTATTGTTATTTAATTTTTGGCGTTAGCCAATCCTTGGCTTAATCCCCGATGGAAGCTGGGGCCATCCTTGTTGCTACAAACAAGCTAGCAATCATCGAACAGTGTGATAAAAGGACAAGAGTTGAGAGAGAAATATGTTCATGACTTGGGGGAGCACAATTCACATATTTAATCTTTGGGGAAGACAACTCCCTCAATCCTTGCCGAAACCTTGGTCACTCTTCAGTCAATCTATGTAATACCAATCACGGCCTTCCTTGGCGCACCACACTCATTGCAGTGCTGGATCATCATTGACCCTGTGAATAAAATGACAAGGCCAGAGAGAGAAATATGTTCATGACTTGGGGGAGCACAATTCACATATTTGATCTTGGGGGAGATAACTCCCTCCCTAGTCTTGCCGAAACTTTTGCATTGTCCCTATCCGTTTGTTGCTGTTAATACTATTTCCCAATCTTCGCTGGGTTCATCAATTTGGACGACAAGGCCGGACTAAAAAGGGCGCTGTTATTATTGTTGTTAGCACATCTTTTACATCGTTAGCGTTATCAGCAGGGCGATATGCAATCTCGTCCGGCCTTGTCTATTCGGGCACGTTTAGCTTGTTGTACAGGCTAACCTATCGTGCGTAGCTCTTGATTGAGCTGTTTAATTTTTTTCTGTAGCTGGGCAATCTCACTCATTAATGCGCATTCTCTTTGCTGGGGTTGCAGATCGCTTTCTCGCACCCATTGGTAGACTGCCTTAGCAGGTAAACCGTATTGACGTGCAACATCCGACAGTAAGCGACCTTGTACTTTAACCTCGGTGATAACATGTAGCTTGAGACTATTTTCTGCGATTCCCATGAGCGTTCCCTCTTTTACTGCCTTCGAACCAAAATATGACCGTTTGCGTTGCCTTTTATTGATGATAGTGACGCTGTTCTAAATCCCACTGGCTCAGACCTAGATGGCGCAGACAAATCCATTCGTGGCGACATAGTGCGATAAAGTTCATGACCTTTTTCATACTTCCTCCTTCATGACCCTAAATACTCGAGCCCATTTTCTGTCTCGATAGGTCCATTTAATTTGGATTAATCCTGTTGAAGTCGACTCTAGTTTTCGGCGATGTTTACCGCGTCTGACTGTCTACTCACTTAGTAGTATGTAAAATTCGTGCCAATATTCTAATTTTTATTTTAACCTTTTAAATCATTGAATTGTGCCTTCGATTAAAACGGCGTTATTTTTTAGTGCTGCCAATAAAGGTGCAAGGTGCACTATTTCGGTGCCATAGACTTGATATTAAATTGGCTGGTACAAGCCATGATTGAAGCCCGAAATCTGTATCTTTGCTGACTAAAATCTGGATTAGCATAATTGAAGATGGATAAAGGATTGTCTCCAGCGCAATTGCTTATATACTGCCTGCTTTGTGGCAATCCCTAGGTCATTCGTATTACCTAATGGACGTGATATTTCTTGCCCTTTTGAGCGGTATTCACAGTCATCAATCATATAAAGAGGTTATAAATGATGAAGTGTTTTCAGGCAGTGCAATCTAAACCATCCCTGTTAGCCATAGTGGTATTGACGACCGCGCTAGTTGCATCGGGTTGTACAACAATCAATCCCTATTCAAACGAAGAACAAACCGCTAAAGCGACCAGTGGCGCATTGATTGGTGCCGTCGCGGGTGCCGCAATTGGGGTGGTATCTTCGAGCAAGAGCGACCGCGGTAAAGGTGCCTTAATTGGTGCTGCATCGGGCGCTGCCGTCGGTGGTGGTATTGGTTATTACATGGATGTGCAAGAGACCAAATTACGCCAACAATTAGCCTCAACGGGCGTGAGTGTGACCCGTAACGGCGATAACATCATTTTGAATATGCCTAATGAAGTGACCTTCGGCGTAGATCAAACCGAGTTAAGCGACGGTGCTAAACGCGTGCTGAATTCAGTGGCGGTTGTGGCCAAGGAATACAGCAAAACGCAGCTCAACATATTAGGTTATACCGACAGCAGTGGTTCAGACTCTTACAATTTACGTCTGTCACAGGTCCGTGCTAGCGAAGTGGGTAATTACTTGATGAGTAAAGGCGTTGCCTCTGCCCGTGTAAAATCAAAAGGTATGGGTGAAGCGAGTCCTATTGCATCAAATGCCAATGCAAATGGCCGAGCACAAAACCGCCGCGTTGAGATCGTACTAATACCAACGGGTAAATAGTCTGGTCTAAGCACAAAGTTCTCGCTGAAAAAGTCGCCTGGGGCGACTTTTTTGTTTTCAGTGGTGGGCTAATTGAGTGATTAGCTTGCCGTGCTTCAATTAGACAATTTGTCCTTTATGAAGCGCACCTTGAGTGACCTGCAGCACAAACATATCACTGCTCATTACCTTGGGATGACTTCAGCTTGATCCCTTTATCGATTTCACGTTCTGTATGGGGATAAGTCACAAGAATGACTTTTAGTGCCTAAAGGAGAATATGACTATGATAAGCAAAAATGTGTTAGTAGCCTTGAGTTTAAGTCCTGTCATCATGGTGACAGCTGTACAAGGAGTGCCGATGAAAGCCGAACTGACCACAGAAGTCGCGCCGATAGAACTGCGCGCCGCAGGCAGTTTAAAGGCTGCGATGAGTGATATTATTGCTGCATATCAAGCACAGTCGCAAATGAGTGTTGTAGCGCAATATGCGCCCTCAGGTTTATTGTTAAAACGCATTCAAGAGGGCGAGAAAGTCGATATCTTTGCCTCGGCGAATATGAAACATCCACAGGCATTAGTGGATTCAGGTCAGGGCGAAGCGGTGCAAATGTTTGCCCGTAATCAACTCTGCGCTGTTGCTCAAGACACAGTTCAGGTGACGAGTGCGACGTTACTCGATACCTTGTTAGATCCTAAGATTAAAGTCGGCACCTCAACCCCGAAAGCCGACCCCGCGGGTGATTATGCCTGGGCCGTTTTTGCTAAGGCCGAAGCGGTAAAACCCAATGCGAAAGCCGCGTTAGAGACCAAGGCATTACAACTGACGGGCGGTCCTGAGAGTGTTAAACCGCCTAAAGATCGCAATCCCTATGGCTGGGTGATGGAAAACAAGCAAGCGGATATCTTTTTAACCTATTGCACTAATGCTGTGCTGGCTAAAAAAGAAGTGCCGAGTTTACAAATCATCGACTTACCGCAGGAACTTGCCGTGGGTGCCGACTATGGTTTACTGGTTTTACAAGGCGCTAATACTGCCGCTAAGCCGTTAGCTGAGTTTATTCTATCGACAAAAGGTCAAGCGATTCTGAGCCGTTATGGTTTTCAACCTCCGGCAAAATAGCCTTTTTTAGCTTTCCAGCGGGATAAAAAACGGCACCTTTGGAGTGCCGTTCTGTGGTTAGCTCAAACTGTTAAAGCGTTAGTTCATCAGGTAGAGCGTCGCTAAACCGAGGAAGGCGAACAGGCCAACCACGTCAGTGACTGTGGTGAGCACCATACCGCCAGCGAGGGCAGGATCGATTTTAAGTCGTTTTAAAATCAATGGAATACTCGCACCTGCAAGCCCTGCTACTGTCATGTTGATCAGCATGGCGCTACCAATTAAGCCTGCCAGTGCCATATCATCCTTCCATAGCCACACGGCGACAAAGACTAAAATCGACCACATCAAGCCATTGAGAAAACCAATCGATAGCTCTTTACCGATAAGCCAGCGGGCGTTGCTTTGGCCGATATGGCCTAAAGCAATACCACGGATCACGAGCGCTAAGGTCTGATTACCGGCAACACCGCCCATGCTAGGGACAATCGTCATTAGGATGGCGATAGTGGCAAATTGCTCAATAGTGCCTTCAAACATATTGCTGACCGACGAGGCGAGCAGGGCGGCGAATAAGTTAATCGTGAGCCAGAGCGAGCGACGTAGGGTACTTTTTAGCACAGGACCAAAGGTATCTTCATCTCCGTCCATCCCCGCCATACCCATCATGGAATGTTCAGCATCTTCGCGGATAACATCGACTACGTCATCGATTGTGATACGCCCGAGCAGCTTACCATCACAGTCGACGACAGGTGCCGATACCCAGTCATTGCGTTCGAATTTCTGCGCGACTTCGCTGTCGGACATGCTCACCGGAATACTTTGAATATTGGGATCCATGATATTGCGAATTGTGGTGCTTGGCGCGCAAGTCAGCAGATCTGCCAGCCTAACACCGCCAAGGACTTTGTCCTGTTTGTCGACTACATATAAGGTATCTGTGGTGTCAGGTAGGTTGCCCCTTTGCCGAAGATAGCGCAGCACCACATCGATATTCACATCGGGTCTTAAGGTGACTGTATCTGTATTCATCAAGCTGCCGGCGGTCTCATCTGGATAAGATAGGGCTTGTTCTACCCTCAAGCGATTTTGCTCCGTCATCGACTGCAACACCTGTTTGTAAACGGCGTCGGGCAGACTACGCAGAATATAGGCGAGATCGTCGGTGTCCATGCTTGCTGTCGCTTTCGCGACTCGCTCAGGGCTCATGCTGCGGATCAGTGGGTCTTTGAGTTCTTCACTCAACTCATCGAGTATGTCGCCTATTTGTTCCTGATCGATGAGCTGCCACAGTACTTGTCTGGCACTTGGCGGTGATGATTCTAAGATCAGCGCGATATCTGAGGCGGCCATTTTTTGCAGCATATTGCGCACGTGTACGAACATGCCGCTGCTAAGCGCTTGGTTTAACTGGTCAAGACTATGTCCGGTGTGATCGTTTTCTGCATTATCTACGGGCATTTGTCCTCCATTGTGCGGCAAATTGGTTTGAGATCTTGGTGTTGGGCTATGATTTAGCGGTGACTAAGCGTCAGTCGATGACACAGATTAAGGCGGCTAAGGTAAGGCCAGCGCAATGACCGCTAGTGTAATCGCCAGTAGCTTGTATCGTTGAGCGACAAATGTTTTGCCATGTCTGAATGGCAAGTTTTTTAAACTAGACATGAAGTGAATCTAACTATGAAGTGCTTAGTGTGAAGTGAAACTAACAGGCTTCGTCAAACTTAGCGTCGATTAAGGCACAAATGGCATCGAGAGCCGGCTCTGCATCTGGGCCTTCGGCGATAAGCTTGATGGTCTTACCCATGCCAGTTTCAAGCATTAGTAATCCAAGTACACTGGCGGCCGATGCTTGTTTATCGCCTTGGATTAAGGTGATGGTCGCATCAAACTCGGAAGCCAGTACCACCAACTTAGTGGCGGCACGGGCATGTAAACCGAGCTTATTACAGATGGTTATCTGACGTTCAAGCTTTGGCATTATTGAGCTCTCGATGACGGGCATAAACTTTATGTTTACCGTTACTAAAGCGTTTTGCCAATTGCTCTGCGACGTAAACCGATCTGTGCTGTCCACCTGTGCAGCCAATGGCCACAGTTAAATAACTGCGATTGTTACGCTCGAGGTGTGGCAGCCAAGTCTCCAGTAAATTTTCGATTTGCCAGATGAACTTATTGACCAGTGGTTGGCGATTTAAGAACTCAGCTACGGGTTCATCTAAGCCAGTCAATGGCCGCAGCGCCAGCTCCCAGTGGGGATTGGGCAGGAAGCGCACATCGAACATAAAGTCGGCTTCGGTGGGCATTCCGTGCTTAAAGCCAAAGGACTCGAAGTTGATCACGAGTTCTTTATCGACACTACCAAGGAGAATTTGTCTGACTTGGTCGCTTAAATCATAGATATTCAGATTCGACGTATCTATGTAGTGATCGACCAGTTTTGACATAGGCTCGAGCAGTTTTCCCTCCAGCTTTATCGCTTCTTGCAAAGAGACTCGGCTCTTCGACAAAGGATGCAAACGGCGGGTTTCGCTGTAACGCTTAAGCAGAATTTTATCGCTGGAGTTAAGGAAGAAGCTCGTTAACTCAGTATCTGGAGGTAGGCTAGCGAGTTGTTTTACTAAGACCTTATCCTGCTCAGGCATGTTACGCACGTCGACACTGATGGCGACGAGATCGTTACTGCCTTTGAGTTGCTCAAGCAAACTGCCAATCAATGGCAAGGGAAGGTTATCGACACAATAATAGCCGAGATCTTCGAGTACCCTAAGGGCGACAGATTTGCCTGAGCCTGAGCGGCCCGACACTATGACCAGTTTCATCCAGTGATTACCTGATAGAGTTCCGTTTCATCATGCGTCTTGCGTAATTGCTTTAATATTTGCTTGTCGCTCAGCTTTTCGGCCATGCAAGACAAGGTACTTAAGTGCTGCTGACATTGGTCTGCAGGCACCAGTAGTGCAAATAAAATATCAACAGGTTGCTTATCGATAGCATCAAATGCTATCGGCTCTTCACACTTAATTAGTATGGCAATGGGCTGATCTATATCGGCTAGTCGACCATGTGGAATGGCGATGCCGTTACCTATACCTGTGCTCCCCATCTTTTCGCGCGCCACTAGGCTTTCGAATATCTCTTGAGATGAGAGGGTCGGGTACTGGGCAGCGACTAAGTCGCTGATGAGTTCCAGTACCTTTTTCTTGCTGCCCGGAGTGGCGCAGGTAGTGCACTCCGGCCGCAGTATGGTACAAAGTTCCATTATTAGTGTTTTGTTAACTTCTCTTTGTGTTTAATAACCTGACGGTCAAGCTTGTCAATCAGGGCGTCTATAGCGGCATACATGTCAGCATGCTCTGAAGTCGCAAAAACTTCACCACCTATGAGGTTTATTCTCGCTTCGGCAATCTGCTGCATTTTCTCAACATTGAGCACAACGTGCACATTATTGATCTGTTCGAAATGGCGTTCAAGTTTTGAAAACTTTTCTTCTACATATGCACGTAACGATTCGGTAATTTCGATATGGTGCCCACTTAGGTTTATTTGCATAGAAACGTCCTCCGATATCCACTGTAGGTTATAAACTTTTACGCTGATTAGAAGGTGGAATAAGCATAGCCTCTCGGTACTTCGCAATGGTTCTGCGGGCTACGTTGATCCCTTGTTCTGCCAGAAGTTGAGCCATCTTACTATCGCTTAATGGTTTTTTCTGGTTTTCCGCTGCCACCAGTTTCTTTATAAAGGCTCTGATTGCTGTGGATGAGCACTCACCACCATCGTCAGTACCGACGTGGCTAGAGAAGAAGTATTTTAGTTCAAAAAGTCCCTTAGGGGTATGCATGTATTTTTGAGTTGTGACCCGTGAGATGGTGGACTCATGCATTTCTACCGCTTCGGCAATATCGTTAAGCACCATAGGCTTCATGGCTTCTTCACCGTACTCAAAGAAACCCTGCTGATATTGCACTATGCAATTAGCAACTTTAAGCAAAGTATCGTTACGGCTTTCTAAGCTCTTAATAAACCATTTAGCCTCTTGCAGATGGCCGCGAATAAATTGGCTATCGGCTTGGTTTTTGGTACTGCGTGCCATAGAAGCATAATGTTGATTTACATTGATTTTTGGCATGCAGTCAGGATTAAGCTCAACAACCCAGCGGCCATTTTTCTTCGACACAGACACATCTGGGATAACGTATTCGTCATTATTGGGCGTGATCAACAAACCTGGGCGAGGATTGAGGGTTTGGATAAGTGCTATACCATCCCTTAATTCATCTTCTTTTAATTTAGTTTTACGCATCAATAACCTAAAATCACGGGCGGCGATCAGATCTAAATGATCTTTGATCAGCATACGGGCGTTTTCTAGGTTGGGAGTATCAGCGGCGAAATGCGACAGTTGGATCAACAGGCATTCACTTAAATCGCGGGCGGCAACGCCTATGGGATCAAAATGCTGAATGCGCTTGAGTACGGCTTCGACTTCGTCAAGCTCAACTTCAGGATTGCCCATGGCTTCGAGAATTTCTTCAGTGCTTTGGGTGAGATAGCCCTGATCGTCGATGGCATCAATAATGGCGGTGGCAATGGCTAAATCGGTTTCAGAAAACGGCGTGAGGTTTTTTTGCCATTCTAAGTGTTCGTACAAACCTTCACTGGTCTCGCCTTGGAAGGGCATATCGTCTTCACGACTGCCGCCGGGGCCTGAGTTTGGGGAGGCGGTAAACACTTCATCCCATGTGGTGTCCATGGGGAGCTCATCGGGCATGGATTCTTTGGTTAGCGACTCTGCCGTGTCTATGGTGGAGCTGTCTTTTTCTGGTGGCAGAGTGCTAGATTCACTGAAGTCCGTATCGGATAGCGTTTGGTTTACAGGGGTTTTAGTGGCGTCGAATTGATCCTCTTCCAGCTCGAGAAGGGGATTAGAATCTAATGCTTGCTGGATCTCTTGCTGCAGTTCTAATGACGACAGTTGCAACAGACGTATGGCCTGTTGTAATTGTGGCGTCATGGTTAACTGTTGACCCAGTTTGAGCTGGAGTGACGCTTTCATGTTACCGCTGATCCCTACGTTATTATTGTTGGAGGAGGTCGCTTATTATCATTTTGAGTGAAGCCCAATGGCGGTATAAATTGTCTCCATAGGCTTCGCTCGAGTAACTATAGCCTGAATTGTTCACCTAAGTACACAGCCCTAACTTGCTGATTGTCTAAGATCTCTGCTGGAGTTCCTTCGGCAATCAGGTTTCCGTGACTCACAATATAAGCATGTTCACATACATCTAATGTCTCGCGGACATTATGGTCTGTGATCAGTACGCCAAGGCCGCGACTTTTGAGTTGTTCGATAATCTTCTTGATGTCGATAACCGAAATAGGATCGACGCCGGCAAACGGTTCATCGAGCAAAATGAACTTAGGATTAGCGGCTAAAGCCCGCGCAATTTCGACGCGACGACGTTCGCCACCCGACAATGACATGCCTTGGCTGTCACGGATGTGGGTGATATGAAACTCTTCGAGCAGATGTTCTAGTTCTTCTTCTCGTTCTTCGTTTTTAAGTTCTTTACGAGTTTGCAGTACGGCCATGATGTTGTCATGAACAGTTAGCTTACGAAAGATACTGGCTTCCTGCGGTAAGTAACCTATGCCTTTGCGGGCACGCAGATGCATAGGATCTGCGGTTAAATCATCATCGTCGATAAAGATATGTCCCTTATCGCTCTTCACTAGCCCGACAACCATGTAAAAAGTCGTGGTTTTACCTGCACCGTTTGGACCGAGTAGGCCAACGACTTGACCGGTTTTTACCGTCAGACTGACGTCTTTAACCACTTGGCGACTCTTGTAACTTTTCGCCAGATTTTGTGCTCTTAAGGTGATTTGGGTCATTTAGAGTCCTGCTTTTTTACAGGTTTATCCGCCGGAGCGTCTGATTTAGCATCATCTTGATAGTTTTCAGGCTGAATAATAGTGATCACGCGATCGTCACCACTGCCAGTACTCTCGGCCATCAATTTCTGTTGAATCATGTTATAGCGGATTAAATTGCCTGTAACTTGGCTACCTGCTTGATCTAATGACGCCATACCTTTCAGTGTTAAGGTGCGGCTTGCCATATCGTAACGAATTTCTTTCGCGCTTGCCGATGCTGGGCGACCATCGTCTAATATTTGGCTATACGTAGCAGGGTTGCCTGTGGCGACCAAAGTTTTGCTATTTTCACCTTCAGCGGAAAATGCACGCAGTTCATTTGCTTGGATTTTTATTGAGCCTTGGGTAACTTCAACTGGACCAAAGAAGATGATCTGGTTGTTTTTGATATCCGCAGTTTGGCTCACAGCTTTAATTTTGACTTCTTGCTTTAAGTCGCCCACTTTCGCGAAAGCACTCATGCTCATAATTAGCATTAGGCTGGCAAGTAATACGTTATTTTGCTTCATATGTTCCTACTACCTGACTGGTCAATTGCACTTCTTGCGCGTTGAGGTCGGCATAAAGGCCTTGGCCTTGAATATTAAAATCTTTCCCTGTGACGTAAATGGTACGGTCAGAGGTCATTATCATAGTGTTGAGATCGAGTTCCAGATAACTGGTGGACAAGGTCTGAATCGGTTCTTCTGGGCTAATGGCATCGATAATAACATTATTTTCTAATACAACCTTGCCAGTTTCCTTGTTTAGCTTGCCCTGATCTGCCCTGAGCTGCCATTGTGCTTTACCTTGGTCTGGATAAACAAGATAAACAGGTTGAGTAAAGAAAGTTTGATTCGTTGAATCATAATGTTCCATGTGTTTCGCCGTCACACGGCTATTCACTAGTCCTTGCTCATTGAACTCAACACTGCGCAGATCTTCAACGATGAAATCTGGGGTATTTTGATCTTTTACTCTGTTATCGGAATCACCGCTGTGTTTGTTCTGGACCTGCCAGTAAAGCGCTAGTGCGGTTCCAAAAAAAGCGATAATCGCGAGTGTCACACGACTCATATACTCATTCCATGGGCCGAAGTGAATTTATTTTGACTTAGGAGTAACAGATCTGTGAGTTCACGCAGTGCACCGTGGCCACCATTGAGCGTAGTCACAAAATGGGCGTGTTGGCGTACATAGGGGTGGCCGTCAGCAACACTGACCGCTAAACCGACGACATTCATCACGGGGAGATCGACAATATCATCACCGATATAAGCCACTTCTTCTGGGGTGACACCATAAAGTGCGAGCAATGCTTCATAGGGCTCGAACTTATTGTCTACGCCTTGGTAAATATGGGTAACACCAAGGGCTGTCATACGGTTTTCAACGATTTTGGATTGACGTCCTGTGATCACGGCGAGGTTGAAACCGCTGGTGAGGAGTGATCGCACGCCATAGCCGTCGCGGGTATGGAAGGCTTTGAGCTCTTCGCCGCTATTACTCAAGTAAATACGGCCGTCGGAAAACACCCCATCGACATCACAGATTAACAGTTTAATCTTTTGCGCCCGTTGCCACACATCATCACTGATTGGGCCGTAAAATCCTTGCTGTGGCATTAAATGACTCCTGCTTTTACCATATCGAGCATGTTAAGAGCGCCAATAGGATGGCGATCTTTATCGATAACAATTAATCCGTTGATATTTTTTGAGTCCATCACTTGCAGTGCTTGGGCGGCCAACACATTATCTGTGATCGTGACGCAGTTACGGGTCATCACATCGGCAATGGGCGTCGTGCGTAAATTCACTTCGGCATCGATAACGCGGCGTAAATCACCATCGGTGAAGATACCAACCAGCTTGCGCTGATCATCGATAATCGCCGTCATGCCTAGGCCTTTCTTGGAGATTTCGTACAGGGCTTCTGTGATGCAAATATCGTGGTTGACGAGCGGTAAGTCATCACCACAGTGCATCACATTGCAGACTTTTAACAGCAACTTACGTCCTAAAGCTCCGCCAGGATGGGACATAGCAAAATCATCACGGGTAAAGCCTTTAGCCTGTAGTAGCGCAATGGCGATGGCATCGCCCATCACTAAGGTCGCTGTGGTACTTGAGGTGGGTGCTAGTCCAAGTGGGCAAGCCTCTTCTGGGACTTCAATACATAAATGCACTTTAGATAATCGCGCCATATTCGATTCGGGTTTACCTGTTACCGCGATAACGGGCACGCCCATACGTTGGATGACCGGCATTAAGGTGAGGATTTCGCTCGACTCACCGGAATTTGAAATCGCTAAAATCACATCGTTATCGGCCAATACACCCAGATCGCCGTGGCTGGCTTCACCCGGATGCACAAAAAATGCGGGCGTTCCTGTGCTGGCGAGGGTGGCTGAAATCTTATTGCCGATATGGCCCGATTTGCCCATTCCCATGACAATCACTTTGCCTGTGCAGTTGAGGATCAACTCGCAAGCTTCTGCAAATTCAGCCGAATCAACATATTGATAAAGATTGTCTAGGGCTGACTTTTCAATGTCGATAACTTTACAACCCCATTGGCGCAGTTGTGATTTGTCTACCATGTCTATCTCTCTTTTTGCATTGTCTTTGTCGCCCCATTGATGGGATTGGAATAGCACAATTTGGTACGCGATAAAGATGATATGTAATAGGCTTTCTGCCAAGTATTAGTTTGTTTTCAGACAATTTAGCTTATGTCTTACTGTGGTTTATTACCGAAAACAGCAAAACAATTGCGGCAGGCTAGAGCGATTGATCCGACTCGTCAAGTTCAGCTGCGTTAGCTATTCACGCACAATAACGTGTTTAGCGGCAGAAGGTCTTGAGCAATATCATCGTCTTTGTCGTTTATTTCAATGGATTTATCCCATATCGCAGCGGGTATTACCCTATGGGATGCCTCTATTGCGCAATTGCGTATCGACTCTCCCCGATAAAAGTGGGCGAAGAGTGAGCTAAGTGCGAACGAATTAGCCAATACTGCCAATTCTGCAACCAGGTTGAAAACATTAAGTAACATTTTACCTGTGCAGAGTGAAAACTTAGGGCGCATTTTCGCTGTAAATGAGGCAAATTGAAAGTATCGCAGGGCGATAGTGTCGATTCGGTTGTAGGTTAAAGCGCAATTACGTACAATTTGCGGCTCTTCGATTGGTCAGTCTCGGAAGACTAGGATCACCTCATTTGCAAATGTCGGAATCAAGCATGACTCAAGAACAAACGCCGTTGGTTGAGATCCGTAATTTGGGGTTTAGCCGCGGTCAGCGTGTGATATATGAAGATATTAGCCTGTCCATTCCAAGGGGCAAGGTGACGGCGATCATGGGGCCGAGCGGCATAGGCAAAACGACCCTGTTGAAATTGATTGGCGGCCAATTAACGCCTGACCATGGACAAGTTTTATTCGACGGTCACGATATCCATGGCGTGAGTCGTAATGAATTATTTAGTCTGCGTAAGCGGATGAGCATGCTGTTTCAGAGTGGCGCGCTGTTTACCGACATTAATGTGTTCGATAACGTGGCGTTTGCGCTGCGTGAACATTCTGGACTGCCTGAAGACATTATTCGCACTATCGTGTTGATGAAACTTGAAGCCGTAGGTTTACGTGGTGCCGCTCAGATGATGCCGAGCGAATTGTCCGGTGGTATGCAACGCCGCGCCGCATTAGCTAGAGCCATAGCGCTTGAACCTGAAATGGTGATGTACGATGAGCCTTTTGCAGGGCAAGACCCAATATCGATGGGTGTGTTAGTAAAGCTTATTCGTGAGTTATCCGATGCGCTGAATCTGACTTCAATTGTGGTGTCCCACGATGTGGATGAAGTGCTTGGCATTGCCGATTATGTATATGTGGTGGCTGACAAAAAAGTCATCGCCCACGGTACCCCTGAAGAATTAAAGTACGCTGATAATCCGCAGCTGAAACAGTTTATTCAAGGTGCTCCGGACGGCCCTGTGCCGTTCCATTATCCGGCAAATGATTACCAGCAAGAATTAATGGCAAAAGGAGTTGGCAAGTGAAGTTAATCGACAGTATTGCCGACTTAGGCCGCAGCGCGATTGAGCTAGTGCTCGGTTTTGGCCGTGCAGGCCTTATGCTGTGGGGCGCGATTTTTCGCTGGCCACGCGTGCGTAAAGGTTTTCCATTATTAGTGCGCCAGATTTATGTGGTCGGTGTGCAATCCATGGTGATTATTTTAGTCTCAGGACTCTTTATCGGCATGGTGCTCGCACTGCAAGGCTACAACATCTTAGTTGGTTTTGGCACTGAAGAAAGCTTAGGTCCTATGGTGGCGCTCAGTTTACTGCGTGAGTTAGGGCCAGTTGTTACCGCGTTATTGTTTGCGGGACGGGCGGGTTCAGCATTAACCGCTGAAATTGGTTTAATGAAAAGTACTGAGCAGCTTTCCAGTTTAGAAATGATGGCGATTGACCCATTAAGGCAGATTATTGCACCGCGCTTTTGGGCTGGAGTGATCAGTATGCCATTGCTGGCGTTGATGTTTACCGCTGTAGGTATTTATGGCGGGCACCTTGTTGGCGTGGAATGGAAAGGGATCGACAGTGGTGCGTTTTGGTCGATTCTGCAGGCGTCTGTCGAATGGCGTCAGGACATAGTTAACTGCTTGATCAAAAGTGGTGTGTTTGCCGTAGTGGTCACTTGGATTGCGTTATATCGCGGTTATCAAGTGATCCCAAATCCGGAAGGCATCAGCCGTGCAACGACCCAGACTGTCGTTCAGTCGAGCCTCGCTGTATTGGCATTGGATTTTTTACTGACAGCCCTGATGTTTGGCCGCTAACGGAACACTGCGGATTTCGACACAGGTTAGATGGATTAACAGAGTGGTAGCTGAACATGTTGACACGAAAAATTGAATTATTAGTGGGTGTGTTTCTTTTAACAGGATTGGCCGCTTTTTTGGTTTTAGTCTTTAACGTCGCCAATATTGAAGTGAAAAGCAGCGATAGCACTTATACCATACAAGCCAATTTTACCAACATTGGTGGTTTGAAGGTGCGTTCGCCAGTCAAGGTTGGCGGTGTTGTCGTTGGCCGAGTGAGCAGCATAGATTTAGACCCAGTTAAGTTAGTGGCTGTGGTCACATTAGTGATGGACAAGCGTTACGATAAATTCCCTGAAACCAGTAGTTTAGCCATTTTGACTTCGGGTTTGTTGGGCGAACAATTCTTAGGGTTAACACCGGGTTTTGTCGACGATGATGTCAGTATGCTGAAAGACGGCGATAAGATTGACGACACTCGCTCGGCATTAGTGTTGGAGGAGCTGATTGGTCAGTTCTTATATAGTATGGGTTCGAAGGATAAATAGGGGTTACCGCTATGTTTAAAAACTTATCTCGTTTTTTATTGCCGTTAGTGATGGTTTTAGGGGCAACGAGCGCAGTCGCCGCTGATGTGGTTGTCGATACGACAGATCCGTATGCCATGGTGAAAGCCGTTGCCAATAAAACCTTCGATCGTTTTCACAAAGATAAAGCATTAATCGATGCAAATTCAGACCATTTAAAGGTGATTGTTCGTGAAGAACTCATGCCTTATGTCGATTATAAATATGCTTCTTATAAGGTATTAGGCCAATATCTTAAGGATTCAACCGAAGAGCAACGCAATCGTTTCGTCAATGCTTTTGAAGGTTATTTAATCTCTACTTATGCCCAAGCCTTTACTGAATATACTAATCAAAAAGTGGAATTCTCACCTGGGATTGATTTCAGCAAAGAGAAAATGGTCGATGTAAACGTGCAGATCATCGAAGCCGGTCGCCCACCGATTAAACTATTGTTTAAGGCGCGCCGTTTAAAGGATGACTCATGGAAGGCATTTGATTTAGTTGCCGAAGGTGTGAGCTTACTGTCTTCTAAGCAGTCGGAAATCTCTAATCTAATTCGCCAACAGGGTATCGATCCCGTGATTAAGATGCTCGAAGATCGCACTAAAGAGAAAGTGGTCATGAAGGCTAAGTCTGGGAAGTCACAGTCGTGATTGAATTTGTGCAACAGGGGACAGTTTGTCATCTCAAAGGGCGCATAACCCAAGCCGATGTCATTACACTTTGGCCACAGCGACAACAACTGCTAAATGAGTCAACCCAGATATTGTCTCTGTCTGGGCTCGAATATAGTGATAGCGCTGGCATGGCATTTTTGCTGGCGTTAGTGCGTGAACATCGCAGCCAACTTGTATTGAGTTCTGCTTCACCACAACTTAAAAAACTAATTGATTTATATGATTTAGATGCCTTCTTTACCGAAGAAGCGCATTGAGAATAGGGTAATAGATTTCATGGAATGCAGCTTAATCGAACAGATTTTACGTGATGCGTTAGGGCTTGAAGAAGTTCACGCTAGCTCGGATGGTAGCCATTATAAAGTGATCGCCGTAGGTGAATGCTTCGATGGTATGAGCCGAGTCAAACAGCAACAAGCCATTTATGCACCGTTGACGGCACACATTGCCAGCGGTGAATTACATGCATTAACGATCAAAACTTTCACGCCGACTCAATGGAAACGCGAAAAAGTTTTCAACATGCCTAGCTAGTGAGGAAAAGTGGATAAACTAACAATTCAGGCAAGCCCCCCGCTTGCCGGTGATGTGATTATTTCGGGTGCTAAAAATGCAGCTTTGCCTATTCTGATGGCGGGTGTATTGGCTGAAACCGATTTTGTGGTTTCTAACGTGCCCAATCTGCGTGATGTGAGTACGAGCTGTAAATTATTACGCTGTCTCGGCGCTGAAGTGACTGAACTCGGGGACGGACAGATCCGCATTTCTACCACTAATCTGAATGAGTTTTGCGCTCCCTACGATCTCGTGAAAACCATGCGAGCTTCTATCTTGATCTTAGGGCCGTTATTGGCTCGCTATGGTACTGCTGACGTGTCATTGCCTGGCGGTTGTGCCATTGGCGCAAGACCGGTGAACTTGCACTTACATGGCCTCGAAATGATGGGCGCCAAGATTGAAGTGAAAGAAGGTTATATCAAGGCCCGTGTTGATGGTCGTCTTAAAGGCGCACATATCTTTATGGACATGGTGAGTGTTGGTGCCACCGAAAACTTACTGATGGCCGCAGCATTGGCCGATGGCGAAACCGTGATTGAAAACGCGGCACGCGAACCTGAAGTGATCGATCTCGCTAATTGCTTAATTGCTATGGGTGCAAAAATCACTGGTGTAGGCAGTGCGACACTGCGTATTCAAGGGGTTGAGCGTTTACAGGGCTGCAATTACCGAGTTATGCCAGATCGTATCGAAACCGGTTCTTTCCTCGTTGCTGCCGCGGTGACCCGTGGTCGTATTCGTTGTTTAAAAGCCGATCCTGCTTCACTGGAGTCGGTGATCGCAAAACTTGAAGATGCAGGCGCGACGATTACTACCGGCGAAGATTGGATTGAGCTCGATATGCAGGGTAAACGTCCGAAGGCTGTGAATATCAAGACTGCACCTTATCCTGGTTTCCCAACCGATATGCAGGCGCAGTTTTGTGTACTCAATGCCTTAGCGCAAGGCACGGCAACCATAACTGAGACTATCTTCGAAAATCGTTTTATGCATGTGCCCGAACTTATCCGTATGGGCGCTACCATGGAGCTTGAAGGTAATACCTGCATCATTCAAGGGATTGAATCTTTAAGTGGTGCTCAGGTAATGGCGACGGATTTACGTGCGTCAGCGAGTCTAGTGATTGCGGGCTTAGTGGCCGATGGTAAGACGATTGTCGATCGTATCTATCACTTAGATCGTGGCTATGAGCATATTGAGAATAAGTTTCAAGGTTTAGGCGCACAGGTTGTGCGTATCCAGTGATCTGTTACTGATTTAAGCTAATTTTGAATCATTAAAAAAACCAGCTAAAAGCTGGTTTTTTGTTTTCTGCATTTGAGCTCGTAATACTAAGTGACGTTCTAGTTATCGATCACAACCTTCTCATCGATAATCACAGGTAACTCTTGTTGTTTACCTTGGCGTATCACAGTCATCATCACTTTTTTACCCGGTGTGGTTTCAGCGATGCGGTCCATTAGCATTTCAACGCCTGGCACATCTTCACCATCGTATTTAATAATCACATCCCTTGGCATTAGCAGGGCTCGGGCCGCAGGGCCATTAGGATCGACACCCGTAACGAGCACACCTTTTAGATCGGGTAGATTAAGGATTTGTGCTACCACAGGATTAATCGGCTCGCCAGAAATTCCTAAAGCGCCACGGATCACGCGACCATTTTTAATCAATTTACCCATAATGCTGTGGGCTAATTTAATCGGGATAGCGAAGTTAATCCCGTGGCCGCCGCCTTCTTCACCCACTTGGAATGCTGCGGTATTAATACCTATGAGGCTGCCGTTAGTGTCAATGAGTGCGCCACCCGAGTTACCCGCATTAATCGCTGCATCGGTTTGTAGGAAGTCTAAGTAACCTGAACTTAAGCCGTTACGCCCCGTGGCACTGATGATGCCTTGGGTAATGGTCTGGCCTAAATTGTAGGGATTACCAATAGCGAGTACGACATCACCGACTTGAGGCGGACTGTCGAGATTAACGGGGACAATTGGTAAGTTATCGCCTTCAATTTTAAGTACCGATAAATCGGTTTCAGGATCGAAACCAACCACTTCAGAGGTAAATTTGCGTCCATCTTGCAGGGCGACAACAATCTCATCGGCCTTCTTAATGACATGATAGTTAGTGAGAATATAACCTTCTTTACTCATTATCACCCCAGAACCTAGACCTTGAAGTGAGCCTGAATTAAGTGGCCGATTCTGATCTATGCTGAGGCTATAAATATTCACAACCGCAGGAGCTGCACGGCGTACCGCCTTGGCAAAGGATAGCTCGACTGTGTTGTTGGCACGGGTTTGTAGCAGACTACTACCGAGGGATTGGTTATCGAAATAACGTGTCACCAATAAAAACATGGCCGCCATGATAAGGCCGAAAAGGGTGGCTTTACCGAGATATAACAGAGTGTCTTTTATAGTCATGGCAGGATGGATCTAGAAAAAGGTGAGTTAGATTAACATGTTTAATCGATGTAAGCATAGGGAACCTAAGCTCCCTATGCTTATCTATGGCAGAAAAAATGGCCTATTTTGTCGATTAACGTAGGACTAAATACAACATGCTCTTATCACGCATTATCTTCAGTGCAACGGCACCTTCTTGATCTTTAAGTTGTGCTTTAAGTGTCTTAAGATCTTTAATCGCAGTACGGTTAATACCGACAATCACATCTCCTTTTTGTAAGCCACTCATGGCCGCGGGTGAGCCTTGTGCTACATCAGTAATTTCAATGCCCTTAGATGAGTTTTCTAAGGACGCACCTTGCAGCATAGGATGCACGGCACCAGCCGCTGTTTCACTGGTTTGGCTCGCTTCACCTAAGGTCACTTTAACTGTTTTCTTATCACCGTCACGGATGAGTCCTAACTCAACGTTAGCACCTGCACCCATAGTGGCGACTTTAGCCCGCAGTTCTTGGAATGACTTAATACCACGGCCATCAACGCTGATGATAATATCACCTGCTTTTATACCAGCCTTCTCTGCGGCACTGCCCTTGGCTACTTCATTCACGAAGCCGCCGTGTTGAGTGTCTAAACCGAAACCTTGTGCGAGTTGGCTATCGAGATCACGTCCCGAAATACCTAATACACCGCGGCGTACTTCTCCGTGTTCGGCAATTTGTGCCACGAGGTTTTTCACCATATTAGCAGGGATGGCAAAGCCAATACCGACGTTACCGCCGCCTGGTGCTACGATTGCGGTGTTAATCCCAATTAACTCGCCGTTAAGATTGACGAGTGCGCCACCCGAGTTACCACTGTTAATCGCGGCATCGGTTTGAATAAAGTTTTCCAGCATTTCAATGCCTAAGCCGCTACGGCCTAATGCACTAACAATGCCCGAGGTGACGGTTTGACCTAAACCGAAGGGGTTACCAATGGCAACGGCAAAGTCACCTACGCGTAAATCATCGGAATCAGAGGCTTTGATTGCGATGAGATTTTTCGCTTCAATTTGCAATAATGCGATATCTGACTCTGAGTCAGTACCAATCAGTTTTGCTTTTACTTCACGGCCGTCATGAAGACCAACTTGAATATCATCAGCACCGTCAATCACATGGTTGTTCGTGACGATATAGCCTTTTTCTGCGTCAATAATGACGCCTGAGCCTAAGCCTCTAAAAGGACGTTCTTGCACTTGCTCTTGTGGCGCATTAGGTCCGAAAAAGTAACGGAAAACATCAGGTACTCTTTGCTTAGAAACATGAGTCCCCGTTACCGCTACTGATACGACTGCGGGCGTCGTACGCTCAAGCATAGGCGCAAGACTTGGAATGGATTGTCCCTCAACCGTCTGTGGAATGGCGGCCTGTGAGACGACAGGCATTATAGTCAGGGTCGCGGCTAACATTGCGGCTGAAAGTACAGATAATTTTGTTTTCATCTATTCATAACTCCAAATAAGGGTTGAAAGATCTGGATGTAATGCATCAGCAATCGTGCGAGTGCCAGATCAAATCTGTATCGGTACCGGCTATTTGCCTAGGTAATCACTCTGACTCGCACCTTATTGAAAAAGTTCATTATATTAATAAATGTTAATTTTTTTAGCCTATTTTGTCGGCTGTTTCATACTTGTTTCTGAACAGAAATCTGTGGGCGAGATTAGGATTTTTCAAGCCCCAATATCAGCGGATTTTGCCGATTAAAATGACCTACAGCATAGATGCTTATTAGACGTTTGTATGCAGTTTAGCGTTAAGGTAAAAGTCGTATTCTGCATTAATATATCCTGCGTCATATTGGCCGTGCTAATATCGTCACAGTTTTAATAAAGGACATAAGAGAATTTAAACGTGCCTCAGTTAAGCCCTTGGCAGCATTATCAAAAAGATCTTACTCGTGATGGTTTTTCCCATGATCCGGCTCAAGAAATTGCCGTTAAGGCGTTACAACGCGTCTATGAAGACTTAACTACGGCAGAAGAACCGAGTTCTATTGTGGGGAAATTGTTTAGCGCATTAGGCTTAAAATCGGCACCAGCATCACCTAAAGGCCTGTATCTTTGGGGCGGAGTTGGGCGCGGTAAAACTTACCTGATGGATACTTTTTTTGATGCCTTGCCTGGTGAACAAAAATTGCGGGCTCACTTCCATCGCTTTATGCATCAATTGCATTTAGATTTGGATGAGTTAAAAGGCGTTCGCGATCCTTTGTTGGTGATTGCGAAAAAGATGGCTGCGAAATATCGCGTTATCTGTTTCGATGAATTCTTTGTCTCTGATATTACCGATGCCATGCTATTAGGTACGCTGTTTCAAGCGTTATTTAAAGAAGGCGTTGTGCTGGTTGCAACTTCGAATATTATCCCCGATGACTTATATAAAAATGGCTTACAGCGCGCACGTTTCTTACCTGCGATAGCCTTAATTAATCAACATTGTGAAGTACTCAATGTGGATTCTGGCATTGACTATCGATTGCGTACCCTTGAGCAAGCAGAGATTTATCATCATCCGTTAGATGCACAAGCTGATGCCAATCTGATACGTTATTTTAGTCAGTTAGCGCCTGAGTCTGAGGTGCTTACTGCTGACATCGAAATAGAAGGCCGCAGTATTAGTATTCGACAGCAGGCGCAGGGCGTATTGTTGGCTGATTTTAGAGCGCTCTGTGATGGTCCACGAAGCCAGCGTGATTACATGGAACTTGCGCGGATTTATCACACTGTCCTCGTGAGTGGCATAGAACAAATGGGCGCCTTTTTGACTGGCGATGACATCGCTAGACGTTTTTTAGCTATGGTCGACGAATTTTACGAGCGCAATGTAAAGCTGATTGTATCGGCTCAAGTGCCACTCGAAGATATTTATGCCGATGGTTTGCTTAACTTCGAATTTAGGCGTTGCCGTTCACGCTTAATTGAGATGCAATCCCACGATTATTTAAAAACCGAACACCTGCCGTAACCCAGTAGTGTAAGAGTTTTGCATTAGCTGCGGCCTTAAATCACCAGAGGCTTGTTAATCCTTAGGATGACAAGTGCGATTGGTCGATATTTTATAATTTTTATCAAAATATCAGGTGATTTTTAACTCAGCTTTGTCTATACTCCGCCACCTGCCCACGTTACTCCGCCAATTGGGCGGAAGTTGTAAGCCGAAGTCGGTGCTCGAAGGGGTACTAAAAGGCAATTTTGTGTTGTTTGCAAATGCAGACAGCATGTGAGACAGAAAATTAACTTTGGGTTTTTGTAATAATGAAGACTTTTACTGCTACACCAGAAACTGTAACTCGTGACTGGTTCGTCGTCGACGCAGACGGCAAAACTTTAGGTCGTATCGCTACTGAAATCGCTGTCCGTTTACGCGGTAAGCATAAGCCAGAATACACTCCACACGTTGATACCGGTGATTACATCATCGTTGTTAATGCTGAAAAAGTGACTGTTACTGGTAACAAAGCGAAAGGCAAAACGTACTACTCGCATTCAGGCTTCCCTGGTGGCATTAAGCAAATCAGCTTTGAAAAGCTGCAAGCGCAAAAGCCAGAAATGATCATCGAGAAAGCAGTTAAGGGTATGTTACCAAAAGGTCCTCTGGGCCGTGCCATGTTCCGTAAACTGAAAGTTTACGCTGGCGCAGAACATAACCACACTGCACAACAACCTCAAGTTCTTGATATCTAAACGGGATTAAGCAAATGGCTGCAACTCAGTACTACGGCACTGGCCGTCGCAAAACCTCTACAGCTCGCGTTTTCGCTAAAGCAGGTAGTGGCAACATCGTTGTAAATCAACGTCCTTTGGATCAGTATTTTGGTCGTGAAACTGCTCGTATGGTTGTTCGTCAACCTTTAGAGTTAGTTGAAATGACTGACAAGCTGGACATCTATGTAACTGTTAAAGGCGGTGGTATCACTGGCCAAGCAGGCGCAATCCGTCACGGTATTACCCGTGCTCTGATGCAATTAGATGAAGCACTGCGTCCATCACTTCGTTCTGCTGGTTTCGTTACCCGTGACGCTCGTAAAGTTGAGCGTAAGAAAGTGGGTCTACGTAAAGCACGTCGTAAGCCACAATTCTCTAAGCGTTAATTCGTTTTTGGAATATCAAAAAACCCAGCCTATGCTGGGTTTTTTATTGGCTAAAAATTGACGGTATAAGAAAACTCTTTGGTTGGAGTATGCTGATATACAATAAATTTATATTAAGCGAGTGAGTTTGAGGTAAGCATGACTTTTCAAATTTTTATGCTAGCAGTGGCACTTGTGTTGGTTTTGGAAGGCCTTGGGCCATTATTATTCCCAAATAAATGGCGTCGTTATTTAAATGAACTCTCCCATCAAAATCAGCAAGTTATCCAGCGACTTGGTGGGGCATTAGTCACTGCTGGAGTCGTGATTTGGGTTATTTTTGCGTAAAAAATAGCCTGCTTGCCCTTATTAACTAAGATCTGTTAAAATTCTTTTTTAACCGCAACCTTGCAGCAAATAATGGGCAAAAACGTAGTTGTTCTCGGCACCCAATGGGGTGACGAAGGAAAAGGTAAGATTGTCGACCTTCTAACAGAACAGGCAAAATATGTAGTGCGCTATCAAGGCGGCCACAATGCTGGTCATACCTTGGTTATCGACGGTGAAAAAACTGTTCTTCATCTGATCCCATCGGGTATCCTGCGCGATAATGTGAAATGCATTATTGGCAACGGTGTGGTGCTTGCACCTGACGCCCTGATGAAAGAGATCAACATGCTGAAAGATCGTGGAGTTCCTGTTGAGGAACGTCTGTTGATCTCTGAAGCGTGTCCGCTGATCCTTCCCTTCCATTGTGCCCTTGATATTGCCCGTGAAAAAGCGCGCGGTAATAAAGCTATTGGTACAACTGGCCGTGGTATTGGACCTGCGTATGAAGACAAGATCTCTCGTCGCGGTCTGCGAGTAGGCGACCTGTTCAATGCTGAACTGTTTGCTGAAAAGCTGAAAGAAGTTATGAAATATCATAACTTTATGCTGACAGAGTACTATCAAGTCGAAGCGGTTGATTACGAGCAAACACTAGCAGATGCGTTGGCTATGGCCGATTATCTGAAGAGCATGTGTGTTGATGTGACTGAACTATTGGATACTGCGCGTAAAGCCGGTGAGCCAATTCTGTTCGAAGGCGCTCAAGGTACATTACTCGATATCGACCACGGAACATACCCATTTGTAACCTCTTCAAATACCACTGCCGGTGGTGTTGCGACGGGTTCAGGTTTTGGTCCGCGTCACTTAGACTATGTCTTAGGTATCATGAAGGCTTACACCACTCGCGTAGGTGCAGGTCCATTCCCAACTGAACTATTATGTGAAGTCGGTGATCATTTAGGTACTAAAGGTCATGAGTTTGGTGCAACAACGGGTCGTAAGCGTCGTCCAGGTTGGTTGGATGCTGTGGCAATGCGCCGCGCAGTTCAAATCAACAGTGTTAGCGGCTTCTGCTTGACTAAGTTAGATGTACTTGATGGTCTGAAAGAAGTGAAGATTTGTGTCGGTTATCAGAATCCTGATGGCACTATCTCTAAAGTCACTCCGCTGGCCGCTGAAGGTTATGAACTGGTTACGCCGGTTTATGAAACTATGCCGGGTTGGAGCGAGTCGACTTTTGGCGCGACATCAATTGAGCAACTGCCTCAAGCAGCGATCAATTATATCAAGCGTCTTGAAGAGTTATTAGAAACACCAATCGACATTATCTCTACGGGTCCTGATCGTAACGAAACCATGATTTTGGTTAATCCGTTCAATTAAGATCTGTTAAGGCCGTGTTTCACGGCCTTTTTCTCTGCTTCTTTATGCCTTTCTCTGTTTCATTCTGCGGTTAGAAATTCAGCTCAAGCTCAAGAAATAGGTTATACTGCCGATGCAAGTATTCATCCTACTGTCATTGAGAGTCGTTATGCTACGTACAGCACTCGTTGCGCTACTGCCTTTAGTATCTTCAATGTGCTTTGCTGAAACGCAGGCGGTGGATATTTATAGTCAAGATCAATTGCTTGATTTGATCCGC
Organism: Shewanella sp. NKUCC06_TVS; assembly: GCF_019345515.1. Classification (NCBI taxonomy): domain Bacteria; kingdom Pseudomonadati; phylum Pseudomonadota; class Gammaproteobacteria; order Alteromonadales; family Shewanellaceae; genus Shewanella; species Shewanella sp. NKUCC06_TVS. The sequence continues at coordinate 62,440 of NZ_JAHKQX010000004.1, read as the reverse complement.
AGCAATCAATACTTAGCGAAAGTGAAACGTGATGATTGCCAGTTAGTCCAAGACATTGAGGCGCGAGCCCAAGTCTTAAAACAGCCTTTATATCAATTCCTTTGGGGTGAAATGCTCAATCATGGAACGTGTGTGAAGGCTAACCCTGTGAAGGGTATTGCTTTGTTACGTGACTCGGCCGAACAAGGTAGCTCAGAAGCGATGTTAAAGCTTGCCGAGTATTATCAGAGTGGGAAATTTGTCATCCGCAATAAAGACAGAGCAGTGCATTATTTACTGCCTGCGGCTGCAAGTGGCAGTTTATCCGCTCGTATGATGTTAGTTCGTTTATTCGGTGAAGGTTATGGTAGTCCTAGGGATTACGAGATGGCCTATCACTGGTTATATAACGATGTATTTGCGGACGAGGCGACTAAGAATAAAGCCTTGTCTTTACTGCAGGTGTTAGCAGCTAAAATGCCCCCCAGTGCAGTGGCGCGGGCCCAGCAAGAACAGTTGCGAACCCGTTAAGTGGTCTCTTAATCTAGAGACACATTATTTGGATATTGAATGATCAAAGACCCTCATTTTGAGCGTGAACAGGATAAGTACGAAAACCCTATCCCAAGCCGTGAGTATATTCTCGATTACTTACGTTCTCAAAAATCACCTATCACTCGTGACAGCATTGCCGCGGCGTTAAACATCCAAGAGGAAGAACAACTTGAGGCCTTGCGCCGTCGCCTGCGTGCGATGGAACGCGATGGCGAACTGGTGTTCACTCGTGGGCAGAGCTATGGCTTACCCGAGAAAATGGATCTGATCCCCGGCACTGTGCTCGGACACAGAGAAGGCTTCGGCTTTTTCAAACCCGATGAAGGCGGTGATGACTTATTTATTTCGAACCGCGACATGCTGATGTATTTCCACGGTGATAAAGTGCTGGCGCAAAAAGCGGGCACAGATCGTCGTGGCCGTCGCGAAGCGCGTTTGGTTCGTCTGATCCAGCCGCGAAGTGCCGCGATTGTTGGCCGTTATCATGTCGATAGCGGTATGGCATTTGTCATTGCCGATGATAAGCGTATTACCCAAGAAATTTTAGTCGCGAATGAAGATCGCAATGGCGCCCGTCAAGGTGATGTGGTTGTGGTTGAATTAACGCGTCGCCCTGGCCGTTTTGTTAAGGCTGCGGGTAAAGTGACTGAAGTGCTCGGTAAGCAAATGGCGCCGGGGATGGAAATCGAAATTGCCCTGCGTAATTATGATTTACCCCATACTTGGTCACCTGTGATTGAGAAGAAACTGCGCCGTATTCCCGATGAAGTAACCGACGCCGATAAGGTCGGTCGTGTGGATTTACGTCATCTGCCATTAGTGACTATCGACGGTGAAGACGCTCGCGATTTTGACGATGCCGTGTATGCGGAGAAAAAAGCCGGTGGCGGCTGGCGTTTATGGGTTGCGATTGCCGACGTCAGTTATTATGTGCGTACCGATTCTGCCTTAGATACCGAAGCGCGTGCCCGTGGTAACTCAGTGTATTTCCCATCACAAGTGATCCCTATGCTGCCGGAGAAAATCTCCAACGGCCTGTGTTCGCTTAATCCCCACGTCGACCGTTTATGTATGGTCGCCGAGATGACCGTATCGGCTAAAGGTAAGTTATCAGGTTATAAGTTTTATCCGGCTGTGATGTATTCCCATGCCCGTTTCACTTATACCCAAGTGGCAGCAATGTTAGAAGGCGGCCCCATTGCGCCTGAGCACGAGGCTTTGTTCCCGCATTTGCAGTGTTTACAGTCATTGTATTTAGCGCTCGATGAGCAAAGGGCCGAGCGTGGTGCGATTGCGTTTGAAACCATGGAAACGCAGTTCATTTTCAATGAGCAGCGCAAGATTGATAAAATCGTGCCGCGTGGCCGTAATCAAGCCCATAAAATCATTGAAGAATGCATGATTTTAGCCAACGTATCTGCGGCTAAATTTGTGAAGAAACACAAAGGCGACGTGCTGTACCGAGTGCATGAAGCGCCATCTGAGCAAAAGTTGGCGAACTTTAAAGAGTTCCTTGCTGAGCGTGGTTTGACTATGCCTGGCGGACTTGAGCCAACGCCGTCAGATTACCAGAACGTAATGCTGCAAATTGCCGACCGCCCTGATGCTGAACTTATCCAAGTGATGTTGCTGCGCTCTATGCGTCAGGCTATTTACACTCCGGATAATGAAGGTCACTTCGGTCTAGCCTTAGAAGAATATGCGCATTTTACCTCACCCATTCGCCGCTATCCGGATTTAGTGTTACATAGAGTTATCCGTTATTTACTGGCGAAGGAAAGAGGCGAAGCCACTGAGAAGTGGACGCAGGATGGTGGCTATCACTATCAGCTCGATGAGCTCGACCAATTAGGCGAAGAGTGTTCGACCACAGAACGTCGTGCCGATGAAGCGACTCGCGATGTTAGCGATTGGCTCAAGTGCGAGTTTATGCAAGATCACGTCGGCGATACCTTTGAAGCTGTGATTGCCTCAGTGACCAGTTTTGGTTTGTTTGTGCGCTTAAATGAACTGTTTATCGATGGCTTAGTGCATATCTCAAGTCTTGGTAGCGATTACTACCAATTCGATCCTATGCGTCAACGTCTTATCGGTGAGCACACAGGTCAAGTTTATCAAGTCGGCGATCCTGTGACGGTTAAGGTCGCTGCAGTCAACTTAGATGACAGACAGATTGATTTGGTTATGCTGGGTGATGACGGCAAAGGTGGTAAACGTAAAGCATCTGCCAGCCGTGATAAGCCGATGACAGCCCGTGAGCGCGTTAATCGTGAAGGCGCTAAGCAAGGTAAAGCAGGCAAAACCGCGGCATCTAGCGCCAAAGCTGAAACAGGCAAAACCAAACCTAAGGCCAAAGCTGGCACTAAAGCTAAAAAAGCAGCAGTAAAAGATCCGGCTAAAAAGCCAAAAGCCGCTAAGCGGAGCACGAGAAAGAAATAAATGAAAAAACAAGATATTATTTTTGGGATCCACGCAGTTGAAGCCCTGTTAAAACACAGCCCTGAGCGCATTATTGAGTTGTGGCTGTTACAAGGTCGTGACGATGAGCGCTTAACTGTACTGGCCGATCAGGCCAAAGCCTTTGGCACGACGATTCAAGTCGCTTCTCGTAAAGCCTTGGATGACAAAGCGGAAAGCAGTCAACATCAAGGCATCGTCGCGCGCGTTAAAGCGGCGAAAGTGTTGAATGAGCAAGATTTAGATGTGCTGCTTGCTAACACTGAGCAAGCATTCTTGCTGATTTTGGATGGCGTGACGGATCCCCATAACTTAGGCGCTTGTCTACGTAATGCTGATGCGGCGGGCGTGCAAGGTATTATCGTGCCTAAAGATAATTCAGTTGGCTTAACGGCCACTGTAAGTAAAGTGGCATGTGGCGCTGCGGAAACAGTGCCTTTATTCCAAGTGACTAATCTTGCACGTACTATGCGTCACCTGCAGGAAAAGGGTGTGTGGATAGTAGGCACCGCGGGCGAAGCAGATTGCGAGCTTTATCAAGCCGATCTTAAAGGGCCATTAGCGATTGCCATGGGAGCTGAAGACAAAGGCTTACGCCGTTTAAGCCGTGAGTCTTGTGATTCACTGATCTCTATCCCTATGGCCGGTAGTGTGTCTAGCTTGAACGTATCGGTTGCAACGGGTATTTGCTTATTTGAAGCAGTGCGTCAGCGTCGTAGCTAATATGCTCACGTTTGCCTGATCTCACATATGCAGTATCAGGCTTGAAGTAACAACCTGCAGTAACAACTGGTCGTAATAAAAAGGCGGATTAACGATATAAAGTTAATCCGTTTTTTATTGGCCTTTTTATGTCAGCGCTTTGTCTAGGTTGATCTGATGGCTATCGGCGTCATCCGTTTGAACGGCTTCAGGCTCTGCTTGCTCGATATCGAAACTGAAGGCGAGTTGCTCCTCATCACTGTCATTTGCGTCGATAATATCGTCATCGACACCATCGGCCCCTAAATCATATTCCGCTTCATCTAGGTTAGCACTGGGTGTCATATGTTCTTGAATCGATTCGACATCAACTCGTGGATCCAGCGCTGCCGCCAGTGGTGACGAGACTAAGTCGCCCGTCGCCATTATGTAGTCTTGGGTGACATTGGTTTCGACTTTTTGCTGTGAATGTACATAACGTAAACGCACAAAGAGTATTAAAGTACAGGCTGACATAAAGCCATATAACATGTTATTGCCAAACCATTGCATTAATGTCGATGCGATAAGCGGACCGATACTGGCGCCTAAGCCGAAGGTTAATAGTATTGTTGCTGATAAGCCGACCCGCTCATTTTGCTCTACTCGAGAGTTGGCAAGCGCTGTGGCGAGCGGATAGAAAGTGAAACCTAAAATACCAAATAGGAAAGTCATCACCAGTGAAATCACCGGATGATAGGGGGTTAAGGCGATAGCTAAGGCTAAGATACCGAGCAATATACAGTTGATACGGATAAGGCGACTGCGGGACATAATGTCGGACAATTTTCCCATTGGCCACTGTGCCAGTAATCCCGCTAAAATCGTTGCCGTCATATACGTGGCGACTTTTTCAGGTGGTAAACCTAAGTTACTGGCGTAGGCGGGAGCGAGACCATAAAACGAACCCACTATCATGCTACCAATCGCGATTGTCGTGAGTGCTTGTGGCGCTTTTTTCCAGTAATAGGCAATTTTGAGTGGGGCAGGAACTAAGGGCGCAGGGTGAAGACGACGCGTGAGTGAAATCGGTACGATACAGAGTGAAAAACAAATTGCGATAAGCAGTAGTGGCTCTAGTCCTAATTCGGGGAAAATACTGATCGCACCTTGGCCCAAGATTAAGCCGAAGTAAGATACGATCATATAACTCGCAAACACTGTGCCCCTTTGATTACTTTCAGCTTGTTCGTTAAGCCAACTTTCTAACACCATGTATTGGCACATCATCCCCATGCCTACCACGAGTCTGAGGAGCAGCCAAACCGCTAGCTCATCCACGAGTGCATGGCCTAATGCCGATGCAGCGACTATGCCTGCACTGGCGACAAAGGCGCGGATATGGCCCACTTGAGCGATAAGTCGATGACCAATCTTAGAGCCTGCCACTAGGCCAACATAGTAGGCCGACATCATGCCGCCAATCCATATTTGTGGCACATTCATCACTGAGAGCCTGAGCCCAAGATAGGTGGTAAGCAAGCCGCCGGCTAATACCATTAATAATGTGGTGCTATATAAAGAGGCGAAAGTGCGCAGCGGATTAGTCATATACAACTCCGAAAACACAAACTAGATTGATAATGAGGAGTGAGTATATCAGGGGTTAGTGTTTATGTTGTGTTGCAAATTGTTGGTAAATCTTGATTAATTGCGCATTTCTGCTCAAAAAATCGCTGAATTATGTCGGAACAACTCAAGGGGATGCTTGTAAAGCATTCACATAGACGCCAGCCGAGTAGGCTATTAGCGTCATGTTAGTCTATGTATTTCGTCGTATTTTTTAAAAGGAGTTATCTAAAAGTGTAAAGCAAGTTGAAGGTGGTGATGGTATCCATGGGTTGGCTTCCTTCTGGTACCACTTCAGTGTATTTGATGTTCATACCGATCTTAAATGCCCAATCTTGGAACACCAGATTTTTATAGTTCATATCTAAGGTGAGGGTGTTGTTGTTCTCGCCCACTTCCGCGGTGAGATCGGCATTGAGACTGCTGTATTCCTGTAGTTTTTGAGAGAATTTGGCAGCGGTACGAAGAATGACATCTTTTTCGGCATCAGGGCTGGGGATAGTTATCGATTCTGCAGGTAAGTTATATCGATAACCTGGGCCGAACTCGAGACTGAGTTTTGTTTTATAACTACTGATAGCATTGAAACCGTAACCACTCGAAAGAGTCGATATTTGTGTGTAACTACCGAATTGATCCCAAGTAAAATCACCACGTCCGAAGACATAACCCTTAGTAAGTTTATAGTTCGATTGTAACTGTAGCTCATATTTTTCGGAGGTTGTTTGACTTTTTTCTGAGGCAAAATAGGCTTTTAGTGTGGCTTCTTGCTTGGTTTGCTTTGTATCGTAAATCAGTTGGGTTCGACCATTAAAACTGCTGGATTCGGTATTGCCTGTGTTCAGTTGCAAGCCGGCTTCGATTTCCGCGGTAAAATCGCTGGGCGGTTCCTGATAATCAGGTGGAACAAGCGCAAGTGCTGGAAATGAAAGGAAAAACAAACTGATTGGCGCAATAACTTTTAGCATTATGTTTTATTCTTGGTTAGCTGATTTCAGACGTCCGAATGTAGGCGAACCGTCATCATACCTGTATTGATTGGCGAGGCAAAGTTATTGCTTGAGTTTCTGGCTTGCTTTCTGTACTATCTCGCGCTCAAATCAGTCACTATTTTTCGTTCCTTGCCTCCATTTGGTTTGACTGAGCCAATACCGAGGCTACATAACCGTAAGGAGCAATAAATGCGTCATTACGAAATCGTATTTATGGTTCACCCAGATCAAAGTGAACAAGTACCAGGTATGATTGAGCGTTACACAGGTGTTATCACCGAAGCTAACGGCACAATCCACCGTTTAGAAGATTGGGGCCGTCGTCAACTGGCTTACCCAATCCTTGACCTGCATAAAGCTCACTACGTTCTGATGAACGTTGAAGCTAAAGCAGAGACGATCGAAGAGCTAGAAACAGCTTTCCGTTTCAACGACGCAGTTCTGCGTAACATGGTAATGCGTACTAAAGTTGCCGTTACTGAAGCATCTCCAATGGCTAGAGCTAGAGATGAGCGCGATTCACGTCGTGGCCCAGCTGGCGAACGCTCATATGATGAAGCTCACGCTGAAGAAATCGCTGAGTAAGGTAATCTGTGACCACCAATAACTTGGTGTTGTCAGGAACGATAACTCGTTCAAGACGCTTTAAAAGCCCAGCAGGTATTGCACACAGTGTGATTATGTTGGAACACAAATCGCAGCGTTATGAAGCCGAAATGCTCCGCAACGTCTACGTACAAATTCAAGTGATATTGAGTGGCCCACGCTTTGAAAGCGTCGCAGAAGATCTGAAAGCAGGTGTGGAAGTACAAGTGCAAGGCTTTATGACGCTTCAACAGGGGCGTAATGGTCAGAACCGCTTAGTCATCCATGCCGAAAATGTCGAATTGAAAACTTAGGAGACTGTCAACATGGCACGTTATTTCCGTCGTCGCAAGTTCTGCCGTTTCACCGCTGAAGGTGTTGCAGAAATTGATTACAAAGATATCGTTACTTTAAAGAACTACATCACTGAAAGCGGCAAGATTGTTCCTAGCCGTATCACTGGTACTAGTGCTAAATATCAGCGCCAACTAGCTCGCGCTATCAAGCGTGCTCGTTATCTTTCTCTACTGCCATACACTGATTTACATCAGTAATTGCAGTATTCCTAATCGAATATAGAGGATTTGATAATGAACGTTATTCTGCTTGATAAAATCGCTAACCTAGGCAACTTGGGTGACCAAGTTACTGTTAAAGCTGGTTACGCTCGTAACTACCTTTTGCCACAAGGTAAAGCTGTTGTTGCTAACGAAAGCAACGTTAAAGTATTTGAAGCTCGTCGCGCTGAATTAGAAGCTAAATTAGCTGCTGAATTAGCTGCTGCTAACCTACGTGCTGAGAAAATCACTGCACTGGAAGCTGTTGTTATTGCTTCTAAAGCGGGTGATGAAGGCAAACTGTTTGGTTCAGTTGGCAACCGTGACATCGCTGATGCAGTGACTGCTGCTGGTGTTGAGCTGGCTAAATCAGAAGTTCGTTTACCATTAGGCGCTCTGCGTACTACTGGCGACTTCGAAGTTGAAGTTCAGTTACACACTGAAGTTAAAGCTGTTGTTAAAGTTTCTATCGTTGCAGAAGCTTAATTACTCCTTGCTTTAATCTTAAGAGAAACACCGCTTCGGCGGTGTTTTTTTATGGCTGAAATTCAGTATTTAGCTGTGGTCAATATGGTTTGATATTGGTTTGCGATGGATTAATACCAATCACATTAAATATCTAATCAGTTCAGAGCCTCACAGGCATCTCAATTCAAGGCGCATTGACGCAGAAATGGTTATTCCCTTTTAAGTCAATGCAACACGGGAGTGGGATGCCTGTGAGGCTCCCGAAGGGCGGCTGATGTTAACGGCATGGCAACGCGCTTTATACTGCGTTTAAGGCTTTCGACAGAGCACCACTATGCCTTCAAGCCTTCGCCTTGTCTAAAGCGCTTTGAACTCCCGCTGAATGAACAGATATTTAATACGATTGGTATAATGCGGTAAGTGATATGTCTACTCATTCAGTCTCAAAGCGTATCTGCGTTTAAAATACTAGCCCAAATAAAAGCCGCTCACTGTCATGACAGTGAGCGGCTTTTGACTAGATGGGTTGAATCCGTGTTTGGCTCAGAGTATTAATTTCTCACTAAATCCAATTCTTGGATTAAGTTATCGGCATGATCCACTTCATCCATCATCCATAGGATATAGCGAATATCCACGTGCACTGCGCGGGTGATGGTTGGGTTGAAGAACCAATCTTTAGTGATAGCTTCATAGGTTGAGTCGAAGTTAAGGCCCACTAACTCACCTTTTCCGTTGAAGACTGGTGAGCCGGAGTTACCACCTGTGGTATCCACACTCGATAAGAAGTTAACCGGTACTGAGTTAAATTCTTCTGGTTTATCTAAACAAGAAAAGAGTCTGCAAATCCAGCCGCGGGGATCTTGATAAACCGACTTCACCAGATGATCGCCAAAACGTTGTTCGCTAATCGCATCGAGGAGTTTTTTCGGCGCATTATAGGGCTCAACGCCTGTGTGTTTTGCGACTATGCCATCAAGACGAGTAAACGGCTGTTTATAGAGCGCATCACGTGATTGATAACCATCAACCATGCCATAGCTGATCCGTAGCGTACCGTTGGCGTCAGGATAGACTGGCCAGTTGTTTGCTTTGTAGTATTCGATCACGGCCGCCATATAATCAGGGCGAGCACTAGACAGCTTGCCGTCTAAGATTTTTTCTGACTTTTCCTGTGCCATATTCGTGTCATAAAGTGCTACGGCTAAACGAATAAAGGGATCGGCACTGGTTTCGAAAGCGCTAGCATCGGCATTCATCCACGCGAGGCGCTTAGCTTGGTCTGTGAGCGTAGTGAGTGAGTACAAACCATCGAGTTTAACTGTGAGATCTACATCTTTAGTGTTCACACTTAGCATTTCATCGAGTGCAGCTACGCGATTTGATTGGCTAAGGTAAGCATTTAAATCCTGTAGCCACAAAGTCTTATCAACAGTGACATCAAAACTTGAATCGATACGTTTAAGACGTGAGCTTAGCATTGCAATATCACGTTCTTGGTAGCCTTGCTCACGCTCGGCATCGGGCTTTTGTTTTTCTTTAGCAAGACGGTAGAGGCTGTTTGCTGCGGTTAACAATGTGCTCGATTGGGCATTGGTAAAGTAGTAATTACTTTGGAATGCTTGTTGTTGCTCGGCGAGTAACACTTCTAACTCAGCAATGAGATTTTGATTTAGTTTAGGGTTTTGTTTAAGCCAAGCTAAAAAATTATCTTCACGGCTTTGCTTAATGCCAATGATATCCGTTGCTTTAAAACCCGCTAATAGACCGTTGAGTTTCTTCATCCGGTTGGCCATTGAGGCCATATTACCTGCGTACTTAATGGCGATATCGGCATCTTTTTGTCCCATAGCCTCGATAGTATCAATCTGTAATTGATAACGCTTAGCTTGGGTTGGGTACAACCAATCACTGGCAAATTTAAGTTCACTGGTCAGGTTGTAACGGCTAGTCGTGCCTGGGTAACCCGCCACAAACACGCCGTCACCGGCTTTTACGCCATCGGCATTGACCTTAAGGTAACTCTTTGGCTGGTAAGGAATATTATCGTCGCTATACACGGCGGGTTTGCCATCTTTACCCACATAAGCCCGTAGGAAGGCAAAATCACCCGAATGGCGTGGATATTCATAGTTATCAATATCGCCACCATAGCCCCCAACACTTTCAGGTGGTGCGTAGACTAAGCGCACATCGCGGATCATCAATTGCTTGATTAAGTAGTATTCTAAGCCGTTATGGAAACTGCGCACATTACAACGATAGTTAGCATCGGCTTCACAGCTTTTGATGAGCGCTTTACTGTGATTTTGGATGTCTTCGTAACGACTTAGCGGGTCTTGGCTGAGGTCTTTATTGATTTGCGCGGTGACATTGGTCACTGCTTCTGTGATGTATAAACGTTCGTTAGGACCGGCAGAGGGCTCCTTGTCCATCGATGTTGCTAAAAAGCCTTGTTCTAGGTAGTTATGCTCTTGCTTAGTGTTATATTGTATCGCCTTGTAGGCACAATGGTGGTTTGTCACAACTAGCCCTTGGGGGGAGACAAAACTGGCGGTACAATAGCCCAGCCCAACCACGGCGTTCATTGGATAACTTGTCAGATCGGCCAGTTTTTCTGCCGGAATATCGATTCCGCGTTCACTGAGTTTGTCTGCAATTGAAGGCATTTGATAAGGTTGCCATTGTCCTTCGTCGGCAGTTGCTATGCCGGATGTCAGTACTAAGGCTGCAACCAATGCAATACGCATGTTCTTTCCTTATTGATTGTTAGAGTGTCCGTTGGAATGAAATAACAGGCGAGTGTAAACATCCTGTTTGCTTGACGCGGGTTTTATATCATATTTTGTTAAGTTGTTGGAAATCGGGAGCGTTAATGTCACAACAAGGTGCTTTTAAGCCTAAAAGTAAGCCAAGAGATTTGCAGCTTGATGGACTCAAGCTGCCACCGCATTCAATTGAGGCTGAACAATCGGTATTAGGCGGCTTGATGTTAGATGCCGAAGCGTGGGACAGGGTCGCAGAGGCTGTCGTAAAAGAGGATTTTTATTCTCGCTCACATAAGATGATCTTTTCTGCCATGCACAGATTGGTTGATTTAGGGCAACCGATCGATTTGATCACGGTTTCTGAACAGCTAGAAGTTGAAAATCAATTAGAAGATGCTGGTGGTTTTGCCTATTTAGGTGAGATTGCGAAAAATACCCCAAGTGCGGGTAATATTTTATCTTACGCTGAAATTGTCCGTGAGCGGGCTGTGGTCCGTGACATGATCCGTGTCGCACATGAGATTGCCGATGCGGGCTATAACCCAGAAGGTCGTGACTCGGGTGAATTACTCGACCTTGCTGAGAGTAAAGTATTTAAGATCGCAGAGATGCGAACCAATGCTAATGAAGGTCCCGAAGGTATCAAAACTATTCTGGAAAAAACCGTCGATAAGATTGAGCAGCTTTATAACAACCCCCACAACGGTGTGACTGGAGTATCGAGCGGTTTTAACGATCTCGATAAAATGACGGCAGGGTTTCAGTCTGGCGACTTGATTATCGTTGCTGCGCGTCCTTCTATGGGTAAAACCACCTTCGCGATGAACTTGTGCGAACAAGCCGCAATGAATGAAGATAAACCTGTACTTATTTTCAGTCTCGAGATGCCGTCAGAACAGATTATGATGCGTATGTTGGCCTCCTTGGGCCGCGTTGATCAAACCAAAATCCGTACTGGTCAGCTCGATGATGAAGATTGGGCGCGGGTTTCATCGACCATGGGTATCATGCTCGAGCAAGGCAAAATGTATATTGATGATGGTTCGGGATTAACCCCGACAGAAGTTCGCAGCCGCGCGCGTCGTATCGCCCGTGAGTACGGTGGTTTATCTATGATCATGATAGATTACCTGCAGTTAATGCAGGTGCCCGCCTTAAAAGATAACCGTACCTTAGAAATTTCTGAAATTTCACGCTCGCTGAAAGCATTAGCAAAAGAGTTGGAAATCCCGATTATTGCCCTGTCGCAGCTTAACCGCTCGCTCGAACAAAGGGCCGATAAACGTCCTGTTAACTCGGATTTACGTGAATCGGGTGCTATCGAGCAAGATGCGGATCTCATCATGTTTATTTATCGCGATGAAGTGTATAACAACGATTCTCAAGATAAAGGCACGGCAGAAATCATCATTGGTAAGCAACGTAACGGCCCCATTGGTCGGGTGCGGCTCACTTTCCAAGGCCAATTTTCGCGTTTCGATAATTATGCTGGGCCGCAGTTTGAAGAAGATTAATTGACGTTTAAAAACAGTCAGTTTGCGTTTGCAGAAGATGAGCTGTATTGATGTATTTTTTATATCCGTGACTTTTTATTTCCTGAGTAAACAAGGTAAATTTTGAACCCTTTTCCCCGTGCAGAAATTAGCAGTAGTGCACTGCAAACCAATCTCGCTGCGTTGCGTCAACAGGCACCAGCGAGTCGTGTGATGGCCGTCGTTAAAGCGAACGGTTATGGTCATGGATTATTGAATGTCGCTAATTGTTTAGTCAATGCCGATGGCTTTGGCCTAGCACGATTGGATGAAGCCTTAGAATTACGAGCGGGCGGCGTGACAGCGCGTTTGTTATTACTAGAAGGTTTTTTCCGTGCCACCGATCTTCCGTTACTCGTCGGGCATGATATCGACACTGTAGTGCACCACAGTTCTCAGCTTGAAATGTTAGAGCAAACTGTGTTGTCAAAACCTGTCACTGTCTGGCTTAAAGTGGATTCAGGCATGCATCGTTTAGGTTTTACGCCCGAACAATTTTCAACGGTTTACGCAAGGTTAATGGCCTGTCCAAATGTGGCAAAACCGATCCATTTGATGACACATTTTGCCTGTGCGGACGAGCCTGAAAACACCTATACCTCAGTACAGATGGCGGCTTTTAATACGTTAACGGCAGGCTTGCCCGGATTTAGAACCTTAGCAAACTCTGCTGGTGCCTTGTATTGGCCTCAGAGCCAAGGCGATTGGATCCGTCCTGGTATTGCACTCTATGGCGTATCTCCTGTTACTGGTGATTGCGGTGCGAATCACGGGCTAGTTCCTGCGATGGAATTGGTATCACAGTTGATTGCGGTACGGGATCATAAAGCCAATCAGCCAGTGGGCTATGGTTGTTTCTGGACCGCGAAGCAAGATACTCGTTTAGGTGTAGTGGCGATTGGTTATGGTGATGGTTATCCTCGCAATGCACCGGAAGGCACACCCGTGTGGGTCAATGGTCGCCGCGTACCCATAGTCGGCCGTGTTTCTATGGACATGTTGACTGTTGACTTAGGCCAAGGGGCGCAAGATAAAGTTGGGGATAGTGCATTGCTGTGGGGTAAGGCATTACCCGTGGAGGAAGTCGCTGAACATATCGGCACTATCGCTTACGAATTAGTCACTAAGCTTACGCCAAGGGTTGCTGTTTGCTTAGCTTAACCCTGACAGATAGAATTATTCTGGGACACTTTTTAGCAAGAAAACGGTGATTAAACACCGTTTTCTTTTATGTAAAGTGTCAGGATGAATAATTGCCACTACACGAATGGTTACTGCAAATAACACTATGAATTATAGTTATTTGTTAGCGGGAGAAGTGTCGAACCTGTAGGGCTGAGATAAGCAAAATAGTGGTTTGCAGTTCACCGTTGGCGACGCAATATGTTTTGGACCTGAGGATGAAGCTGTGCTGAACTGGTGTTAGGCGGCAAAATAGACGATAAAAATACCTCAATTCAGGTTACGGTAAACCAGCCGTTCTGATCTTTGTTGTCTGGCTTTAAAAAAGCGAATGAAACATAAGATCCAGAGCGACAGGATAGTTAATGTATTTTGAGCTGACTGGTTTGATGTATTTAAGCTATTAGTTTTCAAAACATATTTCAATATAAGCAGTACCATGCGGGCTTGTAAATGGCATGATAATCTTAGTGCCATTAGCTTTATGGGAAATAGTATGGCCTTTTCCTGATACGACCATAGGAGTGGCCATTTCAAATTCATAGCCTTTTTGACCCAAAAGATTTTTTGCGCCACCAGTCACCATATTCGTAATTTCGCCTACTAAGTCAGTCACTTCCTCGTTAATTTTACCCGGGTTTTCGCCCAGCATATTCTGCATTATCTGCAAAACAAGCTTTTGTTCGAAGGTAATCGACAGTGATCCTTTTGTTTGGGGTCCTACAAGACCGATTAGGCCGGATACATCACCCTTAGCTAAGTTATCTACTTTGATTTGGGGTTTGCCCGGCGTCAAATCCATGCTCGCCATCGTAGATATGACATTGAGCAAAGATTGGAGGAAAGGATTAATAAAATTAACGTTCATGCCTAAGTTTGTCCTCTTTTGAGCCTAAACCATGGAGTAATGGCATTGCTTAAGGCTATTAGAAAAGTTGCTTATCGACAGCAATCTTGATCACATTCTATCAGCTTAGATGAGACCGCTATAAATGTGAGGCTAATTTAAAGATATTCTTATCATTTATCTGAGTTATAGGCCGCTAAAGCTCCATATAACCGTGCCCTTTATTGTTTAGACCGTTTTGTATCATGGTTTATAAGTTTGTTTGGAAGAGGCTTATCGTCAAATGGCGTTGTTTTACGTCTCATACATACAAAAAATGGCAATATATCGGCTGCATTAGCCCCATTCATAGTGGCTCATGAGTGCCGATGCTGCAAAGTTTTTTAGCCTTTTTATGGAGTAACTCGACTTTTATTTGCACTTGAACTTGTGAGAAGGCGTTGCTACTCAACTCTCTATCTCATCGCGCCTTACGTAATCCCATTTTATATGGCTATTTTCGGCATTGTTGAGTGCTATCAAAAAGGCGTCTTGGCCTTGAGCGTCTTAGCTGACTTTGTAAAAGTGCGATGTTCGCTGTAAACTGTCTCACTTTTTGCTTCACCCTAACGACGCATTTGTAGTGTGTTGTTCAGTACGTGTTTCCGAGTCAATTACTGGGAACACCATCTTGAGCGCTCAATCTTATAATTTGGGATACCTCACAGGATACTTAGCAATTAGACCAATGCACAAATATGTGAAAACCGCTTAATAGAATGTGAGAGTAATGATTCAATCTAAAATGAGTAAAACCCCTGTTATATCAACTATTCCAATCGATAGGACATTTAGCGTTGCGCCCATGTTGGATTGGACGGACCGTCATTATCGTTATTTTGCACGTTTGATGTCGGCTAATGCTTTGTTGTATACGGAAATGGTGACAACAGGAGCGATATTGCATGGTCGTGGTGATTACTTGGCATATAACCAAGAAGAACATCCTTTGGCGTTGCAGTTAGGTGGCTCTAATCCCTTAGATTTGGCTCGTTGCGCTAAACTCGCTGCTGAGCGAGGCTACGATGAAGTTAACCTCAATGTGGGTTGTCCTTCCGATCGAGTGCAGAATGGTCGCTTTGGCGCGTGTTTGATGGCAGAACCTGAGTTAGTGGCTGAGTGTGTTGACGCCATGAAACAAGTCGTTGATATTCCTGTGACTGTGAAAACGCGTATCGGAATTGATGAACAAGATAGTTATGCGTTTTTAACCCAGTTTATTGATGTGGTCAGTGCAAAAGGGTGTACGGATTTTACTATCCATGCGCGTAAGGCGTGGCTTCAAGGGTTAAGCCCAAAAGAGAATCGCGAGATCCCGCCGCTCGATTATGAGCGTGTGTATCAACTTAAGCGTGATTATCCTGCACTTAATATTGGTATTAATGGCGGCGTAACAACTCTCGAGCAAGCACAAGTTCATTTAGTGCAGCTCGATGGAGTAATGATGGGGCGCGAGGCTTATCAGAATCCTTATATTCTGGCGCAGGTGGATCAAATATTGTGTGGCAGTCAAAAAGCAGTGATCAGCCGCGAGGCAGTGATTGAGGCTATGCTGCCTTATATTGAAGCGCATTTGCAGTTTGGTGGCCGGCTCAATCATGTAACTCGTCATATGATAGGTTTATTTCAAGGTTTACCAGGTGCCCGCGCTTGGCGTCGTTATTTGAGTGAAAATGCCCATAAAAACGGCGCTGGGATAGAAGTGGTAAAACAGGCTTTTCAGAGTATTCAAACTGAAGTCACTGAGTGATTTATAATCAACTTAAAAGATGGTGAAATTTACTAGTTTGAGTAGTATTTTTCACCACTTGTTATTTCCCTATTCATTTCCATATCTCATTCCGTTCACTTAAAATACTTTAAAGTGATTATAATCATGATGTTAAAAATATTATTATAAGTTGGCACGCAGTTTGTAATAGTCCCTTCGTCAAGTTAATTAATCGAAAGGGATGCCATCATGTTTATGTTAACCATTAAAAAATCAGTACAAATGAGTGTGTTATTAGGCGCGTTAGTCGGTAGCGTTGCAGCACACGCAGAAGCCGCACCAATATCAGATGTTGTGGGAACTATTGAGCAAACATTAACTGCGCAGACACAAGAATTGTTCGTCAGTGTAAAGCGTGAATTTGTGATGTCATTGCAAACACAACTGGCTGAAAGTATTTATGACTTCAACAGTCAACTTAGCTTAAACGCTGAAAATAAAGGTGAATCGGCAGGTGTCGATGAATATAGCGCTAAGTAAAGGATCTGCTTATGTGGTTTGTAGCACCTTTGATGACATTGCTACTGTTACCTGTAATTAGTCTTGCGTTGTTTTCAGGCATTATTTGCTGGTTTCAGTGGCATAGTGTTAGTGATAAATAAGTTCGCGATCAACTGAGCCGAGGTTTTAGATGAAACGATTAAAAGTGCGTATGGAGAGTCCAGAGCGGTTAGTGTGTGGTGTTGCTGCAGGCATGGCGTGGAAATTTGATTGGTCTTGTTTTTGGACTCGTGCGGTGTGGGCTGGTGCAGTTGTATTTATGCCGGGTGTAAGTTTGCTAATTTACTTTGTTTTAGCATTGTTAGTTGACCAATGGAAAAAACCAGCCTAAGCATGCCGTGATGGCTGGTGTTGATGAGCTAATAAGTGGCTTGTTTTGATTTAAAATGATGTAGTTAAACCTATCAAGAAGAGGGCACTTTGACCCTCATGCGAAAATGTATGTGCATACTGCCTTGCAGACTACTTTTTCAAAAAAGCCTGAAATCTGCTTTTGGCTTCATCACTTTTTAGCCTAGCGCTAAATTGTTCAAGTTCTTGGTGCATTTGGTGTTGTACACGATTTTTATGCGGACGCATTAATTGACGTGTGATTTGTAGTGCTTGTGGCGGTTGATTGGCCAATTTTTTTGCCTGAGATAATGCATAACTGAGTAAATCTTCATGGGCCACAATTTCGTTGATCATATTGAGTCTATGGGCCGTCTCGGCATTAAAACTTTCACCAAGTAGCAGTAACTCAGCCGCTTTTTGATAACCAATGAGTTCAGGTAAGAGTAGGCTAGCCCCCGCTTCCGGCACGAGAGCCAAGTTGACGAAGGGAAGTTGAAATTTCGCCGTGTTGTCAGCGTATACCAGATCGCAATGTAGCAGTACGGTTGTCCCTATACCGACGGCGGCACCAGAAACAGCAGCCACCAGAGGTTTTTTGAGTTCGAGCAGACAAAATAAGAAACGTACTGCGGGATGATTTGGCCCTAAGTCACTATTTTTCAAAAAGTCAGCAACATCATTGCCTGAGGTGAAACAATTATCTTGGCCATGGAGCATAAAGGCACGAATGTCGTTGTCTGCTTCACCTTCGATCAGGTATTCTGTCAGTTGTTTATACATATTAAGATCAAGTGCATTGCGTTTATCAGGGCGATTAAAGCTAATAATACGCACGCCCTGATCATCCTGAACCTGTATATGACTCATGGGTTGTTTCCTTTACGACGACATTGGGTAGACATGGAGTTTAAGACATTGAAACCAATATTCAAACAGCTGTTTAATTGTCTAGTTTTATCTTGTGCATCATTTTCAGTGTTGGCGAACGTAGTCATGACTGAAGGTCATATACGCGCCATGCCTGAGACAGTACCAAATACTGCCGCTTACTTTACGCTTGAAAACCACACAGATAAAGCGATTCGTCTTATCGGTGTCAGTACGACTGTGGCAAAGGATGCCCAATTACACACGATTATCGAAGACCAAGGCATGGTGAAGATGCGCCATGTTGAAGGTTTTGACATCCCCTCCCATGGCACATTAACGTTAACGCCGTCAGGGGATCACGTCATGTTGCTTGGCTTAAAAGCACCATTGGTGTTAGAGCAACAAGTTGAACTGCAATTAGAGTTTGACGGTGGCGAGAAAATGGCAATTACCCTGCCTGTTAGTAAAGCAGTAGAAAACGCCGCAGAGCAAGAGCATCATCACCATCATTAAGGAGTCGCTTGATGCAAATTACATGGAAAAAAGTTACCGGGGTCGGTTTATTTTTAGTATTAATCGGTTATGGCGTGAGTGTATGGTGGAGTATCGAACCGGATCCGATTAGCCCTCAACAATTAACAGCATCCAATAAGAATATTGTTGGGTACGCTACCACTACATCGCTAATCCTCACAGTCGAAAATTTACTCGATAAGCAAGGTGGTTGGTTATCAAACGATGTGATGCCACCTTCCATCTTCATGGATAACATGCCCGCATTTGAATATGGTGCTTTGGAGCAAGCCCGTGATTTAGCCTTGATTATGCGTAAAGAGTTTAGCCGCTCACAGTCACAATCTGCAGCGGACAAAGATTTAGGCGAAGCCCAATCTAAGCTCAATATTGACCACACTAGCTGGTTAGTACCGAGTGCCGAAAGCGAATATCGCGATGCAATCAAATTGCTGAAGCTTTACCGTGCCCGCATGATGGACCCAAATAATCAAGATGCACAGTTTTATGCCCGTGCTGACAACCTTAATGAATGGTTGAAAGAAGTGCAGAAACGTCTGGGCAGTATGTCGCAGCGTTTATCTGCCAGCGTTGGCCAAGAGCGCTTAAATACAGACCTAGCTGGTGACAATTCGGCGCGTCAATCAACCCCAAATTTGACCAGCCATCAGGTAAAAACCAGTTGGTGGAAAATTGATGATGTCTTCTATGAGAGCCGTGGTGCTTCATGGGCGTTGTTGAACTTTATGCGCGCAGTTGAAGTTGACTTTGCTGACGTATTGAAGAAGAAAAATGCTGAAGTGAGCCTAAGACAGATCATTCGTGAGCTGGAGGCGACTCAGCAAACTGTCTGGAGCCCTGTTGTGCTGAATGGCAGCGGTTTTGGCTTAGTCGCTAATCATTCATTGGTTATGGCTAACTATGTGTCGCGTGCGAATGCCGCGGTGATTGATTTAACGAACTTGCTATCTCAAGGTTAATTATGAAAAAAACTCTCCTCGCCACTGCGGTATTAGGATTCTGTATGGCCTCATCTGCCCAAGCGGCAACTGTGGTTGGTTTTACGATTGGTGGTGATTACTGGCGCGCCGATACTAGCGGTACTTTTGCTGATAAAGGTCAACCACAACAAACATTTGATTACAGTTCATCTGCTCAAGGCAGTTATTGGATTGCAGTTGAGCACCCATTGCCATTTGTCCCTAACATTAAAATCCGTGAAAATAGCTTAGATCAGAAAGGCGGCATGTCGGATGCTGATTTCAACTTCAATGGGCATGATTTTAAAGGCAATGTTACTGCTTATACTGATTTGAGCAACACAGATTTCGTGCTGTATTACGAAATATTGGACAACGACATAGTGTCATTGGACCTTGGTGCAGCATACAAGTTAATGAATGGTTCACTGCGTGTTCAAGACCCTGGTCACCCAGAAGAGAAAGATGTCGATAGCGGTATTGTGATGGGTTACGCCAGTACGCATGTAGGTATGCCTGGCTTAGGCTTGTACGGTTTTGCTGATTTGATGCAGGGCGTCAATGAGTCAAGCGTGCACGACTATGCTATTGGTTTAGGTTGGCAATTTGATGGTTTGGCCGTTGATACCCGTGTACGTGTAGGCTACCGTGAATTTTTATTCGATGTGAGTAATTTCTCGGGTGTGAGTGCTGATACTAAATTTAAAGGTTATTTTGCGGGTGTTGAAATCAATTTCTAATTTTGTTGATTTTAACTTTTAAGCATAAAAAAACCGCCAAATGGCGGTTTTTTTATATTTAATGACTGAGAGCGTTGTTACTGTGCAATCAAGCCATTATTGATGGCGATGACATCATCTTCATTCAATGTACCCGCAGCTTGCTTTAGTGCAACAACTGAGTTGATGTAGCTATAGCGCGCATCGGATAATTTACGTTTTGAGTCGTACAAGTCACGGGTACGGTTCAAAACATCAACGATAGTACGAGTACCCACTTCGAAACCCGCTTGAGTGGCTTTTAGGGCACTTTCTGATGAAATAACAGATTGCTCATAAGCTTTGATTGAGCTGATAGAAGCACCTACGTTGTTGTAGTTATTACGAACGTTTTTCACTACACCACGGTAAATTTGCTCAAGCTTTTCACTTGCTTCAACATACTGGAATTGTGCTTCATTAACTTGTGAGCTGACTTTAAAACCTTCGAAAATCGGAATGCTTAAGTTGACACCAACGCTGACATTATCAAAATCAGGTTCGTTGAGATTCCCCATTTTTTGCTCAAGACCTTTGTTGTAACCGGCATTTAAGCTTAAAGACGGCATGTGGCCTGCTTGATAAAG
Source organism: Shewanella sp. NKUCC06_TVS (assembly GCF_019345515.1). Taxonomy (NCBI): domain Bacteria; kingdom Pseudomonadati; phylum Pseudomonadota; class Gammaproteobacteria; order Alteromonadales; family Shewanellaceae; genus Shewanella; species Shewanella sp. NKUCC06_TVS. The sequence continues at coordinate 41,856 of NZ_JAHKQX010000004.1, read as the reverse complement.
CTTAATGGTCTCTTGAGCAATATCTTTACCAATACGTTGAGTCATTAAATCAACACTATTGGTTTCAGCAATTTTTAACCATTCGCTAGATGACGTTGGCGCTGGCGTAACTGCTGAGAAACGGTTGGTATCTAACACATTAATCGTCTTGTGATCGATGCCGGTGATTTCACGTAAGGCTTCATAACTATTGGCGAGCGTGTTTTCGGCTAAAATTTCAGTGGCTGAGGCCAAGTCATATTGCGCTTGAGCTTCATGCACATCGGTAATCGCGGTTAAACCCACTGCGAAACGTTGTTTAGTTTGTTCAAGTTGACGCTCGATTGCGCGTTTTTCTGCACCTTGGAACTCGTAGTTGTCTTTCGCCGTTAATACATCGAAATAGGCTTTAGTGATACGAGTAATCAAGTTTTGTAATGCGGAAGCATAAGCGGAATCAGCTTGAGAAGCGGCTTTCTCAGCAAGACTTAAACCAACCCAAGCACTGTGATCATAGATGACTTGATTTAATTTCAGGCTACCTACTAGACCACTTGCATCATCCTTCGGATCATTCCAAGCTTTGTCATAACCGACGTTTGCACTAATGGTTGGCAACAGCGGAGCGCGGTTTTGTTCGATTTTCTCAAACAAACCATTACGCTGGGCTTGGGCTTGCAATACGAGCGGGTCGCTGGTCAGTGCTTGCTGATAAATTTGCAACAAATCATCTGCTTGCACCGCTGAAGCGGAAGCCGCAAGTGTTAATGCTGCGCATAAATTATGGATCTTAAATTTCATTTGCTGTCCTTATTAGACAAAATCCCCCCACGGAGGAATATTTTAACTTCGTTTAGACTAAGTAATGCCTTTACCAAGGCGGTTTGCGCTTCCCGACGCTTCCCGATACAGCTAAAACTTAATGACCTAGAGTCTAAGAACTCTGACACTTTCAAGTCAAATTCGAAGTGTAACAGATTTTATTTTAAAAATGTGCTCAAATTGCCTTGATTGTAGGCGCAAATTTAACTTTTAAGGATAGAGTATGAAACCCCCTGTTTTTTCGCAAACGGATATTGAGATCTTAGGAAAAAAATCCCTTTATCAAGGGTTTTTCTCAATGGACGAATACACTTTCAAGCATAAATTATTCGCTGGTGGCTGGAGTAAGCCTGTCACTCGCGAAGTGTTTGAACGGGGTCATGCTGTGGTCGTCCTTCCCTATGATGCCAAGCAAGATAAAGTCGTACTCATCGAACAGGTACGCTTTCCTGCATTAGCAACCGCTAAATCTCCTTGGCTTCTTGAGTTAGTCGCGGGTATGATTGCGCCCGCAGAAACGCCTCTGGATGTTGCACACCGAGAATTAATGGAAGAAACTGGCTTAATGGCTAAGCAAATACACAGTGTAAATAGCTATTTAGCGAGCCCAGGTGGTAGTACAGAACGTTTCTATTTCTATTGGGCTGATGTCGATTCAAACGATGCCCGTGGATTGCATGGATTAGCTGAAGAGCACGAAGATATTCGATTGCATGTCATGAGCCGCGAGCAAGCTTATGAGCGAGTGGTTGCGGGCGAGATTGATAATGCGTCGACCGTTATTGGATTACAATGGTTACAATTAAACTATCAGCAACTGGTTTAAGTTGGGATGAATTTGGCTACTTCGAGTCTAAAACGGCGCTATAAACCCAACGTCAGTGATTTTTTAGCACTGTGCGGGCGTAATTATGGCTACATGTTGAAATGGTTACCGTTAGAGATAGCTATCGGTGAGTCATGGCGACTCGAAGGTGAGTTTGGTATATTAGTAGTGCGAATTTTAGAAAATACCAAATATACTCAGCTAGTTGAGATATCTCGTCCCATCGAAATCAAGGAGTTTATTAATACTCCCAAGGTGTTAGTGAGAATTTATCACGATGCTAAATTAGCAGAAGTGTTAACTGGCCAACAGATTTATCAATTACGCCCAGTGTATGATTATCCCAATGTACGCATGTATCAAAGTGATGAAAAGTACCAGGTGAATGCATTCCTGGAAGAGTTATTAAAGATTGGTTACCAACACAGTGTCGTGTGCCAGTCTTAGAATTGGGTATTCAATGTGCTGAAAGAGGCTGTCTCTTACTCCATAGCTGAAGGGGAAAGCGTGCGTATCGTGCAAGTCACAGATCCGCATCTTTTTGCCGATCCTGAAGCTCAGCTATTAGGAGTTAATACTAGCAAAAGTTTTGCTGCCGTATTAAATACGATTAGAGCTGTGGACTATCCTGCTCACTTGATGCTCGCCACGGGCGATTTGAGTCAAGACTATTCGGCTGAGTCCTATCAGCAATTTGTGAAAGCAGTCACCCCTGTTGGCTTACCTTGCCATTATCTTCCTGGAAATCATGACGATCCACGGATCATGTATCTGCACATGCAGGGTGAACAGATTTTTGGGCAGCAGCGTATTCTGGCGGGAAACTGGCAAATCCTCATGTTGGATTCAACCGTGCGGGGAAAGCCTGGCGGCAATATGGCCGAGACTCAGTTCGAATTAATTGATGAAGCCATTGCCGCACATCCTGAATGCCATACTTTACTGGTGATGCATCACAATCCCATCGTTGTGAATTGTACTTGGCTGGATCAGCACTGCATGGACAATGGCGCCGAGTTTATCGCGCGAGTGGCAAAGTATCCGCAGGTCAAAGGATTGCTCTGGGGACATGTGCACCAATGTATTGATACCCATCATAATGGGCCCCATGGCACGTTGCAGTTGATGGCGACACCTTCCACTTGTATTCAATTTAAGCCGTTATCGCCTTATTTTGCCTTGGATGGCGTTCAACCGGGTTATCGTTTGCTGGAGTTGAAAGCCGATGGTAGCATCAACACTAAAGTGTATCGCGTACCGGGTAACCATTTTTCCCCCGACAACAACTCTAGCGGTTATTAACGCGAATAGCCGCAGCCTGAGGAAATATGCTGCTTTATATTCACGGTTTTAATAGCTCTCCATTTTCAGATAAAGCTGTGATGACGGCTAAGTACATGGCGCTGCATCACCCTAGTGTGGCCTTCCATCAGCCCCAATTGCCTAATACACCTAAGGCTGCGATGGTGCTCTTAACCGCTTATGTTGAGGCGGCGATTGATGCCAACGAGCCATTAGCTTATATAGGCTCATCTTTAGGCGGGTATTTCGCCAGCTATTTAGCCGAAACCTATGGTGGCAAAGCGGTGTTAGTTAATCCTGCGGTAAAACCCTTTGAGTTGTTCGATGAATTTATGGGGCCGCAATTCAATCCTTACACTGAACAGCATTATCTTGTCTTACCTGAGCATAAGTCTGAAGTCGCTGAATTTAATACGGCTGTGATCCGCAATCCGGATCGTTTTTTGGTATTATTGCAGACAGGTGATGATGTGCTGGATTATCGCGAAGCGGTCAATAAGTATCATCACTGTCAATTGCGAGTTGAAGCGGGTGGTGATCACAGCTTTGTTGGTTATGAGTCGCATCTGCAAACTGTAAGCCAATTTTTACACTTACCTTGACAAACTGACATGCCGAGCCGCAACATGGCCGGATATAACAACCTATAGCGTGCCCTATGACAAATCAATACACCTCTGACGCCATTGAAGTTCTCAACGGACTCGATCCTGTTAAACGCCGTCCAGGTATGTATACCGACACCTCCAGACCGAACCATTTGGGCCAAGAGGTCATAGATAACAGTGTCGATGAGGCATTGGCTGGTCACGCGACAAAAATTGAAGTTGTTCTACATACAGATAACTCCCTCGAAGTCACTGATGATGGCCGTGGTATGCCAGTGGATATCCACCCAGAAGAAGGCATTCCTGGGGTTGAGTTAATTCTGACCAAATTGCATGCTGGCGGTAAATTTTCGAATAAAAACTACCAGTTCTCCGGTGGTTTACACGGTGTCGGTATCTCGGTGGTTAACGCTTTGTCGCGCCGTGTCGAAGTCACGGTTCGCCGTGATGGCCAAGTGTATGACATCGCTTTTGAAAATGGCTTTAAGGTTGAAGATTTACGCCCAACAGGGACCTGTGGCCGTCGTAATACGGGGACTCGAGTGCATTTTTGGCCCGATGCGAGCTATTTTGATTCGGCTAACTTCTCAAATTCAAAACTGATTTATCTGCTGCGGGCTAAAGCGGTACTGTGCCCAGGTTTACGGATCAAATTTACCAATAAACAGACAAACGAAGTCCATGAATGGTTCTATGAAAGCGGCCTAACTGATTATTTAAAGGCGGCTATCGGTGACAATTTAAGATTGCCAGAAGAGCCGTTTGTCGGCTGTTTTAAGGGCCAGCTAGAAGCCGCAGATTGGGCCATTACTTGGTTGCCAGAAGGCGGTGAATCCATTGGCGAGAGTTATGTTAACTTAATTCCGACTCCGCTCGGTGGTACCCATGTGAATGGTTTCCGCCAAGGTTTATTGGAATCGATGCGCGAATTTTGTGAGTTCAGAAATTTAATTCCCCGTGGCATTAAACTTTCACCCGAAGACATTTGGGATCGCGCCGCGTTTATATTGTCGGTGAAGATGCAAGAACCGCAATTCGCTGGTCAAACAAAAGAAAAGCTTTCTAGTCGCCAATGCGCTGCTTTTGTGTCTGGTGTTGTGCGTGACGCATTCTCACTCTGGTTGAACTCAAATACCGAGTTAGCTGAATCCTTAGCCGAAATGTGCATTAATAATGCCCAGAGTCGCTTAAAGGCCGCCAAAAAAGTGGCCCGCAAAAAGGTGACTTCGGGACCTGCACTGCCGGGTAAGCTGACAGACTGTAGTGGCCAAGATCCGATGCGCGGAGAGTTATTCCTCGTGGAAGGGGATTCTGCGGGTGGTAGTGCTAAACAGGCCCGCGATCGTGAGTTTCAAGCCATCATGCCGCTGCGTGGAAAAATCTTGAATACCTGGGAAGTCGATGCTTCGCAGGTGTTAGCTTCACAGGAAGTCCATGATATTTCGGTCGCGATTGGTTGCGATCCCGATAGCAGTGATATTTCTGAATTACGTTATGGCAAGATTTGTATCCTTGCGGATGCCGACTCAGACGGACTGCACATTGCTACCTTGTTATGCGCGCTATTTTTGAAGCATTACCGTATCTTAGTTGAGCAGGGTCATGTGTATATTGCTATGCCGCCGTTGTTCCGTATTGATATCGGCAAAGAGGTTTATTACGCCTTAGATGAGGCAGAAAGAGCGGGTATTTTAGACCGTATTGCCGCTGAGAATAAAAAGGGTAAGGTACAAGTCACCCGCTTTAAGGGCTTGGGTGAGATGAATCCTTTACAACTTCGTGAAACAACGATGGATCCAAACACCCGTCGTTTAGTACAGTTGACGATAGATGACATCGAAGAAACGGATGCTTTGATGGATATGTTGCTCGCTAAGAAGCGTTCGCCGGACCGTAAAAACTGGCTTGAAGATAAGGGTGACATGGCTTTACTTTAATGTTGTGCACTATTGCCGATAACAATAAAACATAGGCATAAAGAAAATTACAATGTTGTATATTAAAACTAATAATTATAATTGCTTAAAGGTGTTTTCTGCCGGTTTTACACTCTTAGCGAGTGTGACGTTATTGCTCTGCAATAGCGCCTTTGCGGGTTCCCAATCGATCATGATTACCGTCGCTAAGGGGTTTGGTTTATCGCTTTATGCCTCGGATATTGGCGATGCTAAGCAGATGGCGATGGGGGCTAATGGCACTTTATTTGTCGGTTCTAATAAGAGCGGCACTATCCATGCTCTCGTTGATGGTAATCAAGATGGTCGTGTCGATAAGCGCTATGTGATAGCCAAAGGGCTTGAATCACCCGATGCGATTGCATTCCACAATGGTGACTTGTTTGTCGCCACTGAAAATCAAATAGTGCGCTTTGTTGATATTGAGCAAAGATTGCGCCGCCCGAGTCGACCCAAAGAGATTTACAGTGACTTACCTTACTCAGAGAAGAAAAGTTCTCGGGCAATTAATTTTGGCCCAGATGGCCGTTTATATGTGTCTATTGGTGCGCCCTGTAACGTCTGTGAAGCGCCAGTGCCTTACAGTAGTATCATAGCGATCAATGTTGATACTGGCGCGAGTGAGCAGATTGCGGCTGGTGTGCGTGATGCAAGTGGATTTGATTGGTCGCCAATAGACAAAAAATTATGGTTTGCCGATCAAGGCCGTGATTGGATGGGGGACAACTTGCCACCCGATGAGATTAACCGCATCGATGTGATAGGGAGTCATTATGGCTTTCCTTATTTACATGCCAGTAGTGTTGTCGAACCTGCCTATGAAAAACCGAAAAACTTAAAAATCACTCTGCCAATGTATGAGTTGCCAGCCCATGTTGCACCCACGGGACTTGCATTTTATCGCGGCAGTCAATTTCCCGATATTTACCATAATCAGTTGTTTGTCGCCGAAAATGGCTCGTGGAATCGTTCGAGTAAAGTTGGCTATCAAGTGGTGATGTTGAAGATTGAAGATCAAAAAGTGGTGAGTCGTGAAACGGTTGTTAGTTTCCTTGACGGTGAATTTCCCGTTGCTCGACCCTTTGCGCTGTTATCGGCATCCGATGGTGCTATGTACATCTCCGATGATTTAAAAGGTAACGTGTATCGCTTGTTTTATAAGGGCGATAGTACTGAAGAAACACAGGAACTAGAAGAAAATGAGTGACGCTATCAAGTTAAGTCTCGATGGGGTAGAGCAAATGCCATTGCGGCGCTTTACCGAAGAGGCTTATCTGAACTATTCCATGTACGTCATTATGGACCGAGCCCTGCCACACATTGGGGATGGACTTAAACCGGTACAGCGTCGAATTATCTATGCGATGAGTGAGTTAGGTTTATCGGCTCAATCTAAGCATAAAAAGTCGGCCCGTACGGTTGGTGACGTATTAGGTAAATACCATCCTCACGGCGATAGTGCCTGTTATGAGGCTATGGTATTGATGGCGCAGCCATTTTCATATCGCTACCCGTTAGTCGATGGCCAAGGTAACTGGGGTGCCCCCGATGATCCTAAGTCATTTGCGGCTATGCGTTATACCGAAGCACGTCTCTCTAAATTCTCTGAAGTGTTACTCAGTGAACTGGGACAAGGTACGGTTGAATGGGGTGCTAACTTCGATGGCACTTTGAAGGAACCTAAAGTACTGCCTGCACGTTTACCGCATATCTTACTCAATGGTATTACTGGTATTGCCGTAGGTATGGCGACGGATATTCCGCCGCATAACGTGAGAGAATTAGTCTCCGCCTGCGTAGCATTGCTCGATGATCCTAAGCTTGAACTCGAGCAATTGATGGCCTTTGTACCAGGCCCTGATTATCCAACTGAAGCCGAGATTATTACCCCGTCTGCCGATATTGCAAAAATTTATGAGTCGGGCCGTGGGTCATTAAGAGCACGTGCGGTTTACACTGTCGATGGCGGTGAAATCATTATAACGGCGCTGCCGCATCAAGCCAGTAGCGGTAAAATCTTAGAGCAAATCGCCGGTCAAATGCAGGCGAAGAAATTGCCTATGGTGGCCGATTTACGCGATGAGTCGGATCATGAAAACCCAGTGCGTCTTGTGGTGGTGCCGCGCTCCAATCGCGTCGATTGCGATCAACTGATGGCGCATTTGTTTGCCACCACAGATTTAGAAAAGAGCTTTAGAGTTAACTTAAATGTGCTAGGTCTCGATGGGCGTCCGCGAGTTAAAGGGTTGAAAACCTTATTAACTGAGTGGTTAGAGTTCCGCGTTGATACGGTTAAACGTCGTTTAGAATATCGTTTAGACAAGGTGGTATCGCGGTTACATATACTCGAAGCCCTAATGATCGCTTTCCTCAACATTGATGAAGTGATCGAGATTATTCGTTTTCACGATGATCCTAAAGCCGAGTTGATGGCCCGTTTTTCACTCAGTGATAAACAAGCCGAATCGATCCTCGAGTTAAAGTTACGGCATTTAGCTAAGTTAGAAGAATTTAAGATCACGGCCGAACAAAATGAGCTTGAAGCCGAACGCGAAAAACTGGAGCAGTTATTGGGCTCAGAGCGTCGCTTGAAGACGTTGATCAAGAAAGAATTAATTCAAGATGCGGAGACCTATGGCGATAATCGTCGCTCGCCAATCGTATTGCGTAATGAGTCCAAAGCATTAACTGAACAAGAGTTAACGCCGACAGAAGCCGTGACTGTTGTCTTATCTGAAAAAGGTTGGGTGCGTTGTGCTAAGGGCCACGATATCGATCCTTTGTCGCTCTCCTATAAGTCTGGCGACCAATATCTATGTAGCGCGATGGGACGTAGCAATCAGGCTGCAGTGTTTATTGATTCGTCTGGGCGGGCTTTTGCGACTGATAGCCATACTCTGCCATCGGCTCGCAGCCAAGGTGAGCCTATTACTACTCGCTTCAATATGGCACCTGGCGAAACCATGCAGCATGTGTTGATGGGTGAGGAAGACCAATGTTACTTGTTAGCAACGGATGCGGGTTACGGTTTTATTTGTTCATACAACGATATGGTGTCGCGCAATAAAGCGGGTAAAGCCTTGCTGAGTCTACCAACAAACGCTAAATCATTAACGCCTAAGTTGATCGACCGCACTAAAGAAATGTCACTGCTAGCGATCACAAACGAAGGGCGGATGTTACTGTTTTCGCTAGAAGCGTTACCGCAATTATCCAAGGGTAAAGGTAATAAAATTATTGGCATACCAACCGAAAGGGCCAAGAGTCGCGATGAACTTATGACACATTTACAATTAGTGCCGAGTGATACGCCGGTTACCTTGTGGGCAGGTAAGCGCAAACTCACACTGAAGCCAAGCGATCTTGAGCATTATCGAGGTGAACGTGGTCGTCGTGGTGCAAAATTGCCTAGAGGATTACAACGTGTCGATAGCGTTGAATTAGGTGACGGTGGTGATGCTTTAGCGAGCATCTAATGCTTTGTAATGGCTTCAATGCTATAAAGAATTAAATGGGTTAACTAAAACCACCTCAGTTTGGCTTAGGTGGTTTTTTATTTTTGGCGCTTTTGGATTAGATTTGAGGCATAAAAAAACCTACTGTATTACTACAGTAGGTTTCTATTATCTCTTAGGTAAGAGATTAGAAGTCGTAACGTACGCCTACAGAGAATACGTTGTCATCTTGTAGATCTGTTTTAGCATTAGCAACAGTAAAATCACCACGGTACATAGCGTATTGACCATAGATCATAGTTGATTTCGCTAAGCGATAATCAGCACCAATGTTGAAGTTTTGGAAGTTGATGTCATCAGCACCTTTTACGCCGCCCAGTTTAGTGTAAGCGCCACCTAAACCAGCTTCATCAATGCCGTATTCAGCCTTCAGGTTCACACCGTTCAGATCATAAGAAACGTTAACAAAGTAAGTGTTACCTTCGATGTCATTGTTCACAATATCTTCAGAGTTTTGGAATAAACCACCAACTTTGAATTGACCGAATTTTGCTTGGCCAACTAAACGGTATGCATCAACACCCGCAATGCCTTTGTTATAAGCCACTGCAGCATAATAGTTTTGCTCTTTAAACTTACTGTCACCCAATGTCGCGCTTAGTGCGTATAAGCTTTCATTCGTTGCTGGGGCTGGTTTACCGTCGATTAGCTGATCGTTATTATCATCAAATTGATAGTTAGCGTTTAATGTTACTAAGCCTGCAATTTTTGGCGAGTAATACCATACACCATCAGCACTACGAGTTTGTGCAGTGACTAAACGGTCGATATCGGCGTTAGTGTTACCGAAAATATCCACAGCACCTTCGGCTTGTTTAAATACGGTATCGTTACGACCCACTAACACAGTACCTGCGTTAGTTTTTAAACCTAAGAAAGTGTTACGTGCTTTGAAAACATCACCTGCACCAGAAGTGTTTTCAACTTGGAATTCCATTTGATAGATAGCTTCAAAGCCATCTGCGATTTTTTCTGAGCCTTTAACACCTAATAGAGAGAAGTTGTTTTCTAAATAAGTGCCTGCGTTATTCTCATCGGCATAGTTTGCTTCTAAGCCGTTAGTACCTGATTGTAGAGTGGCACCTGTGTCAGTATGGGTTAGAGCAAGCTCTAAACGACCATAGAAGCTTGGGCCTTCGGCTAGCGCACCGAATGAAGCCAATGCCAATACTGATGCAACTGATGCAGAGATGAATGTCTTTTTCATGTTTTGTGCTCCCTCGAACCTAAGTTCTTATCCATTTTTCATGGTTTTTGTGTGGTTTAACGCATTTGCTACCTGAGTCGGTAACAAAGTTGCCGCCGATTTTTACAGTTTTACGACTCGCAGGCTGTGGCGCAGATCATGTTTTTGGCTCTCCTTGCCTATATTCGGGCCATTTCTGGGATCTTTCCTTATATCTTGACTGCAAATTTACCTGAAAGGGGTAAAACTCTATTTTTCACTTACTACTTAAGTGGTAGGTAAGGCGGATTGCCTTAGATAGTGCGTCGGCGAGGGTAACTGTAGCATATACTAATGCTGTAGCAAGTCTGTCATATTGGTTATAGATTTGTGTTTGGGGGCGATATCTAAGCAGAAAAAGCGGCCGAAGCCGCTTTTTTATCAATAAATAACCTTGGGGTTAGTTGATTAATCTATTTAAAAATCAACGCGTAAACCGACAGTAAAGATGTTGTCATTCAGGTCTTGCTTCACATCGGCCAACATAAGATCACCATCGAAGCGCGTGTAGTGACCATAGACCATAGTCTTAGTGCTCAGGCGGTAATCAGCCCCCACACTGAACTGTTGTAGGTCAACATCACGGACCAGTTCTAGGCCACTGTTGTTTTGGTCGCCAACATAACGGCTCACGTACTTGCCTAGACCTGAGTCATCTTTGCCGTACATAATCTTTAGTTTTAAGTCGCCAATTAAGTAGGCTGCGTTGACAAAATAGGTATCGCCTGAGAGATTGGCAAACTTATCATCTATATGCTCACTGTGTTGATATAAGGCACCTAAGATTATGTCACCGAATTTAGCTTGGGCCACACCACGGTAGGCTTCGACGTTATCAATACCATCACTATAGGCGGCAGCGACATAGTAGTTTTGTGCTTTAAAGGCTTTATCCCCTAAGGTGGCGCTCAGAGCATACATTTGATCTTTGCTATACACGTCGTTGCCATTGCTATCCACTTGGTCATAGTTATCACTCATCAGATAAGTGGCATTAAGCGTCACGAGATCGGCAATTTTAGGTGAATAGTAAGAAATGCCATCGGCTGAGCGTGTTTGGCCTGCAACCAGTAAGTCGATATCAGCATTGGTATTACCGAAAAGATCGAAGCTACCTTCAGCTGATTTAAATACGGTATCGTTACGGCCTACTAAGGCCGTACCTGCGGCACTTCTGATCCCTAGGAATGTATTACGGGCATTGAAGGTTTTATTTGAGTTGTCAAAGTTTTCGACACCAAATTCCATTTGATAAATGATGTCAAAGTAAGGGCTTACAGCTTCAGAACCTTTTACGCCTAACCAAGAGAAGTTGTTTTCAAGAACAGTGCCCTCCTTTTGGTTTTGAGTTGCATAACCTGTGTCTGAATTGGTAATGGCAAGATCAGCATGACCATAGAATTCAGGGCCATCGGCGAGTGCTGTGAATGAATAGAGTGTGAGGCTAGAAATAATAGCCGTCGTCAGTAGATTCTTTTTCATTTTCCTGTGCTTATCGCTGTTATATGCATTGATAACTTCAGTATCTATGCATGCTGTTGAGCTTTTATGCGGCAAAGTCTGCACAGACTTGAAATGATAAAGTGTGATCTTGATCAAGTTTCATATAAAGGATGGCTTATTCAACATATTGTTTTACAAGTGAAATACATGTTTTTATTAAGTCGATTACCAAATGACTCGGTGGTAAATGATGGGCCTTTGCTTTTATTACACTCATTTAGTATTCGTATCCCTTTGCATCTAGTGTTTGGTGGCTGAGGATCTGATTTCGGTTTATGTCGATATCGTTTAGAATCCACGGCACATTTCTGGTGTTGCTTTTAAGCTGTCCCAGCTGGTGTCTACTGGATGCTAGTGCAAGCGCTCCTGCTGTTATTGGGTAATATAAGGTAAGTATTTATGACTGAGGCCTATCAAAATCGATTTGGCGGAATTGGCCGTTTGTATGGACAAAAGGCGTTGGCTAAATTTGCCACATCTCATGTGATGGTGATTGGCATTGGTGGCGTCGGTACTTGGGCGGCAGAGGCCTTAGCGCGGAGCGGCATAGGGCAGATAAGCTTGATAGATTTAGATGATATCTGTGTCACTAATACTAACCGACAAATACATGCTCTTAGCTCCACCATCGGCGGTTCTAAAGTTGCTGTGATGGCACAACGGATCCGTGAAATTAATCCTGATTGCCAAGTGAATGAAATTGAAGATTTTATTACATTGGATAATCTAGGCGAGTATTTGCTTGGAGCTAAAGAGGGCGGCAATATTGATTATGTTATTGATTGTATTGATGCCGTTAAGCAGAAGGCTGCGTTAATTGCTTGGTGTAAACGTCAAAAAATTAAGATAGTGACAGTGGGCGGTGCGGGCGGACAGACAGATCCGACGCAAATTCAGTTAACTGATCTCGCTAAAACCTACCAAGATCCTTTGCTAGCCAAAGTGCGTAATATTTTGCGCCGCGAGTATAACTTCTCTAAAAACGTGCAACGCCGTTTTGCTATCGATGCTGTTTTTTCCAGTGAGCAGTTAGTGTATCCCCAAGCCGATGGCTCAGTGTGCGGTACTAAAGCGGCGGCTGATGGCAGCATGAGGATGGATTGTGCTTCTGGTTTTGGGGCTGTAACTATGGTCACTGGGACATTTGGTTTTGTGGCGGCAAGTCGCGTGTTAGCGCGATTGGCACAGCAGGCTCAAGAGGCGGTTTAAACTCTTAACCTAGATTCAGTCTATGCATCACCGCTTTCAAGGGCGGTGATACCCCTTAAATATTATGTAATTTCATTAGGTTATAGCTAGATATAAAAATCTTGTTGATTATTGACTGGTTCACATTGAGTGTATGGAAATTTAATATCAAATTGTGGGCCGCCTAGTTTTGAGTCTGCGCGATAACTCATAGTGCCTTTCAACAGTGTTGCGGCATTAAAGGCCGCTGATAATCCTAAGCCAGTACCACCTTTATTACGATTTGTAGTAAAGAAGGGTTCGAACATGTGCTCAGCAACATCGGCTGGAATGGCTAAGCCATTATTTTGAATGCTGATTTGAATTGATTCTTCATCCAAAGTCGCACTAATGTGGATAAGATTGTCTTCATGTCCTTGGAATGCATGAGTAAAGGCGTTCGAGAGAATATTACTAACAATTTGATTTAACAAACTGATATTGGTTTTGATATTGAGTGTAGGCTCCACGTTGATCTCCGTTGAGGCGTTAACATTGGGATGCATAATTAATGTCGATTCTAGGATTTCATGTAGCTGCTGGTTTAGATTACAGCATTGGTGTTCTTCATGACTACGATCGATGGCGATCGTTTTAAATTTTTGAATTAAACTACTGGCTTTAGTGATATTACGGACAATGAGTTCACAGCTTTCTTGGTACTCATTAAGTATTTCATTTATCTCATCTAATGTGGCTTGATCGCTGTGGATCAGGTCGATCAGTTCTTCAATATGGCTGAGTTGCGCACTTGCCGCCGTCAAACAAATGCCAATTGGGGTGTTTATCTCATGGGCAACCCCTGACACGAGTCCACCCAAGGCAGCCATTTTTTCTTGCTCAACTAAAACCTGTTGTGCTCGTTTTAGTGCGCTAAGGGATTGTTCTAACTCTAGTGTTCTTTCTTTTACTTGCCTTGCGAGCTCTTCTTTATAGCTACGTTCTAGCTTGAGTAGCCGCTCTCTATCTTCTAAGGCTATTTGCAGTTCCGTCTTAGAATTCTTTAAGGCGCTAAATGAGCTTCTAAGTTGTACTTGCATGCTATTGATGGAATCGGCGACTTGTTTGAATTCATCAATTTTTTCATGACGGTCAAATTGTAGTGGCTCGTATTCATGGTCTATGTCGATATTTTTGCAGTATTGGCTGAGTTTATCTAAGTGTTTAGTAATGTTGAACCACACTAAAAATAGAATAAACCCAGCCACTAAGAAGGTTTTAATGCCATTAGAAAGCAGAATGATAATGGCCTTATCATACAAGCGTTGATAGATAGCATCGACATCGACTTGTATTTCGAGTGTGCCGACATTGATGTTTTCAGTCGGTGATTTATAGACTAAAGGAAAGGTTTTATCTAAGGAGTGTTCTTGTTTTTGCTCGCCTGCATTCCATGCTTGGCCGCTGTCATCTTTAATCGAAATATAGTTAATATCGGGCAGCTGAATTAGCCCATTGAGCTGAGTGTTAATGAGCCGCTCGTCAATAACCCAAATACTGGCGGCGAGTACATCTAAGTTCACCTTTTCCATGTTGGAAAATACTCTATCGATACGCACTACATCATTGCGATAATCACTGATCAACTGATACGCAGTGGTGATTAAGGTGATAACAGAACTAAAAAGTACAATAGACAGGGTAAGGTGCCTGCCTATGGGGCTTTTGATAAGTTGGCTAAAGAATGTCAGCATCTTAAATTTTCTTTATGCAATAGCGGCTTGAGATGCTTATAAGCATAGACCTACAGATCCAGAAAGTGCATTTTCTCGCAGATAAAATCAACGAAATATGTCTTCATTTGTGGCATTAAATTTGCTTATTAGCCGATAAGTTCAATTTTTTGTCACTGGGATAGCACTATGTTTAAACTCAAGCTGGATTCAGTTAAGTTTTTTAGCCCGAAGAAAATGATGTTTAGAGTCATGCTGTGGCTTATGGTGAGTTGTTCTGTCTTACTTCTTATTCCCCCTAATGTGCTGGCAGTGCTGGCGCTCGATAAATTTGTGCCAGAACATGCACAGTTTGTTGGATTAGGTCTAATCGTTTCTATCGCTTATTTTTTGAGTCAATTAATTAACTTAGGCTTAGATGAGTCTATCCGTCATTTAAGTGATAAGCGCGTTATTGAGACGATTGAAGCTAAAGTGAATCTACTTGATCCCGCTGAGCGAGCTTTAGTGAGGGAATTCTTTCTTCAAGGCGCCACGATTTTGACTCTGCCGCAAAATGAACCCGCTGTAAAAAGTTTAGTGAATGCCTGCATCTTAGAAAAGCTCGGTAACGAGCGCCATTATGCGATTCAGGGACCGACCGCCGACTATAAGATTGCCATGAAAGCGCGTATGTACCTCAACCGTGATGTGCTGCGTTTGCCAGCAGGTGAGCCGAGCCAAGAAGAAATGCAGTCGTTGATTAAGGCGCGCCCGCAATTTTTGAATGGATTAGTACAAAACAGAAAACACGCAGCATAGGCGTGTTCTATCTCACTCGGATGAGTGCTAGCTATGGTTTAGTTAGCATTTTTAATATGCGAGACAACAAAAAAATGGGGGTGATAGAACCCCCTAGATTTTGCATTTATACAAGAAACATGAAGAACAACTGGAGCAAAAACTATGGTTTCGGTGCCGACTTCACAATGAACATCCAAGTGATATAAGACACTATCCCTATTGTGCTAAAGATAACGATCATTGAAAGTAAGCCTATGGGGTTACCAAACATTAGATCTAACCAAAATGCCATGACTGAAATCCTCTTTCCTGTGAAGTCCTCGCTAAATTAGCGGTATTCGATAGCTAAAATACTGATCTCGATCAATAAAAAATCGACATAGGAATACAAAGTCATAACCCTTAGTTAACTCTGTGATCTTGGTCAAATTTAAGAGTATGCTTAACAGCGACGAGTTCAAATAATTTAGCTTTGTTTCTTCTTCCGTTAGCGTCTAGGATTAACCTATTCAACTCGATCGATATTCAGTTAACGCGCTATTCCATTTATTCGTTCTTGTTTTTATATGAAGGCGCGATATCAGTTTTTTAAAGGAGTAAAAAATGGATTCTAAAAAAAGTCACAAGGATTCAATGGGATATAATTCTATCTTTGCGCCACTATTGTTGCTGATTTATCCCCTCTATTGTTTGGTGATCACAGGGCACTTTGTTGCCATTTTGTGTTTAAGCGCGCTCGCCGCCATTTTAATGTTCAACATCAATAAATTAATTCGTAATTTGAGACAACTTGAGCGTGCAGCACACCACTTAGGCGAGGGAGATTTGAGTTATCAATTGGAAGAGAAAGATGCGGGTGTGTTCATTAAGGTAGTACATAATATTAATCGCATGGGTGAGGATGTCAGCCGTACGATTTTGTCTTTATCTGATACCTGTGAAGGGATGAAAAAAGTCGCCTCGGATATCAAGGTTATCAGTGAACAGGCAAAGCAAGGCGTGTTAGAGCAAGAGCATCAAACTGAACTGGCAGCCAGTGCAATGACGCAGATGGTTTCAAGCGTACAAGCTGTATCGCAAAATGCAGTGAGTGCTGCGCAGGCAGCTGATATTGCCCAAAGTTCTGCTAAGCGCGGTGATCAAATCATGAATGGCATAGTCACTAAAATTGGCGCTATGTCGCAACAGATCCATGATACTCGAACCGTGATCGAGCACTTGGCCGCCGACAGCAACAATATCAGTAGCATTATTGAAACCATTTCGCAGGTGGCCGAACAGACCAATTTACTCGCCTTAAATGCTGCCATTGAAAGTGCGAGAGCGGGTGAACATGGCCGCGGTTTTGCTGTAGTTGCCGATGAAGTACGTAATCTCGCTAAACGAACATCCGAAGCCACGGTTGAGATCCAGCAGCAAATCGCCGCATTACAAAAAGGCGCACAACATGGTGTTGAAGTCATGTTGAAAAACGTGGCGATTGCCGACGAAACGGCTGATATGGTTGATCAAGCTCACAGTGCACTCGGGCAGATTGTCGCTCAGGTGGAGACCATTACCGATATGTCCCACCAAATCGCCACGGCATCGGGACAACAACATACAGTAGCAGAGGAAATTAATAAAAATATCAGTGTGATGGCTGAGCTAGCCCTGAGTAATGCCTCCCACACCAACAACACTAACTTATCGAGTTTGAAAGTGTATAACATGTCGCAGGAAATCGGCTCCTTGCTGCATCGATTCCATGTGAATGCGGCATTCTTTAATTCGAGTCAGGCGCAAAATAAACTCTTTGTGAAATGGGGGCCTGAGTTAGACATAGGAATGCCTGAGATCAATCGTCAACATCAGCGCTTAGTCTCATTGATCAATGAATTACACCGCACATTAAATGAAGAGTATGGACTCGAAGCCATCAAACGTATCGTGCAAGGATTAGTGGATTACACCGCCAATCACTTTGCCTATGAAGAGGAACTCTTTGCGCGTTTTGGTTACCCTCAAACTGACAGCCACAAGGAAAAACACGGCAAGTTAGTTGGGCAAGTACTTGATTTTCAAAAGCGGGTTGTTAGAGGTGAAGATGTTGCCGACGAATTAATGGCTTTCTTGAAAGCTTGGTTGGTAAACCATATTCAAAAAAGTGATAAAGAATATACCGCTTTTTTATTATCACATGGCGCAGAATAACCTCAAGAGCATGATTTTTGAGCGGTTAAATGCAATTTGTATTAAAGTCGCGGCAAAAGACTTGCCATTGTCATAAGCAAAGGTATAATTCCCAGCACTTAGAGACAGCCAGTTGTTTTGATTGCTTCTAAGTGCATATTTGATATGCCAGTGTGGTGAAATCGGTAGACACAGGGGATTCAAAAGTCACAGTGTTTACGGTTTAGTGTCACTAAGCTGATGATATAAATAGTTATTTTTAAAAAGTTCACTTGCAAAGATTTGCAAAGTTTTATAGATTGAAGATTATGCCAGTGTGGTGAAATCGGTAGACACACGGGATTCAAAATCCCGCGCCCTTAAAAGCGTGCCAGTTCGAGTCTGGCCACTGGTACCACTTCAAAGCCGACCTTAGCGTCGGTTTTTTTGTATCTAAAATTCAGTCATGTTAGATACTTACCAACTCGCTACCTTGCTAGAGTTCATCATTCACCTTCCTGCAAAGCACCACACTGGGCATGCTTGCCTAGGTCAAATCTTTAATGGTGGTTGTTTTCCCATTCTCCATCACCGACTTAATCCCGTTATCTCTTGCAGCAGTGCTCGAATAGATTTGGCTGGTGCCAATGATTTGATGGTTGGCTGCTTTGAGGTTGAAATAAGGCTTCTCGTTTTTAGCCACTTCTTTGGCATATCGGGCTTCGATTGGGGAGTTGGTTTGCACGGATTCAATACCGTTCAACGCGCCACTCTTACCTGTGTAAAGCTCGCTGGTGAGAATGACCTCTCCATTTCCCGCCTTTAATACAAACTTAAATTGCTCATTACTGCTTTTGCTTAATTCATACCATCCTGACATGGGTTTACTCCTTATTCTTTAAAACAGTCCATAGCGCAAGCAAGACATTTCCTGCTTGAGCATCAGTGTAGTCGACTTTAGCGTGTTTAATAGGTGACTTTTACGGCGGTTTTGAGTGTTTTGAGGGTTAATCTGCCGACACACTGACATTAAAAACCTCTAACTCCTGCCAATAGCACAGGAAGTTTTGCTCCCATATCGGGTAAAACTCTACTGCAGCTTCAATGACTAGTAGGCCACTGATGCTTTGAAATACGCCGCTGCTAAAGTCAAAGTCCAGTTCTTTCACTAATTCCCATTGTCCCTGATAGCCGACATAGCAAAAGTCGGTGATGTAGCATAACTGCCATTGCTCGGCGTGTTTCTCTAGCCTTATTTCCACAGGATGAAAGCCACCCCGTTGTGGGCTGTAATCTGGATCACGAAAGTTAATCGTTACGGCATTGTCGGCTTGGTTACTGATAAACGGGGTTAATGCCAATAGCAGTCTGTCAGAGACAGGCAAGGCCAACTCTTTGTTGATGGTATTCATCTTGTGTCCTTAGTCGGTATTAGAATAAATCGGAGTGGGTTTCACGAAGGCTGGTAAAGCGGTTAAGGCCAATAATCACATGGTCGAGGACATTGATGTCCAGCACTTTAGCGCACTCAATGACTTTACGGGTGAATTGGATATCGCTAGTGCTTGGTGTTGGATCGCCTGAAGGATGGTTATGAACAAGGATAACGCTGGGCATATTCAGAATAACGGCCGTGCGTAACACTTCGACGGGTCGCATACTGATGCCGTTCACGGAACCTGTCGCCACGACTTCTACGCAATTAATGGTGTGCTGGGTTGTCAGGTTTGCCACGATAAACATTTCTTTGGTTTCATGCTTAAGGTAGTCAAATACCTGCGCGGTATCTTCAGGCCGTGTTATGGCTTGCTCGGCTAAGGCGCACTGGGTTTCTTTGAACTGATATTTGACATTGATTTCACGGATAATCGCCATGGTCTATCCCTATTAGTGCTAAAGACTCAGGAGAGAAGGGACTTCCTTCTGCTCCTGATAGTGTGTGCATTACTTGGTGGTTTTGGCTGAGGTATCGCTCTTCGCCTCACTCTTTGGTTCTTTACTGGCCTCAGCGTTAGCCTTAGTTTTCTTGGTCGGGAACTTAGATGCCTTGAGGATGAACTCATCTAGCTCACCTTTCTCCACGGCATCGATAATCAGCTTGATGGTGTCAGGTAGCAGGGTTTTATCACCGACATCAATGGCGGGTTTATCCTTTACCAGTTCGATAGGCTTAATCCCGATACGGACTTCGAAGTAATAGTGACCTTCACTGTCGTAGTACCATGGGCGCACTGTGATACGGCGGCGTACCTTCTTACGCTCTCCTGTCTCAGGGTCTTTGACACTTTTCTCGCGGTAGGCTTCAAACTCGCTGCCTTGGATAAAGCATTCGGCCATATCCAATTGCTGCTTCAGCTTGTCAACCAAGCGGGTTCTTTTGCCGATGATAGGCGGCTTAACGGCAATTTCAGGGCGAGCGATAACCTTGAGCGAACTCAATAATGTTGTCATGGGGTGTTCCTTTTCGTGGTTTAGTGGGTTGTGCTGGGGTTAGTTGATAAAGCCAATGCGGCGCGTGGCTTGTTTACGGTTGTTTTCTTGCGTTAACAGAGTAATGGCCGTGGCTCTGTGGTTTTGGTTAGGTTGAAATAACATGCGCCTTGCTACGATAGCGAAGTCGCCGGGCGTTAATTGTTGTAGTGCGTGAAGTTGGTCTACTTCGGTTTGGGTTAACTTAGTGATACCCAATACTTGCTTATACAAGGTCTGGCGCTGGCTTTCAGTCAGATAGTCACAGGTCAGTTTAAAGTCAAAGCGGCGCATCACTGCGCTATCGATAGCGCTGAGTGCATTAGTTGCTGCAAACACAGGCATAGTGTTGCATTCAAGCTGTGACAGCAGTTCGTTGATGAGCTGCACTTCATACTGCGCTTGAGCGCTCTCACGCTGACTGAGCAAGCTATCGACTTCATCAAAGAGCATCAGCTTCTTTGTTCTGTGCGCTTCTCTAAACAGCGCTGCAATGTTCTGCTCGCTCTCACCGACATACTTACTGAGTACATCAGAGCACTTGATGTGCATGATATCCATACCGTGGGTTTCAGCTAAGTGATGTACCCAACCTGTTTTACCTGTACCTGGGGGACCATTGAGTAACACCCTAACAGGCAGACTGTTGGCTATTGCGGTATCGATATCACTGATAATGGACTGCGCATCTTGTCCGTCGATGGCGTTAAGGTTTAAGCAGCTCGGCTCAAAACTAAGCTGGCCTTGATATTTAGATGCTGGCGGCTCTTCACCACAGGCTTCAAGGGTGGCATCAATAACATCCAATACCACGATTTCAGCCTCATCCCCTGTTAAGGCTAAGGTACTTGCCACATGGGCGGCGTTCGCAATATAAGCCGGAGCGGCATTAGATTTACTGGCTAACACCAAGCGAAACGCATCCGATACCTTGAGTGATTTGAGCATGGTTTTACTCATGGCAAAGCTAAAGGCTTCATCGGGTACAGGGATTTCCATCACTAACTTAAAGCGGCGTATGTAGCTTGGTTCAAGTTGCGATACATGGTTGGTAATCCAAATAGCAGGTACAGGATTGGTTTCCAGTAAGCGCATTAAGCCTTCTTTGGAGTAATGCTCATCGGCATGCTTAAACACGCTTTCGCATTCATCAACCAACAACAGGCTTTCATCTGAGCCATCGAGCAAGCTTTGCAGTAGATTAAGGTAGGTTAAGCGTTGGCTAGTCGGCTCTTTACTCAAGAACTCATCAGTGACTTTACCGTCCTCAAACTGCACACTTTGCACTTCCACTAAGCTGCGCCGCAGTGCTTTTGCCAAGGTGCGAGATAGCTCGGTCTTGCCTGTACCCGCTGCACCATAGAGCAAAATGTTAACGCCTTTAAGCCGCTGAGCCATGGCAGCCCTTAGATAGCGATACACTAAATCGGCATTCACATGCTCAAATTGCTTCAGCTTGAACTGTGCAGCAGGGCTGTGCTTGATAATCGGCGCGAGCAAGGCTTCACGGCGAGTGAGCTTTTCGGTCACCAGCAATACTCTAAACGGCTCCGGTATTCTCAACAAATGCGGTAGGAGTAATGCTGCTCCCTCAATAAAGCGATTACGGGCTAAAGGTTCTAGCTGCCCATGAATATCATCACTGCTGAGTCCTGTTTCTTGCTCTAACCAATGAATGAGGATATCCGCATCATGGTCAGCTAACAGATTAAGCAACTCTTTCAGCCCTGCATTGGCATTGAGCACGATGATAAGTACCATCATGGGCTTCATCGCGGCATCTAGCTTAAACAGTTCACACAGAAACCGCGCATTGTGCTGCACCGTTTCAGCCATTACAGGGTAATTATCCTTAAGTGGAAACAGCGCTAGAGTGCTGTCGATATCATGGTTAATACCATGTTGCAGCTTGATACCTACTAACGAGTTAATCGCATAGGACGGCATATACTGAAAGCCATAATCGACGGCTGACAGCAATAAGTCTTCGGCGATTTGAGTCGCAAGGTAATAGCAATGCTTAGCGTGTTTAGCGATGGGCTTGACGTTTATCATCGACTGCCGCGCCCCCGTTTAATAGGCTTTTCAGGCGGAATGTAATCCAGCATCGCAGCGGCTTGCTTCATAAACGCATGGTCACGTTTATCGTAAATGGTAGTGGTACTGATATCGGCGTGTCCTGCCATTTGGCGCACGGTATTGATATCCACGTTTTGCTCAAGCAAACGAGTTATAAAGGTTCGGCGTAAATCATGGGGCGATACGTTATCCACTCCTAGCTCATACAAGGTATCTTTAACTAACCGATACAAGGCCGTGGGGGTGGTTGGCTCGGTTAACTTAAGCTTGCCAGTTAGCGTCGATTTGCACACTAAATAACCCTGCTGGCGCTGACGTAACTTAAGCCATGCCAGCAGATTTTGCTCTACCCATTCAGGTAAGAACAAGGTGCGACTCTTGTTACCTTTACCCGCAGCCACTGTCAGGGTATGCAAGTTGGCATCATAGTCACTCAGCATCAACGCCGATAACTCACTGCGGCGCAATCCAGTACCCAAGAACAGGCTGAATATCACCAGATTACGGGTAGCAAAGACGCCTTTCTGAGCCCTAAAGTAATCCAATACCGCGGTCACTTGCTCGGTGCTTAACGGTGTACCTTGATGCTCACCGTGCTTTACTTGATTAATGGTCTGCAAGTTTGCGACTTGCGATAAATCGGCTTTGTTCATCAAGGCCGCCACTTTGACGATGTTCTTAATCGCTATCATGGCGCGGTTGATGGAACGCGCTGACCACTGCGCATGAGTCATCACGGCGCGTATTTGCAGTGCTTGTTGATAGTCAATCTGGCACAGCTTGTCATCGAGACTGTTTTCTTGCCATTGCATGAGTCGCGCAATACTGCGAATTTGTGAGCTGATAGAGCGCTGACTATTAATAGACAGGCGGCTCAAATACAGCGCATAAGGGGTCGCTGTAGTCATAGAGAACTCCAGTAAGTGTATTAAGTTGAATTGTGTTTAGAGGGTTGAACGAGAAGGGAAAAGTGATACTAGAAACACCTTCATAGTATCACTTTTGAGCCTAAATTTCAGCCACTGTTTTTGACACGGTTGGGGGCTGGGGAACTTCTGAATGAACCACATATTTTAATATCAATTGATATCTAGCGGAAGTTATAATTCAAGCTCACGTATTCTCCGCTTTAATTTCTCATTTTCATCCAAGAGTTGTTTGTTGTCTTCACTTAATTCTCTATTGACAGTACTTCTAATTTTTTTCAGTTTTTCGAAGTTGGTAATTTTGTTGCGCTTCAATTCTTCAATGATGGCGTGAATTATTTTACCAGTTTCACCTTTGTAGCCTTTGCTTTCACTTGTAAGTGCGTCTTTTGAATATCGCTCACTAGACGCTGAGCCAAATTTATTTAACTCATCAATCAGGGCGTACATTTCCTTAACGTCACTAACACCAAAACTGCTTATATGATCAAATAATATTGTGAATATTTTATTGTCACTGGTTTTGTTTTTCTTGCCACCTTTATCATGTTTTTTAAATTTGCCATCCTCATGTTTTAATCCAATAAAGCTAAGGATGTCATCGTATGTTTTATCGCTAATATAAAATTTATGCCTTTCTTCATCCTTAGCCTTTTGTTTTATACTCTTAGTCCATTTCAACCATGCTTCACCGAGTGAATCTTTTTCTAAATTTAGTGCATCAATTGTTTTATGTTTATCTACATCATCTTTATCGCTCTTTAAATCTGACAGTAGAGCACTGACTTTTTTATATTGTTTGTGCTTCTTCCCCATCTTTTTTAATAGTTTGTCTCCATCATTAATCCATTCTTCCATAGTTCTATCTCTGCGATCTCTACCCATATTAGCCCCTCCTTAAATTTATTTTACGAACCAGTTTACCAATTATTTTAGCTTGATAATTTAATCTGTCCATCGGTAATTTTTTAGCATGTTCATGCCATAAGTATCTGCTGTCCATGCTAAATTTATAGTCTGTCCATGCTATATTTTTCTTCGTTAAGCCAGATCTCAACTCGCTTTATTGCTTAGTGTATTCAGTTTCAGCAATGAAACTGTAGATTTGACTTGTTGTATGAGAGAATTAATCAATCCTTAGTGTAGAACGATATCTAGATCCAATGGATGAACTATCTTGCTCTAATCGTGTTTGGCTCTCTTTCGTCATTATACATTTCTGATGTACTGTGATAACCGCTTTGTAGCGAGATAAAAAGCAGTGGTTATCATCCTTAGATAGAGGTAGTATCTATTAGATAAATGCTCTTAAATGTCAGATCAATATTCAATTATATAGGTATTAGAGAATGAGTAGTTCTAAGCTATCTAAGAGTAATACTAAGTCACCTACTAGCAATTCCAATGAAAACACAGTCTTTAGTAATATCGTTCCGAGTAAGATTTTTGATGTATCACGTAATGCTAAATACCCATTAGTTCAGCCAGAACTTAATCGTAAAATAGCTAAGCTTACTAATCCAGTATCATTAAACTATACAACTAAGATCGCTAAGATTATGAGTGTGCTGCGAGATAGAGAAATAGTTGAGTACCAACAAAGTCTCATGAAAGCAGCTATTGATGACATCAGCGAAGATACAGTTGATATTGACTATATACGCATAGGCTTGAAGCTTACTCAAAATGACATAGATAAACTATTGGATAGTGAGGATGGGTTTTGTTTTGTTAGGAATTCAGAAGATAATAATAGGCGAACATTTTTAAAAATAAAAAAATCAAGTTTGCATTTGAAAATAAATAAAGATTTTTCTTATGAAAGTTCTGACTTTAAATCTACTTACATTATACCTTTTTACACTGACAGATATGAAATTTTTGTGGATGGTGATGATTATAGAGTGATTAATGTTCACATTGCTAATCTTAAAAATGCGCATAATAAGGACAGGGATCTTAAATATAACTGCGAGATCGAGTTTATTCCTACTCGGGTGGGTAATGAGTTAGTATCTTATATGTTGTATCAATTTCACTCTGTGTTACAAGTCAATCGCTATAATTCTTTGATGAAAAATGCGTTACTGCTGGAGTTGCATACTGGATATATTATGTATGGCGTATCTCAGCTATTCGGTTTTATGTTGACTAAAGATAATAGACGATCTGCATCTGAATGTTTACCCAAGCAAAGTAAGCGAGCAAAAGAAACCACCTATATTGGCGACCGATATCACCACCGTTGTGTCGCCTACGATAAAGTTCTTAAGGAAAATAAGGTTTTCACTCGTAAATGTCTTGAAGGTTTTAATACTCAATGGAAGGATATCGCGGATCAGCTTGATGGTATTGATGACTGGTTTCCTTCGCAGGTGTGTAGCTACCGCCTTGAATCTCGTAAATTCTTTGACCCTATAAAGGATAATGTCCTTCTTAAAGATATCGAGATTTTGGACTCCTTACTTAGTGATGTTCAGTTAATCAAACCTATGTATTTAGCCGAGATAGATGATGATGCTCTTGAGGCGCTAATCAAGAATAAGAGCCTAGCGAAAGTAAAAGACCTTAGAGATCTCATTGAGCAAAGGCATGGCAAGGGTACAGCTTGCTTTGACATAGATCGTGCCAACCTCGACAAAGCGCTGATGTTAAAATTGGAGTCAGTGTTAAAAGCCATTTTCACTCCAATCAAATTGCTCGAACCAACAAAAGGTAACTATCGAAATCAAGTAAATGCCGTACGTAAAGCCATTAAGCCGATAGTCGAATCAAACAAAGAGATAAGTCACAGTCCATCGGATATCGTTTCTTCTAATAAACGAGCTGTTTATGTCGAGGGATGCCCAGGTGCAGGTAAAACACGGCTAATTGTCGACAAAGTTAAGTTTCTATTGGACTCAGGAGTTAAATCTACATCTATTACCGTTTTAGCCTACACCAATCCAGCAAAAGAGGAATTTGAGTCTAGAATTAGGGCTTTGGATGTCGATTCAAAGGGTGTTGCAGTCGACACTTTTAGTGGTTGGTGTAACAAGTTGTTGAATAGGCTAGAGGGTGTTAAGAAGACAGCGCTAACACCTGATGAGGCCAAGAAAATGCTTACCAACATTATCTACGATGGCGGTGGCTATGATGATACGGAGATGAATATAGTTGATATCGTTGCTCAAAATGCATATTCAATCTTTGAGAGGATGGCAAATTTCGAGAACCAAAGTATCGATGGTGCTACAAAGAAGATAAATCCTGAATGGGTTGACGCTACTGAAACATTGCAAGAGTTATTTGATGTGTATGAGGCAAGGAAAAAGGCTAAAAATAAACGTGATTTCAATGATATGCTTGTAAATGTCAAGCAGCAATTAGATAGCAAAGCTACAAGAAAGCGGCTTAAAAGCGAACTTCAGCATTTCATTGTAGATGAGGCTCAAGACTGCAACTCAATTCAATGGGAAATTACCAAGCATTTGTATTCAGTTGGGATCAATGTCTTCATGGTTGGAGATCCCGCTCAGTCTATTTTTGAATTTCGAGGTGCTAAGAGTTACTTCCTTAAAAAGTTCGAGGATGTGTTCCCAACAAAAAGTGCTCGCTACCAACTACGGTTGAATTATCGTTCAACTCCTTCAATCGTAGAACTTGGGAATATAGTCAGGCGTAAGATTAGTCCTAACTTCTTTGGCTCTGAAAGCGCTGTCACTGGCGTGGAAGATGCGAAGCCAAGTGCGAAATATTGCTCCAATTTTGATGAGGCCTTAGCTTGGTTGGTAGAAGATATTAAGCAGCAAGAAACAGATGCTACTTGCCACTTAATCTTATGCCGCTATAGAGATCATATTTTGTTGATTAATGAAGCCATAGATCGTGCTGGGTTGAATAAGGAGTGGCAAGAAATAACACAAACCTATCATGGTGCAAAAGGTAAAGAAGCCGCTCATTGTTATGTGATAGATCCTCTTCTCGATGTAAAGGGACTCTCATCGTACAAAGAGGAATTGTGCAATACATACGTGGCAATTACGCGAGCGAAGGCTGCTATGACACTCATTATCAACAAAAATGGTAGGGCATTTTACTCTGCACTTAGTGGTAATGGAGGCAAAAAAGGGAGCATATTCCTTGATCTGCCGAAAAATCTTCTTGAGATCGTCGACTAGCTACATAGAGAATAAATGCCATGGGACAACGATACAAACGCAGAAACTACGCCTGCCAGATCATCTCTGACTTGTTTGTGATCGCTAGCCGCTCATCTTTGCCGTTATTTAAAATCAAGCCTGAACAAGAGAACTGCTTTTTGAATAATTGGCAACCAATCCTGAGTTTATTTTCATACACAGAACAAACGTACTATTAGAACTGGAAACGCTTGGAGTTGCACTGATACGTGTTAACGAACCTTGACTATTCTGTCCTGTAACAGTGGTTCGTCGGTGTACGGAAAGGATTGTGAGAGAGGAAAACGATCTCGCCGTAGTATATTAGGATGTCTAGAATTTGTCGATTAGCATCATACTTAGGGCATTCTTTTTTATGGAGTGTTGCTGTTTTGCGTCTTTTTCTAACATATTGACGTTTGTGTGGAAAACGTGCTTTATACCAAGTTTAAAGTATCGAACTTTAATTACTATCAATGGAATTGTGGGCTTGTAGCAGAGGGAAAGTAAATGAGTAAATTGCTAGAATGGAAGTTTGACGTCATCAATGATTCTCTTGATAAACTATTTGTTTTGGTTGAGAAAAATGAACATCCGCGGATGCTGGATGACTTGAATGCTTTTGTTAAAAAGACGGGCAAGCTTGAACTAGAAGACAGTTCATTCATGTCTATAAATGATTGGTTTGATTATTTAAGCCATGAAACCCTCAAAAGCTTTAAAAGGACAATGTACGAAAAACGTAGGAAGAAAATCCGCCTTAAACATGAGACTCAGGTGGCGCTTCAGACATTGAAGGAAGTACATAAACTCAAAAGTGTTAACGATGTGATTTTATATTTGTTGGATATATATAACGAAGGTTCAGAAATAGGTGGCCCAAGACCCTATGTGCATACTATGTCTGAATCATTGTACGATAAGTTTGATGAGCCAATTTTACCATTGTATCCCAGAGCTAGAGTGGCAATGTGCTCGTGATCGTTAAGGTACTAGAGAAGCTTAACTAAAGGAATTTATGTCATGGGAAGACGCTACAGACGCAGAAGCCACGCCAACCAAATAATATCAGACTCAGTGTTTATCGTTAGTCGGTTGTCTTGGTATGGTGCTTTCCTATATGGCCTAATCACGTTCCTACTCTTCTACTATGCCGTTCCCTATTGGTTAAGCTCTGTGCATGTCACTCAAGTGGGGAGTAGTGTTAACCAAGGCCTAGAAGTCATTAATCACCGTTGGATACGCGTATTTCATTATGTGGGTATTGCTTGTGGCGTGGCAGGGCTGCTTTTCACTGTTCGCAATTATTTTATATTGCCAACAGCCCAACGTAATGAGATGAGCTTTGCAGGGCTTTTTGCGCGATTTTTAGGACGTCATTGGGATTAGACTTACTAAGAAGGCCCTATCGTCCAATTTACTAACAAAACAAGGAGTCCATAATGTTAGATCCGCTTTCTATTGCAACAAGTTTCTCAACGATAGTTGGGTTACTCAGTAACTTTAAAAGTGAGCGTTCAGGTGGGCAGCTATCCGAATTTATTACATGGTTAAAGGAAAAGCACCACGAAGATGTTGTTTCTGGCATTGAGCAGAATCAGATGTTGTCTCGTCAGCTTCAATCTCTTTTGGTCTTGAATCATCACGATTTAGTGACGCGACTAGATTCACTGGATATGATTTTGGCCTCAATTGCTACGAATATCGACACCTTTTCTAGCCTTGCTACAACCATTCGGCCTGATAGTATTTTTTCAGAACAAGCCATTTCAATTGTTAAGCAATTTGTAGCCTCTGGTGCTAGTGAGTGCTGGGAACAAAAATATTTAGGGGATAGGAATTCTGCTTTTTCACTTATTGGAGCTGGCCAACTTAATATTGAAGAACCGAGATTTGTAGAAGACGATCTCAAGACTCTAGTTGAGTTTGGAATTCTTCGATTGGATTATGGGAGTAAAGGGACGAGAAAATTCATCATTACTCGCAAAGCGGTTCAGTTGGTTGCATAGCGCTTATAAACTATACAAAAGGGAAGGTAGAGGATGAAATATCATATGAGCTCAGGCTCACTAGCGTTATTGACACTAGTTATTGTCAGTGGTTGCTCAAGCGTTCCTATTAATTGGACTGCAATGGATGGCAGTAAATCAAATGGTACTGTAGCACTTGCATACGAATATCGCCCCATTTTAGATACTCCGCCAAGTGATGATCATGAGGCAAATCTAATAGCAAATCAAAAATGTCAGGGGTGGGGGTATTTGAACGCAGAAGCTTTCGGTGGTGCCACTAAATCCTGTGCTGAAACATATAATGGCGATTGTGTGAGGGTTAAAGTTACGAAGGTGTTTCAGTGCCTCAAGTAGTGAAGTGAGTCGCCCTTATCCTCTACCCTACTTGCACTGATAGAAATCTTTGCTATCGTCATATTGATGAAGGTATTTCAATTCTCTGGCTAAGGAAAGCTGACCATGATTTTCCGACCTATACGGGTGCTAGTCACTTCAATCCTGTTAACCTTGTTCGGTTTTATAGCCATGTTTTTATACACATTAATGCAGCCACAGTGTATTGATGACTTAGCAGAGATAAGCGAGATTGCATCCCTCCGAGCTGAACAAGGCTATACCGACCCAATGAACATTAACGTGACCTTCGATAAAGAGAAGAACCAATGGTGTTACATTGAGGTCGCTGAATAATTCTTGCTAGCTGCGATTCTACGCCTATAATTGCTGTATATAATTACAGTGGTTTATTGCTATGCGTGTTATTCCTATACCTGCCCATGCTGGCATTACTGGTTTTGAGTCACCTGCTGCTGAATACACTCAGTTAGGTCTAAGCTTGGATGAGTTATTGATTGACCATCCAAGCTCGACTTTTCTCGCCTTTGCAGAAGGGGATTCGATGCAAGATGTCGGCATCTTTGATGGTGACTTACTCATTGTTGACCGCCACGAGACTGTGCGTAATGGCGATGTGATTGTTGCCAGTTTAAATAGGGAGTTTGTTTGCAAAATCATTGATATACCCCGCCGCTTACTGCTTTCCTCCAATCAGCAACACCAACCTGTCATCATTCACGAATACGATGAATTTAGTATTGAAGGGGTTATTACTCGTTCTATTCGTTGCCACCGTAAAAGTCCCTTATTGAGTGAAAAGTAGATGTTTGCGCTAGTCGATGCCAATAGCTATTACTGTAGCGCGGAACAGGTGTTCCGACCTGATTGGCGTGGTAAGCCTGTAATAGTGCTCAGTAATAACGATGGGATGATTGTTGCAGCCAATAGACAGGCTAAAGAAGCGGGTATTCAGAAGTTTGTGCCTTACTTTCAAGTTAAAGAACTCTGCGCTAAGCGTGGTGTTATTGCCTGTTCGTCTAATTATGAACTGTATGCTGATTTGTCTAGCAAGATGATGGATATCATTGGCCGATTTGCGCCTGAGCAGCATGTCTACAGTATCGATGAAACCTTCCTGTCGTTTAAGAACTGCTTTCCTGCAATAAAGTGCCTGCATACCCAAGGGCAATTGATAAGACGCGCTGTATGGAAAGAAGCCCGTTTACCTGTTTGTGTGGGGATTGCGGAAACCTTGACGCTGGCGAAACTAGCTAACCATGCTGCTAAACAGATAGAGGGTTATAACGGTGTCTGTGTTATCGACAATGACCAAGACCGAATCGCTATTCTAAAGCAGCTTGCAGTTGGTGATGTTTGGGGAATTGGACGTAGGATTAGTACGAAGCTCGAACTGATGAATATCCGTACTGCGTTTGACCTCGCTAACATGCCAGCAGGATTAGCCCGTAAACAGTTCAGTATCGAAGTCGAGCGCACAGTACGAGAGCTTAACGGCCAAGTATGCAAGGTGTGGGATGAAGCGAGGGCTGATAAGAAGCAGATATTCTCGACAAGAAGCATGGGTGAACGCATCACAGATTTTGAGTCATTATTGCAAGCATTGAGTAAGCATGTTGGTATTGCCGCAGCAAAAGCACGTAAGCAAGGCTCAGTTTGCAAGACTATGCTGTTATTTGCTACTAACTCACCCCATGATGAGCGGCCTGTTAGCTATAAAACCGTGGTGCACTTTCCTTGTCCAACTAACTGTACGATAGAGCTGACTAAGGCTATATGTGAAGCCGCACCCAAGCTATTTCGTGAAGGTGTACGCTATTACAAGATAGGCGTAGGTTTGATTGACTTAGCGAGCGAACGGCATAGCCAATTAGATTTGTTCAATCCACCAACGGCAAAGCCAGCGCTAATGCTTACACTCGATCACATTAACCAACGCTATGGCTGTGATACTCTGTTTGTTGCAGCTCAAGGCATAGAGCAAAAATGGGCAATGCGGAGGGACTTATTGACGCCTCAATACACAACTAAATGGCGAAGTGTACCGCGTATTAAGTGCTAACGAGGTTATGCCCCAAAGTTTGCTAGCACTCGGCTGGCGAACCGTAAACTTGTAAGCTCATTACTCTAAAAATTCTCATTAATGCTCTGTTTTGAAAGTCCAGTAGTATTTTAATCGCTTGGTTTTGAGTGTTTTAGTCAATGTCAGTGGCATTTTTTCTGATGGTGCATGTAGTTATTCGAAAGCTGATAAACTCATGTAATACAGCTTGTTAATAGCAAATAG
Organism: Shewanella sp. NKUCC06_TVS; assembly: GCF_019345515.1. Classification (NCBI taxonomy): domain Bacteria; kingdom Pseudomonadati; phylum Pseudomonadota; class Gammaproteobacteria; order Alteromonadales; family Shewanellaceae; genus Shewanella; species Shewanella sp. NKUCC06_TVS. The sequence continues at coordinate 10,000 of NZ_JAHKQX010000004.1, read as the reverse complement.
TACGTGATTTTACTGGTCTAATGAGGGAAATAGTACCGCGCATAAATACTAAGACGTTAGCATTCAAGGATGCATAGAAATTACAGTGAGTATGAAATTACACTATTGATAGGAAAACTGCGCAACGAAGGACATACCATACATAGCATCGTGTATTGTTATGCTGGGTTAGCATTTTTTCATTGAAGGTAAAATTGACACTTGCAAACATATTGTTACCCACTGCAGGCTTACCTATGAATGATTTGATTAACAAGGCCGATTCTAAATAAGGTAATTTTCATGGGGAAGCACTTTGATAGTTGATTTATGGTATAAAATCAAAAAGAAAATGCAGTAATAATTACAGAAAAAACCAAAAGCTCAATATAGTGCTTAAATAGGGATATAAAATATGATGACAGATAAATCTACGACTACAACTCCAGCTAAGGCGGAAGAGATTGAAGGTGAATATTATATCAAGTTAGATATGAATGTGTTAAATCATTTAGGTATGAGCCTTTACTCAAATACTCCCGCAGTATTAACGGAAATTATTTCTAATGCTTGGGATGCTGATGCAGCTAATGTTACAATTACTTTAGATAAAGATAAGGGGGAAGTACTTATCACTGATGACGGACATGGCATGTCAGATCTTGATATTAAAAACCGTTTTCTTAATGTCGGTTATGCTCGGCGTGATGACAAACGCTCAAGAAGTGACTCTAACAATCGACAGGTTATGGGAAGAAAAGGCATAGGTAAGCTTGCCATGTTTTCGCTTGCAAAAAAAATTCAGGTAACATCAAAAATTGCCAACTCTCAAGCAATTGCATTTGAAATAGATGTAACCGCCCTCCAAGATGCTATTAAAAGTAAAGTTCCATATAAAGCAAAGCCAATAATTTCACAATTCAATCAGAATCAAGGAACTCAAATAAAATTGTTTGAGCTGAAGAAAAGTATAAGCAGAACAGAGGGTTACTTAAGAAAGAAGCTCGCTCGACGCTTCAGCATTATTGGTGAAGCTCATAAATTTGAAGTGGTAATAAATAACACGCCTATATCTTTTGCGGATAGGGACTTTTTAAAAGAATTACAATTCTTATGGGAGATAGGTGTAAAAGATCCAAATAGGAATAAAGAATGTAAAAGCCTAAAAAGAAATGGTGTACTTGATGGGATAATAAATTTTCAAGGCCAAGAGTATGATGTAAGAGGTTATATTGGTAGTGTTTTAACGCCAAATGTTTTGAAACGAGATCCTGAAGTACCAAATAATACAGTAGCAATTATTTCAAATGGAAGGATTTTTGATGAAGATATTCTACCCGAGTTTGGCAGCGCAAAACATTTCACTAATTATCTAGTGGGTGAAATAGAGATCGATTTACTAGATGCAAATGATAAAGAAGATATGGCAACATCTTCACGACAAAAATTGCAGCAGGACGACAATCGTTATCCTGTTTTAAAGAGCTATTTCACCAAAATACTATCTCAAATAGATAAAGATTGGGATAACTGGCGTCGTGAAATAGGTGCTGAAGAGGCAGAAGAAGAATCTCCAGCAATCAAAGAGTGGTTTGCTAGTCTTAGAGGTCTTGAAGAGAAAGCCGCCAGAAAAGTGATAGGCCAAATAAATACCATGAGTTTTTCTGGAGAGAACCCTCAACTCGCAAAAAAAACTGTTCTTAAAAACACAGTGCTTGCTTTTGAAAAACTACGAATTCAAGACAACTTGGATCGTTTAGATAGCGAACATGATATTCATTCTAAAATATTCAAGGATATTTTTTCTTCAATTGATGATATTGAAGCAACACTATACCATCAAATCACATCCCAACGCCTTGCTGTAATTGACCGTTTCCAATCAATTACAGATGACAATGAGCTTGAAAAAGTAGTTCAAGAGTATCTCTATGATCATTTGTGGTTACTCGATCCGTCATGGGAAAGAGCTTCTGGCTCACAACAAATTGAAAGAACTTTAACCGCTGAATTAAAACAAGTACATCAGGATGCGGAGAAAGGTGCACGGCTAGACATTGAGTACAAAACAATCGCTGGTCAACATATCATTATTGAAATGAAAAGACCAAAAGTTAAGCCTTCTATTGAAGAGCTTGTTGTTCAGGGGAGGAAATATCTAGTGGCAGTTAAACAGTGGTATCATAACAATCCTGCAAGCTGCCCAATGAATGGAAAAATACCTGATATAGAGGTTATTTTCTTGCTTGGTAAAGCACCTTCACTACCACCTTTTGAAGGTGATGACTACAATGCTAAACAGTTAGAGTCTATACATGCTAGAATAATGACCTATACAGATCTCATTACACAATCTAAGCAAGCATATAACGAATATGTAGCAAGCAGAAGCGAATCAGACCGGATAAAAAATATTATTGATAAAATATAATGATAGAATTAAAAAGCGCCTATTTGGCGCTTTTTTTAGCTTCGTTTAAATGTTTGATAATACTTTCGCCAACGACTTCACCTAGTCTAACAGGTACTGCATTACCTATCATTTTGGCAATTGGCCGTTTATCCATTTTAATATCAGAAGGCCAAAACTCATAATGGTCGGGAAAAGTTTGCAGTATTGCTGCTTCACGTAAGGTTATCGCGCGGTCTTGCTCTGGATGGCCAAACCTTCCATTACCAAAACCTATACATTGGGTAGTTATAGTCGATCCAACCTTGCCCCAACTCATCCGACCATATACTGAAGCATAAGTGCTTCCCGATTTCTTCATGTGACATTTTGCCACCAGTTCTTTTGGCCAATCATGCCAAGTACCTCCTGGTTTAGATGCACGAATACGTCGTAAATTAAGTTCTGACATTTGTGATGCGCAGTGAAGTCTATCATTCGGGTGTGATGTTCCTGCATTTACTGGGGGCAGATGACCTATGACATCTTTAACTACCACATAATTATCTGAAGTATGAGTTGGTTCTATGAGCTTTATTGGACCAAGACGAGACGCCAAAAGGACTAACCTCGACCTAGATTGTGGCATACCATAGTCAGGACAAAAAATGACTTTGTAGGTTACATCATAATTTAGGGAAATTAGTTTTTCGACAAAATCATTAAACACAGATTGTTTGGCAAGGCGAGGGACATTTTCCATTGTTACTATTTCTGGTAATACACTCTCAATATGTAAGCCAAAGTTAGTTAGTAGGCTCCAACGAGCATCTTTTTGGTTCTCTTCAGTGCTTTTTTTATTGTAAGCAGAAAAGGGTTGACAAGGTGCACAACCAGCAAGGATCCGAATTTCTGCATCACCATAGTAATGGTTGAATTCATTCTTAGTTAAATCTGCAACACTTTTTTGAATAAAGACAGCTTTATTATTTTTTTCAAATGCATAACGACATTGAGACTCAATATCATAACCTGCAACAACGTCAATACCAGATCTCTGTAGCCCGTGAGTTAACCCTCCCGCACCACAGAACAAATCTATTGCTCTGATGCTCACTTTACTTTACCTGTTAAAAAATCATTGGTGTCAAGTTTACCAGACTATTATGAAAACATCGATGTTCTAGTAATAAAAATCAACCTACGTTACTGATCTCTACCATTGGCTTACCGCTCGTTATGCTAAAGCGCTTTCTCAGCTTATGCGACGACTTAGCGTCTAAAATGAATGGATATGTGACTATTTATGCACTTTAAGCTGCATAAACTAAGTTTTATACGAGTTTGTCACGATAATGCACAAAACACGTCGATTAAGCGCTATAACTCGCGAAAACTGCACTTTAATCATAATTAAAGTGCAGTTTCCTTGCGGATTTTGTAGAGTTTGCAGTTACTATCATTACAAATGAACAACTTAGCGTGTTCTTGTTATTTTTGATATAACTCAACTGCTCAATCTGTGAGCTCCTAGAGGGATGATGACTAGTTTTAAAGCTATTTCAGAACAGATGCGTAAGCTTGGAGCTTCACGGATATTTTTTAAATCGCTAGCTAACAATGATAACACCAAACAACAGATCTACTTGGGTTCGGAATTTGATGTGATTCGCTCGATTCCTTCTGGTGAGATTTATGCAGATGGCATCAGTAAAAAAGGCCCTATTTTTAAGGCTCCATTGGATTTCTACTGGATGGACGAAGATGGGAATACTGATCGAGCGCCAAATAGCCAAATCATCTTATACCCAAAATATCCTGAAATTCGTATGTCGGGCTTTTTAGCTGGAACTAACCGAAAGTTAGACATAACACCTCGCCATTTGATGCAACCTCCAACACTAGAAGAACGAGCCGAAAGGATGGGGATGCATCGCTATCTAGTATTGGGTGTAAATAAAACAACCATTTGGGCATATTGCACATCATGGGAAGATGAACTTGCACTGGAATTAAAACAGCTAGTCGTCGATAGCAAAGCAAAACTAGTGGCTTCTGTTTTTTATGAATCGGTAGCTGTTGGAAAAACTAGCGAAGAGAAACTGCTAGACAAATTGCGAGCCATCTATGAAGGCGGTCCAATTGAATCATGTCGATTACAAGCTGACGGTACGAAAATCCCTTACAAAGCTCAGAACGGCGGAGGTTATACACTAGAAGCACAGTTTAATATCACCCCTAACGGATGCGCTGATCCTGATTTTATGGATTGGGAGCTAAAGTCGCATTCTGGTTCAGTGGTTACATTAATGACACCAGAACCCAATACCGGTATTTATATTGAACATGGTTTAAAAACGTTTCTAGATTGCTATGCCACTAGAAAGCAAGAAGAGCGCTTAGACTTTGCGAGCCGTCACGATGTAAACAAAGAAAACAGCAAAACTAACCTAACCATGAAAATGGAAGGATACGATTCCAAGTCCGGAAAAATAACAGACCCTGATGGCGGCTTAATGCTGAGAGATAAAGATGGAAAATTAGCGGCAGGCTGGAGCTTCGATAAAGTCATTGAACACTGGAAGAGAAAGCACTCAAACACGTGCTACGTAACTTATACAGCAAATAAGGATAATGAGCTTCCACACTATTCGTATGGTCCTCATGTGACATTGGGACAGGGCACATCTTTAGAACATTTTCTAAAATCGCTTTATAACTGTGCTATCTATTATGACCCGGGCATCAACATGAAGTTAGATAGTGGTAAATGGAAACCGAAGAAACGAAGCCAGTTTAGGGTGAAGTGGAAAGATATTAATCAGTTGTATCGTTCGCTACGAGAACTCGATTTAAGAGAAGCTTAGTACTGGATATCCATACAATATAAAATTACTCTCTGGGAATTTTGTGTGATATTATTCACTCATAGCTCCCAGAAGATAGCATTATGTTGTATAACGAAATACTTATAGGTGATCAGTCTGACAAACTGAGAATTGAAACTAATAGAAAAGAAAGCGAGAAGCTACTTAATCTACTTATCGAGATTTATGATCAGAAAAATCTCGCGATTCGATTTCAGTCGCTTGGCGGCGATTTCACATCTGTGACGAGAGAGAAGCTTAATAAGTGGAAAGCTTCAGCTGAAGACCATCCAATCACTTTCCATGAAAGAGCGATTGCGCATCTTAGAGAAAACTTACTGCCTCGTAAACCAGCACACTGGGATAATCCTGATTTCACATTTATCGACTTATTCGCAGGTATTGGCGGAATAAGAAAAGGCTTTGAAGCAGCCGGTGGTAAGTGCGTGTTTACAAGTGAATACGATGCAAATGCTCGCAGAACGTACCTTGCAAACCACTTTGTTGATGATAACGAATTGCCTTACTTTCTAAACAGTGAGGAAGACGACCCGCATAGAAACAAATCATTTATGGATATCACAAAGGTAACAAGGAGTGGTGATGACAAAGCAACTGGAGACGAAAGAAAGCAAAGCATTCTGTCGCACATTCCAGAGCATGATGTATTGCTTGCAGGCTTTCCTTGTCAACCGTTTTCTCTGGCTGGAGTTTCTAAGAAAAACTCACTGGGTCGCGCCCACGGTTTTGATTGTGATACTCAAGGAACATTGTTTTTTGATGTTGAACAGATACTTACAGTAAGGCAGCCAAAATACTTCGTACTTGAGAACGTAAAAAACCTTAAAAGCCACGACAAAGGAAATACATTCGCAACGATCATTAGAGCGTTAGATAAAGCTGGTTACTGGATTGCTGATATCAGTAATCAGCATAATGATATTGAAGAAGCCATTAAAATTGTACGTATGCGTAAGCCTGAGCCGACAATCATTGATGGCGCAATATTTACGCCACAACACCGCGAACGTATCGTTTTAGTCGGTGTGAGAAAAGACGTATTAGCAGCCAAACCTGAACTAGCAAGATTAAGTTTAAAAGACATCCCTAAGCCAGAACGCCGCTATTCATTAGCAGACATTCTGCTTCCACTCAGCAAAGCCGAGCAAGATAAATACACGCTTACGCCAAACTTATGGAACTACCTATACCACTATGCTCTCAAGCATCAGAGTAAGGGCAATGGTTTCGGTTTTGGATTAGTTGACCCTAAAAATGAACAAGCAGTAACTCGCACTTTATCTGCTCGCTATTACAAAGACGGTTCAGAAATTCTGATAAACCAAAATGGCTTAACGGATGAGTATCTTGAGCGTAGAAAGGAGTTCGCTATTCGCAAAAATCAAGATAGAGAACAGTTTGCTTTAGCGTTTGCGAATAAATGGAAGAAAAGTCACCCTGAATCGACTGAAGATGCTTTTAATGAACAGATTAAAAAAGGCGAGACTATGTATGATGAAAAGCACGGTCGTTATGCAGAGGAATTCGACTCCCAGTACCGCACTCCCCGCCGTTTAACGCCTCGTGAATGTGCGCGTTTAATGGGCTTTGAAAAGCCAGAAAAAGACAGAAGCGAAGCCGATACTAACTTCAGAATTGTGTGTGCCGACACCGCTGCGTATAAGCAATTTGGTAACTCTGTAGTTGTACCAGTATTTAGTGGTGTGGCTGATTTGCTGAAAAGATGTTTGTAGGGCGATGAAATGCAAAAAACGTCATCTTAGAGTTGCCGTTTCTGAAGCCTGTAACTTATTCATTGAACAAGTAAAAAAGTTGGTATGTGACTCATAGTCGGTTGCGGCTTCGCTAATGATTTGGGATTATCTTTCTCTTTAACTCTGCGAAGGGCTGGCTATGAGTATTAAACAGGCAACAGCGTTAACTTTAAGGCAATTGCGCAACGAGGTTGGACTAAGCCAAGAGCAATTGGCAAGGAAGTCTGGCATTGATCGCACTTACATTTCTGGAGTTGAGCGCTCAGTTCGCAACATTACCCTTGATTCGCTCGAAGGGCTAATTGATGCGCTGGGTGTGAGTTCTGAAGAGTTTATCCATAGGTTACATATTGAGCTGATTAAACAGGGGTCATAGCTGCTCAGTTTGAGTTACTTTCATAGGCTGTTTTCATCTCAGGCAATGCGTAGTATCAAGGTAATGGTGTTAAGCCAACTCATTAACTAACACAATCATTGAGTTATCATACTTTTTATTTCCTTGGATAACTCTATTGGCTTCTGTTTCGGCTGCGTACCAAGCCTGACCTAGCTCAGAATCTGGAGCTTGCTTGTAGGCCGCATAACATTCTGCTGGTTCTAAATCGTGTTCCTCAAAGTAAAGAACCGCCAATTCCAATCCCTCTTGCGCTAGATAGTCAGGAACATCACCAACGCCTTCAGCGCCTAACTCAAATTTATTCATCATATTTTTCCTATACTTAATTCTGATTCAAGTGCTTGCAATAGCCTTTACGAAATCCATCTTGATTGTTGTTACATGATTAATGGGCTGAGGCTAGCTGTCTCAGATATGCCGTTAATTCAGAGGGGCTTTCAGTCGCCAATACTACTTCGCTATCCTCACCCGTGTAGATTTCTGGGTCAGTCTCTGTGCCTTCGTTGATCGCCGTCATCACAAGGTAGCGTTCTTGCCCAAGTTCGCGACTATCAGGTTCTTCATAGTCGACCCAAAGGACAAGGTACTGAGAACCTGCTTTAAAGGTAAAGCTTGGGCTGACGTCATTGTGCCAGCTCTTATCTGTTAACCAAGGGAAATCAGCGAGGTTAAAGCCTAAATTAAAGTCTTCACCAAACTCGCGTTTATAGTGTGTCATTTCAAGCTCCTGAGTTTTATGTAGGTATCCTATCATTTGAAACCATCCAATGGCGAGGGTATGAGAGGACAATGGCTTATTGATATTGCCAGTTTCTTATTTACAGAAAGGTATTCATTTCAAAGGTAATCTTTGGACTAGAAGCGGTAGGCATTGCTGCGCTTTCCTGCAATGCCTACCTGATTGGCTGTTGTTATTTCTTAGATACGTTTCTTATTAACCTAACATGCATGTTAACGACTGAGGAATTCCAACCCCCGTATCCATGTGCAAAATGAATATTCCATGCATACCCAATATTGATAAAATTGCCGCTTGCGGTAGATGTCCAGAATGGTGCGGCGGGAGTTTGTGGAAACGCAGCTTGTGCAATAACTGGACTGTCAAAATCACCCTCGCATACCCCATCGCCAACTTTCCAATATCTTGGTTTGCCTGATGAGCAGTAAGTGAGTAAATTCAGCTCATCTTTTGTCGGTAAGCGCCAATCGGAGTAATTACCATCTGAGTATGACATTGCGTTTGCAACTGCCCAAGTGAAGCTGCTTGCCTTACCTTGGCAACTCTTGTTCTGCCATGTTTGCCCGATACTGCAACGCATCCACATCTGATTGGACTGCAAGTCTGTAATGGTGCCATCGCCATTATCAAGATAACGCGTAGCAAGCGAACCATCACCAGTTGGGGTAAATGTAGCGTTGATTTGGCAGCCCGATGTCACTGTTCCTGTGGTGTATTCATTGTTATTGAGCGTACCGTTACAGCCTGTGACGGATTCAATTTGATAGCCGATGTCCGTTGAGATAGTAAAGCTGGCATTAGTGTCGAACCCTACATTCATGCTTTCTGGGTTGATACTGCCGCCCGTACTGACCTGCGTTGTGATGTTATACGTGCTGAGTTTGAAAGATACGGTGACTGCACACTGGGCATTTATGACTGCTGTTGTATAGCTGTTTTGAGTTAATGCGCCGCCGCAACCACTGATATCATCGATTTGATAGCCGGTATCGGGGGTCACGGTGAAGGTGGTTGCATGACCCGATTCAACCATGTTGATTGCTGGGCTGATTTTTCCGCCAAGGCTTGCCGTCGCGGGGATACTGTAGACCGTTGGGGCGACTTGTCCGTTGTCATCGTTGCTGTCACCCTCCGAGCCGCCACAGCCAGCGAGTAATGTTGCTGCGACTATGCTCAAAAGCAGTGTGTTTGCCTTTGATGGCGGTGTCTTTATCGACTTTATGGCGAGTTTGATGTTTGCGTGTATGCACTTATTCATAGGTGTTCCCTGTTATGTGGTCCTGATTAAAGCAGGCGGTTGGTTGTGATGATTACTTCGTTACTTGATTGAGGAGGATGTTTTCTGGTGTGAATATTTCGCCGATAGCCTTGTTGAGTGAGTTACTGTAGATGTCATCTAGGGCATTGTTGGCGGTGATATACGGGGTGTACTCTTTACCTTCTCCCAATGACAGTTGCCACTTTGCAGTATTCACTTCAAAGGTATCGTCGAGATTGATGAGAAACTGAATCGTCAATGATGCGCGTGTGACCTGAGAGATAAAGGCTTCATCGACTTTTCCAGTTACTGCCTCAGAGGCTTTTTGACCCACTTGTTTGAAGTGTTTCAGCTTCATATTGCAGGTATATACCACTGTGGTAATGCCATTACTGGCTTGTTGCTCGTCCCAAGCCGTGTTGGCGCAAGGCGTCCATTTATCAAACGCCTGACCTATGTTGGTTTGCTTGTAGTCTTCGAGGACACCCTCTTTTACATAGATAATATTTAATGGTTCACCGAAACGAATGCCGAGAATGATTAAGACGATAAGTAATGCAACAAACGTAACAACCGCAGAGGCTATGATACCTAAC